>JANPEL010000269.1:0-3851 GCA_031431925.1 Gemmatimonadota bacterium | reverse complement strand
GGCCTCCACCAGCCGGGCAATGTCCGGAAGCGCGGTCTCGTGGACCCAACGGGCCCGCCGATCGCGGACGAACAGGAAGCCGAGCACCGCGACGGCCGCGATGGCGACGGCACTGCCGACGAGCATGAGGCGGGTGCGGCGTTTTTCGCCGGTCTGATCGGTCCGGGCCAGCGCTCTGAGCTCGGCGAGGAGCGACTCGGCCGTGGCCGGGCGCCCGGCCGGATCGCGCGCCAGGCAGCGGGCGACGAGTCGGGCTAGTCCAGGCGGTGCCGTCGGCACCCGGGCCGCGAGCGATGGCGCGTCCTTGGCCATCTTCGCCATCACCACTTGCTGGTAGGTCCCGGTAAAAGGGGGCGCACCGGCCACCATCTCGAAGAGCATCGCGCCGATCGCGTAGATGTCGGCGCGATGGTCTACATCCGCCTCGCCGGCCGCCTGCTCCGGCGCCATGTACGCCGGCGTGCCGAGCGAGGTCCCCTCCGTCGTCAGGGTGGCCGTCTCCCGCGCTGTGCCCACGGCCTTCGCGATCCCGAAGTCGACGACGATCGCGTGCCCGTCCGAAAGCAGGATGTTGTCGGGCTTGATGTCGCGATGGACAACGCCCTGCCCGTGGGCATGCAGGAGCGCTTCGGTCGCATCGGAGGCGATTCGCACCGCATCGGCCACGGGGAGGGCCCCGGACCGATCGAGCCGGTCCCGCAACGACTGGCCGGTCGCGACCGGCATCACATAGTAGAGGAATTCGCCGTCCTCGGCGGAACCGGAGTCGAGCAGCGCAAGGATGTGGGGATGGTTGAGCCGCGCGGTGATCGCGATCTCGCGCAGGAAACGGTCACCGGTGAGGGATCGGGCGAGCTCGGGGCGGAGGACCTTGATAGCCACTTCCCGCTGGTGCTTCTGGTCGCGGGCCAGGTAGACGGTGGCCATGCCGCCGGCGCCGAGCTTGCGCTCGATCCGATACCGGCCCGCCAGCGCGGCTGTCAACCGCCCGAGGGGATCAACCATTTGGGGCCTGTACGCGCCATCGAGCCTGGAGGGCCAAATCACCGGCCTATATGAACGAGGGAACCTCTGGAAGCGATCGGAAAATACCCCGAAACGAGGAGACCCGCCACGAAGCGTGGGTTTCCACCGGACCGCCAGAGCCATTGGATTCCCGGGTAACAGACCGATATGGGGTATTACCCCGACTGGGGTTTTTCAGTTACAATCCAGATGAACACCGATCGCCAGCCGATGCGGGACCGGATCGGCGACTACTCCGCGGCGCGCTCACGTGGTTCAGGAAACCGTCACAGCTTTGGGGGAACCATGATCATGATGCGAATGTTGGTGTGGGCCGGGTTCGTCCTTCCGATGGCCGTGCCGGCTGCCGCCCAACAGTCCGGCGCCGGGGCGCGAGTCGATCGCCTGGTCGAACGCTATCGCCTCGATCGGAAGGTGCCGGGGCTCGCCGTGGCCGTGGTCCGCAACGGCGTGGTCATCAAGGCCAAGGGGTACGGGGTCTCCAACCTCGAACTCGGGTCTCCGGTCACCCCCAAAACCCTGTTCGGCCTCGGGTCGATCTCCAAGCAATTCGCTGCGACCGCCATCATGCAGCTGGTCGAGGACGGGAAAGTTTCGCTCGACGAATCCGTCGCCCGGTACGTCGATTCGCTTCCGGCCCATTGGGGCCGAATCACGGTGCGCCATCTCCTCAATCACACCTCCGGGCTCCCCGAGGAGCATTGGAATCCGAGTTACATCGAGTTCGACCGCTTCGAGCACCATCACCTCGACGTGTTGCGGACCGTCTTCGCCGATTCGCTGGAATTCCCGCCCGGCGCCGGTTGGGCCTACCGCAACAGCGCCTACCGGTTGGCCGGCATGATCATCGAGAAAGTGTCGGGTGAGTCGTTCTGGTCGTTCCTAGACCGGCGGACCTTTCGGCCGATCGGGATGACGGCCACCCGGAGCAGCGACCCGAAGTCGATCATTCCGAACCGGGCGAAGGGTTACGGCAAAGACCGAGGCCGAATCGCGAACCGCGACGCGGTGACCGAGACCGCGGCCTTTTCCGAAGGGGCCTTGATGTCGTCGGTCCTCGATATGGCCAAATGGGACTCCGCACTCTACCGGCCCCGGGTCCTTTCCCAGGCGAGTCTCGATCAGATGTGGACACCCACGACCCTGGCCGACGGGTCGGTGAGGCCGTACGGGTTGGGGTGGTTCCTGTCGCCGACCAACGGCGTTCGCACCGTGAGCCACGGCGGCGCGCTCCCGGGGTTTGTCACCAACATTTCTCGGTTCGTGGGGAAGGGACTCACGGTCATCGTTCTGGGTAACGCCGAGTGGGCCAATCCGGCCGCGCTGGCCGACGCCATCGCCGGCATCTACGACCCGGACCTCGCGCCGAAGCCACCGGCCCTGATTGCCGACACGGACCCCAGTTTCACGACCAGCCTGAGGGCGATGGTCGAGGGACTGGGCCGGGGACAGCTGGATCAGAGCCGGTTGGGGCCCGACGCGCGCGAGACATGGGGGCCCGCCGCGGTCGCAGAAGCGGCACGACTGATCCGGCGGTTAGGCAAAGTCGTTCGACTTGATTTGGTGGGGCGATTCGATCGCGGCGAGGTGACTCAGCGCCGCTACCGGGTCGGGTTGGAGCACGGGGCGGTGGTCGTGACCGCCCTGACAGATGGGACCCCGTGGTTTCGCTCGCTGGACGTCGAGGAAAGTCTGATCCCTCGTTAGGGAGGCCGCCATGAAATCAGCCTTGTGACGTCCTACTTCGCGTACGGGTCGAAACAACCTACCTTGATCGCCATTCGCTGGCTCGGTCCTCGGCCCGGAGATCATCATTCAAACGACCATCGTGCTGCTCCATGGCGCCACCTTGAACGGCCGGATGTGGGATCCCGCCGTTTCGATCTTGAACCCCGAGTTCACGACCCTCACGCCGGATTTACCGGGGCACGGCACCCGGCGAGACGGGCCGTTTTCAATCGACCGGGCCGTGACCGAAGTGGCGGCCCTCATTGAGCGCGAGAGTCCGGCGGGCGCGGTCGTCGCGGGCGATTCGCTCGGCGGGTGCACCGCGATGGCGTTGGCGGCCGCCCACCCGGCTTTGGTCAAGGGCCTAGTGCTGGCAGGATGCACCGCCGAGTTCACCGGACTCCTGGCGGCGGCGTTGCGAGCGCAGGCGCGCCTCACGGGCGCCCTGGCCAAGGTCTTTGGCCCCGAGCGACTGCTGGCGAAGACCATGCGACAAGTTCCCAAGACCTTTCCGCGGGCGCCGCTCGATGCCATCGTCGCCGGCGGCGGCCTCCGGCTCGAAGCATATGGGGAAGCCGTGTTCGAGCTGTCCGGGAGGACGTTCCTCGAGCCGCTGGCTCGTTACTCGGGGCCGATCCGGTTCGTCAACGGGGAAATGGATCGCCCCAACCGAAGGGGCGAGTCCCGTTTTCTCGCGGCTTTTCCCCGAGCCACGCTGACCGTGTTCGAAGGGTCGCCCCATGGCGTGAGCCTGTGGGACCCACCCCGGTTTGGCGAGTTAGTCCGAGACTTTGCCCGCGAAGTGGGCCAGGAGTCTCATCGCTGAGTCTATGGGTAACGTAGAGCCAGGCGTTGGCCGGGCCCGCCCTGCCGAGGGACCTGAACCGCCGCGAGCGCCGGGTCGCCTGACGGTAGCCCGCCTTCTGCGCGACCTGCCGAGGCTGATGCGCTCACCTTTCGAGGTCTTTGCCGAATGGCACCGGCGTTATGGCGACGTCGTCAGGATTCCGTTCGGCCACCCGCCCCACCTGCACCTGTATTCTCCGGATGACGTCCGGCACGTGCTGATGGTGCGGCACACCAACTATCGCCGGACG
>JANPEL010000268.1:0-6010 GCA_031431925.1 Gemmatimonadota bacterium | reverse complement strand
CGGCGGACCAACAGTTGCTCGAGGAGTGCGAAGGAAGGTGTCGGCTCCCCGACCCACCCGAGCAGGGCTGCGATCATCACCGGTATCACGTCAGCCCTTTGCTCGAGTTTCCGCAACTCAGCTCGCGCTTCGGCCAGATGGCCGGTCTTCGCAAGGATCATCACCGGGCCATAGACGGGCGCGTTCGGAACTGTCCTTCGGACCCGCTCGTATTCCGCCGTTGCCTCGGCCAGCCGACCTTGCAGGACCAGCGCCCAACCCGAGAACGAGTCAGCATAGAAGAAGTTCGGGTCGAGCTCCAGGGTCCGCCGTCCCTGCGTGATCACGGAGTCGTATTGCCGCGCGTTGAAAAGGCAGCCTTCACGGTAGTAACTCAGTCGGGCGTCCAGGGGGTTGGTTGCGATCGTCCGGTCGAGGGTTCGAAGACCCTCGTCGATCCGACCAACCGCCGCGTTGCACAAGAAGAACGCGAGCGTCCAAGAGGCAGCGGTGGAGTTACCGTCCAGCTCGAGTGCCCGACGCATGTGGTGCTCCGCCTCCCGAGCACTCCACGTGGTGGCCCAGAGGGAAAACCCGAAGATGCCATGGGCCTCCGCCAGCAGCGTATCGCGAGCCAGGGCGGCGGCCGCCGCCGCGTTCGCCTTCGGGTGCGCCGTTGGGCCGGGCTCGTAGGCATCGGCAATCTCACCCCAAGCCACGCCGATGCCGGCGTGGGCGGCCGCGAAACCCGGATCCTTCACCACCGCCGCCTGGAAATACTCGAGGGCCTTCCGGAGCCCTTCTTCCGACGACGACTTGTTCAGCCAGAACTGGCCGCGGAGGTAGAGGTCATTGGCCTCGGGATTGGCCGACCGCCCAGCCTTTGACACCGCCAACGGCAGGCCGCCCAAGTGGAGTTGGAGCGCCGCCGCCACCTGCTGGACGATTTCGTCCTGTACCGCCATCAGATCGGCCGCCGGCCGGTCGTACGACTCGGTCCATTGCGCCAGCCCATCCTTGGCACTGAGCAACTGCAGCGTCACCCGAATCCGGCCGAGCCCCCGCTGCATCGACCCCTCGAGAATCGTCGCCACGCCTAACGTGTCGGCCTTTTGCTTCGCCGACAGCGCCGTACCCCTGAGCAGGAACGCAGAATTGCGGGACGCGACCTTGAGACCGGGCACCTTGGAGAGCGCGCTGGTGAGGCCGTCGGCAATCCCATCGGCCAGATATTCGTCGTCGGCATTGGCACCGGCGTTCACCAACGGGAGGACCGCGATCGACCGGGCCTCGGTCCTCACGGCTGCCGCGCTTGGCCGGCGTACCAACTGCCAGCCGAGGATGCCGATCACCACGACCGCAACCGCCGCGACGATCCGGGGTACCAAGCTCCGCGCGGCGGCCACCGGCGCCATCCCCCCGCTCGGCGTCAGCGTCGCCTCGAGCACCGGAATCAGCTCGTCAGCGCTCTGCCACCGGTCGGCGGGCTTCTTCTCCAGACACTTCATCACCAGGGCGGCCAAGGCGGGCGGAATGCTCGCCCGGTGGCGGGTCACCGGATCCGCCGGCATCGTCACCTGGGCCGCCATCACCGCCTGCGGGGTCGCGCCCGTGAACGGCGGCCGGCCGGTCAACAGTTCGTAGGCCACGACCCCGAACGCGTAGATGTCGGCCCGGTGATCGGTATGGGGGTCCGCCGCGGCCTGTTCCGGCGCCATATAGGTCGGCGTGCCCAGCGCGACCCCGGCCGTCGTCAACGTCTGCCGCCCCGTGGCCTCACTCACCGCCTTGGCCACCCCGAAGTCGGTCACCAAGGCGTGACGGCCGGACAACATCACGTTTTCCGGCTTGATGTCGCGGTGGACCACGCCCCGCTGGTGCGCGTAGGCCATGGCGTCGGCCACGTCCCGGAGGATCCGGACCGCCTCGGCGATGGGGAGTTCGCCTTCGCGAACCAACTTCTCGCGAAGCGTGGCGCCCTCGACGTAGGGCATGACGTAATAGAGAAAGCCGTCGGCCTCCCCGGAATCATGCAACGGCAGGATGTGGGGGTGCTGGAGGTTGGCGGCAATGGTGACTTCGCGGAGGAACCGTTCGGGGCCAAGAGCCGCCGCGAGGTCGGGCCGGAGGACCTTGACCGCGACCTTGCGGTGGTGCTTCAGGTCCTCGGCCAGGTAGACCGTGGCCATGCCGCCCGCGCCGACCTCGCGCTCGATCCGGTAGCGGTCACCGAGCGCTCCGGCGAGTCGGTCCAAGGGAGTGGTCATGGCAGCGTGGAAGATCGGGCTATCGGCGCGGTTCTGCCAGAGGGCGGCCGGGAGCGGTCAAGTTGCCACCCATCCAGCGGCAAGCCGATATTGCGCCATGCCAATGCCGACAATCGTTGCGAGTACGATGCTCCTGATGATCGGGCGTTCCGCGGCGGCCCAAGACCTTCCGGCTGAGATGGCGCGGGCCCTCACGGAGGAGGGCCTCGTTGGCGCCGTCTGGGCAACCGTTGGGCCGAGCGGAGCGGTGGCCACCGGCGCCGCGGGCCGGGCCGACGCCGCCCTCGGCCGAGTCCTCGCCGACACCGACCGGGTCCAAATCGGGTCAGTGACGAAGACGCTGCTCGCTGCCGGGGTGCTTCGACTCGTTACGACGGGCCGCTTGTCGCTCGACGCGAAGGTCGCCGATCTGTTGCCCGGGATCCGGCTCGACAACCCGTGGAACGCGACCCACCCGCTCCGGCTCCGCCACCTCCTCGACCACACGGCCGGCCTCGACGATGCCCGGCTCCATGACGTCTTCAGCCTCGAGCCCACCCGGGACACGCCGCTCCTGGCCCTGGTCGCCAACGATCGGTCACTCCGGGTTCGGTACCCGCCCGGCCTCCGCTTCTCCTATTCCAACTTGGGCTTCACCCTGCTCGGGCTGGTCATCGAGGCGGCCACCGGCGAACGCTACGAGGCCTGGCTCGACCGCCACCTCCTCGGGCCACTTGGCATGACGAGGAGTACCTTCGAGTTCGTCTCGCAAACCGGACCGGAGGCGGACCCGACCCTCGCCATGGGGCACTTCGAACAGGGCGTTACCCAGGCCGCCGTCCCGTCGGTGCTTCGGCCGGCCGGCCAATTCACCACGACGGCCGCCGACATGGCGACCTTCGCCCGGTTTCTCTTGGGCGACGGGAGCATCGGGGGCACGCCGTTCATCGCGCCGGACCTGCTCCGCGCGATGGGCAAGCCGGCTGGAACCGAGGCGGCGGCCGCCGGACTCGCCGCGGGCTACGGGCTCGGCTTGGGACGGCGCGACCGCCATGGAGTCGTCGGCCTCTGCCATTCGGGCAATACGGTCGGCTACCGGGCAATGCTCTGCATTTTTCCCGACGAGGACAAAGCCTTCTTCGTGGCGCATAACGCGGACAGCGAAACCGCCGACTACGGCCGCTTCGACGCGCTCCTGATCCGAGCGCTCGGCGTAGCCCCGACGCCTTCGCCCCCGCGGGCGGCCTTCCCGCCGGGCCTCGCCGGCTGGGCCGGGATCTATGTTCCCGAGCCGAACCGGTTCGCGTCCTTCGGGTATCTCGACCGGCTCACCCGCTTCGTCACGGTCGAGTTCGATGGGACCAGCCTTCGCCTGAATCCCTTTCAGGGGCCCACCCGAGAGCTGATCCCCGCCCGCGGGATGCTGTTCCGCGCCACCGATCGGGCAACCCCGTCCCACGCCTTCGTCGAGACGGCGGATCACCAGGGCGTCGTGACCGACGGGCTCCAGTCGTTCCAACGAATCGCGATCTGGCGCTTGGGCTTGCTCTGGATCAGCCTCGCGGCCGGAATCGTCGGCCTCGTTGGACTGATTGCGGCCGGGGTGCTTCGGCTGGTTCAGAGGTCGCTGCCGCGGTCCGCTCCGCTCTTCGTGCCGTTTCTTGCCGCCGTGAGCCTGATGGTACCGATCCCGTTCTTCTTCGGCCAATCCTTCCTGGCGCTCGGTGATCTGACGTTCGTGAGCGGCCTCTTGGCCGTGGTCACCGGTGCGTTGCCGGTCGCCATGGTGGTGGGGTTATGGCGGCGCCCCAAGCGCGTCGAGGCCTGCGCGATGATTGCGGTGCTGCAATGGTCCTTGGTTCTTGCCGCCTGGGGACTGCTGCCACTGCGGCTGTGGGGCTAAGTGGCGGTGGAGCGCGACCCGACCACGGGGCACCTGGCTACCTTCCATTCCATGGCACCAGAAACCGAAGGCTGTAACGCCGGCGTCGATCTCGTCGACCGGCACATCGCCGAGGGACGGGGCGCGAAAGTCGCCTACCTCGATCCCCACGGGCAACTAACCTACGCAGAACTCAAAGACCGCACCGACCGGTTGGCGAACGGCCTTCGACGGCTCGGCCTCCAGCGGGAACAGCGAGTCGTCCTGATCCTGCTCGATACCATCGACTTTCCGGTCGCGTTCTGGGCCGCGGTCAAAGCCGGCGCGGTCGCGGTGCCCCTCAACACGCTGCTGACCGCTGACCAGTGGCGCTACCAGATCGAGGACAGCCGCGCCCAGTTCGTGATTGTGTCGCCGGAACTGGCCGATCGAGCCGGGCCAATGCTCGACCAACTCAAGGCAATCCGGCCCCTCGTGGTCTTGAGCTCGGGCGACCTCGCCGGCATCGAGGCCGCCGCGCCGGCCGACCCCGCCCCGGCGCTAACCCACGCCGACGAAACCGCGTTTTGGCTCTATACCTCGGGCTCAACCGGCCAGCCAAAGGCGGCCCGTCACCTCCACTCGAGCCCCGCCGCCACCGCCCGGCTCTATGGCCAGGGCATCCTCGGCCTGACAGCCGACGACGTCATCTTTTCGGCGGCCAAGTTGTTCTTCGCTTACGGACTCGGCAACGGGATGTCGTTTCCCTTGTCGGTCGGCGCCACCGCCATCCTGCTGCCCGACCGTCCCACCCGCGAGGCGGTGCTCGGAATCATGCGGACCCACCATCCCACCGTGTTCTGCGGGGTCCCGACCCTCTACGCCTCGATGTTAGGCAGCGGCATCCTGCCCCGGGGTCTCGGTTCCAACCGGCTCCGGGCCTGCATCTCCGCCGGCGAGGCCTTGCCCGCCGAAATCGGAAACCGGTGGCGGACCGCGGTGGGCGTCGACATTCTCGACGGAATTGGGTCCACCGAAATGCTCCACATCTTCGTGTCGAACCGGCCCGGTGAGATTCGGTATGGATCAAGCGGCAAGCCGGTGCCCGGCTACCGGGCGCGGATCGTCACCGACCAGGGCGACCCAACCCCTCCGGGCGAGATCGGCGAGTTAATGGTGAGCGGCCCCACCGCCGCCGAGGGGTACTGGAACCAGCGCGACCGGAGCCGGAAGACGTTCGTTGGCGAATGGACGATGACCGGCGACAAATACCGGCTCGATGAGGACGGGTACTACCACTACTGTGGCCGGGCCGACGACATGTTCAAATCCGGCGGGATCTGGGTCTCGCCGTTCGAGGTGGAATCGGCCCTGATCTCCCACCCGGCGGTGCTCGAAGCCGCAGTGGTGGGCCACTCCGACTCGGATCAGCTCACCAAACCCAAAGCCTTCGTGGTGCTGAAGCCCGGGTTCGTTCTCGACGAACCCCTCGCCGAGGCACTCCGGTTGCACGTCAAGGCCGTCGCGGGCCCGTGGAAATATCCCCGGTGGATCGAGGCGGTGGCGGAGCTTCCCAAGACCGCCACCGGCAAGATCCAGCGGTTCAAGCTCCGGGCCTAACGTTCGAGCACTGCCGCCACCGCGCTGACCCGCTCCACCAGCCGGGCCACCTCCCGGCGGGCTCGGCCCCAGTCTCCCTCGTCGACCGCCTCCCGGACCCCCGGCAGCTCCATGGCGGCATAGGTGAACTTCGGGGCATAGAGCGCATGCCTGAACCACGGCCGCCCCGGAATCCCCCCCGGCAACAACCACTGCCGCTCCGCCGCTATCAGGCGGCGATTGACAGCCGCGACCTGCACCGGATCCCCGGCGGCGAGCGCCCGGGCGGCCACATCCGACGCCGCCGCAGCCCTTCGACCAAATC
>JANPEL010000267.1:0-13686 GCA_031431925.1 Gemmatimonadota bacterium | reverse complement strand
GCACCGGCGTTATGGCGACGTCGTCAGGATTCCGTTCGGCCACCCGCCCCACCTGCACCTGTATTCTCCGGATGACGTCCGGCACGTGCTGATGGTGCGGCACACCAACTATCGCCGGACGGGCGGCGAGCGGAGCGGGTCCCGGCTGTTGGGCCGCGGCCTGATCCGCAGCGGCGGTGAGCTTTACCGTCGCCAGCGCACGCTGATCGGGCCATCGTTCTCCCGGCCGAACCTCGAGAAGATGGCGGGCGTGATGGCCACGGAGGCAGCCGCCTTCCTCGGCGAGTTGCCCGACGGCGCGGTGGACCTGGCTCGAGCGATGAACGTCGTCACGTTGCGGATGCTGGTGAAGGCCCAGTTTGCCGCGGATTGGAGTGAGGAAGCGCCCGGGCTGGTCGATGACCTCCTGACCTGCCAGCGGTACATCCACCCGATGACGCTCGTGGTGCTGCCGCGGTGGATCCCCACACCAGCCCGCCGGAAGTACGAGCGGGCAGTGGCCGGCATCGAGCGGGCGGCCCACGCGTTGATCGAGAGCCGCCGCCGGGAGCCGGGATCGGGAGACGATCTCCTCTCGATTCTGGCGCGAGCCCGGGATGCGGAGGGGACGAGCCTCACCGACACCCAACTCCGGGACGAGGTCGTCACGATGTTGCTGGCCGGCCACGCCACCACCGCGACCGGCCTGGCCTGGCTCTGGCACGAAGCGATGCGAAGTCCCGATCTGCTCCTGCGCCTGAGGGCCGAGGCCGACCAGGTACTCGGTCCGGTAGACCTGCCCGGTGCCGCCGAAGTTCGCCGCCTCGAACTGGCGGAAGCGGCGTTTCGCGAGGCGCTCCGGCTCCATACCCCGCTCTGGGCCATCGGCCGCCGGGCGATCGCGAACGATCGGCTCCCCTCAGGAACCGACGTGGCGGCGGGCACCATCGTCAACATCCTGCCGCCCGTCGTCCATCGGCGGGCCGACCTTTTTCCGGAGCCCGACGCGTTTCGGCCGGAGCGATTTCTGCGGGCCACTCGCGCGCCGTTACCGGCAGGGAGCCTCATCTCCTTCGGCGTCGGGCCGCGCGGTTGCATCGGCGAAGGATTCGCGATGCTCGAGGCCGGGATCCTGATCGCTCTGATGGTTCGCCAGTTCGACTTCGAACCGCTGAGCGAGCCGCCGGTCACCCCCGAAACGTTGCTGGTCCACCGCCCCCGGCACGGGGTCTGGGTCCGGCTCCGGCGCCGGCCCCAATGTTGAGACGAGCCGCCGGCGATGCAGTGACCCTGGTTCGGCGGGTGATCGTGGAGCGATCGCCCGAGTGGGCTCGTCGGGTCCTCGGCCCAGCGGCGATGACCTTCGATGCGCTGGTCCTGGATCATGGGCTGCTTCGCCTCGTGTCCGACAACCGGCACCGTCTCTCGGCCGATGCCTGGCGCTCCGCCCAGCCCGGCCCGCGGCGGCTTCGCGCCTGGGCGCGACTCGGCATCCGAACCATCGTGAACCTTCGGGGCCGCCGGCCGCTCGGCGCGTACTGGCTGGAACGGGACGCCTGCTCCCGCCTCGGCCTCACGCTGGTCGACTTCCGGCTCCGTTCCTACGAGGCACCAAGCCGGGAACAGCTCCACCGGGCGCGCGCCCTGTTCGGAGAGGTCGAGTACCCGATCCTGATCCACTGCAAGTCTGGCGCGGATCGGACCGGGCTGATGGGCGTGTTATACCGGGTGGTGCGGGAGGGCGCTTCGATCCGTGCCGCCCGGCGCGAACTGAGCCTCCGGTACGGCCACCTCCGCTGCCTCGACGCCGGCATTCTGGATCACTTCCTCGACTGCTACCAGGCCGACGCCGACGCGAGCCCGATTGAATTCTTCGAGTGGGTCGATGGCCACTACGATCGCGACGCGGTGATCCGGTCGTTCCGAGCCCGATCATGGCGGCAGCGATTCCTTGGCCCTGGAGTCGGTTAACCGGCCCCGTCCATTGCCTGAAGGTGGCAGAGCTCGGCGTAGCGCCCGCCCCTCGCCATCAGGTCCTGATGGGAACCGGATTCAAGCAGGGCCCCGGCCTCGAGGACGTAGATGATGTCGGCGGTCTGAATCGTCGACAGCCGGTGGGCGACGATCAGGGTGGTCCGACTCTCGGCGAACTGGGCCAGCGCTTCCTGAACCAGGCGTTCGGATTCGGTGTCGAGCGCGCTGGTGGCTTCGTCGAGCAGGAGAATCGGTGCCTGTTTGAGGATCGCCCGGGCCAGCGCCAGCCGCTGGCGTTGGCCGCCCGAGAGGCGCTCGCCCCGATCGCCGATGACCGTCTCGTAGCCGGCCGGCTGGTCGACGATGAACTCGTGAGCGGCCGCGGCCTCCGCGGCGGCCACGACCTCCCGGTCGGTCGCTTCGAGCCGGCCGAGGCGGATGTTGGCGATGATCGAATCATCGAAGAGGCTCACTTCCTGGCTCACGATGGCGACGGCATCCCGCAGGCTCGCCACCGTCACGCCGGCGATGTCCTGCCCGTCGATCGTGATCCGGCCTTCGCTCACGTCGAAGAGCCGGGGTACCAGGTTGATCAGCGTCGACTTGCCGGCCCCCGAGCGGCCCACCACCGCCACGGTCTTGCCCCCCGGGATGGTGAGCGAGAGGTCCCGCAACGCCGGCCCCGCACCACCGGGATAGCGGAACGTGACCCGATCGAAGACAATGGTTCCGGCGCCGACGCAGAGGGGCTCCGCGCCCAGCCGATCGACGATCGTGGCCCGCTCGTCGAGGACCTCGTACACCCGTTCCAGCGCCGCGAGCCCTTCACTGGCTGCCGAGCTGACGTTGCCCACGGCCCGAATCGGCTGAGTAACCATCAGCAATGCACCCAGGAAACCCATGAAATCGCCGACCGAGGTTTGGCCGCTGGAAATCCGCCAATAGGCGAGGAGGATCACCCCGACGACGGCGGCTCCGCCCAGCAGCTCGAGCATCGGATCCAGTCGGGCCCGGTCGGCTACCGCGCGCATCCGAGTCGCGAGAATCCCGTCGAAGCTTCGGTCCAGGCGGTGCCGGGCGTAGTGTTCGAGACGAAAGGTCTTGATCAGGCGGGCGCTGGCGAGTTTCTCCGTCAGGAGTGACATCAGGTCGCCCACCTCGGCCTGGGCTCGTCGCGACACCTGACGGAGGCGACGGCTCACCACCGCGATGGGCCAGGCGGCGAGCGGATAGATGGCCAGGGCGACCAGCGCCATGCTCCAGTCGAGATAGAACATCGTGCCCACCAGGGCCCCGATCGACAGCGTGTCCCGGACGGCGGAACTGAGCGTCGTCTGGCACGCCTGGTGAAGGAGTTGAATATCGCTCGTGAGCCGGGCGACCAGTTCACCCGGCGGTCGGCGGGTCAACCGCGCGTAGTCGGCCTCCATCAGATGCCCGAAGGTCGCCCGCTGGAGGTCGGTGGCGATCCGGAGAACGACCCGGCTGGTGGCAACGTTCTGGAGGAACAGCAACCCGCTCCGCAGAATCGTGATGCCGGCCACCGCGGCCAGGACAGTGCCGACGACCCGGAGGCCGACCATCCCCCGCAGCGAGTCGAAAGCGAACTTGATCACGATTGGGTAGCCCCCCGTGACCACCGCCAGGAGCAACATCAGGATGCCGGCCACCACCAGGGCGCGCCATTGACCGCGCACCCAGTCGGCGACGAATCGCCTGACCAGTGGCCGGGTCGGTCCCGCGGGTCGCCGCAGTGGGTTGTCGGGTTCGGGCATCAACGCCTTGTGCAATTCGAGTACCGAAGTCAAAATAGGGCGCGAACCCGATCAACGCACCCGGAGGCAAGGGGCCGATGGAGCAACCGACGACCAGCCCCCCGCACCGGATCGGCACTCCCCTCGGTCGATGGTTGCCGGGATTCCTCGGCATCGGCGCGATGCGGGCCGGAACGACTTGGCTGGCGGACAACTTGAGGCGGCATCCCCGAATCTGGATCGGCCGGAAGGAACAGCACTTCTTCGACCGCCATCTCAACGCGCGCCGGATCCCCGGAATCGATCGGGACCGAGAGGCGCAGTTCCGCTATGCGCTCCGGTTCCTGCCGGGGTCGATACGGGGTAGGCTCGTTGGTGAGTTCACCCCGCGCTATGCGATCCTCGAGCCCGAAACGATCGCGCGGATTCGGGAGTGGATGCCCGACGTGCGGCTCCTCATGATCCTTCGAGATCCGGTGGAACGGGCTTGGTCGCAGGCGAGGCACGACCGCCCCGACCTGACTACGCGGGGGCCAGCACCGGTTTCCGAACTACTCCGGTTTCTCGACCAGCCGCAGGTCCGGCAACGCGGGGACTATCTGAGCTGTCTCAGGACCTGGCTGGCGGTCTTCAATCGGGACCAGCTGTGGGTCACCTTCCTCGAACACACGATGATCGATCCCGAGGCGGTCGTCCGGGGAACCTTCCGGTTTCTCGGGGTCGACGACGGGGCCAGCGTCGGGATCGAGGCCCGGCCGGTTCACCCCAGCCCGTCGGTGCCGATGCCGGACCGGGTGCGCCGGCATCTCGAGGAGATCTATCGCGGGACTGCGGCCGGCCTGGAGGAGCTGATCGGTCAACCGGTACCGTGGGGGTGATGCCGCCGCCTCCCTTGACCGCGTTCGTCGACGTCTCCATCGTCCCCGCGAAGCACCTTGATGGCGACTTTCCGGTCGTGCTTCAGGTCCACGGCCAAGTACACCGTGGCCATCCCACCCTGGCCGAGTTCGCGCTCGATCCGGGAGCGATCCGCCAGGGCGGCGTGCACCTCACTTCACCTTCATCTTGGCGCGCAACTCCTGGAACCAGTTCTCGGCGTAGATCAACTCCTGCTTCGCGTCTCCGTCACCGTCCTGAATCATCAGGAAACGCTGGCCGTCCGGGGCCACGTCATACTGCGGCCGATTCTGGGCCGCGCGAAACCGTCCCACCGGAAACAGCGGGCGCGCCACCCCGGGCGAGAGACTCGGACCAGCGGGTACCTCGACGGCCATCAGCATCCCGCCGCTCTTGTAGAAGAGTTCGCGGCCACTGGCGGCCCAGCGCGGCTCGAGGCCGCCACCCTGGGACACCAGCCGCCTCAGGCTCCCATCTGGGAAAGATCTGAGATAGACCTCATAGCGCCCCGACTCGGTCGACACGTACGCCAGCCAGCGGCTGTCCGGCGAGACGGCCGGTTGCCGGTGTCCCCCCCGACCGCCGACAATATCCCGCCGCGCCGTGTCACCGTCGAGCCGACGGGCGTGGATCTCCGAGATGGTCTGGGCGGCGTTGTCCGTGCGATCGAGCAGCCATCGCCCATCTCGGCTGTACTCCACCTCCCACGTTCGGGGTTGGCCCAACAAAGGGCGGGGTGTTCCGCTGCCATCCGCCGGCACCACGAAGGCCTCCATGTCGCTCGCGTCGTTCCCGCCACCGACGGGAACGCCCACAAAGGCGATCGCGCGGCCATCGGCACTCCAGCTCGGTCGCCAGTGCGGGGTACCGTCGAGCGTGAGTTTCTGCCGGCTTCCGTCGGATCGTCGGACCCAGAGTTGCGTGGTCTGATCGGCCACACTCACGGCGATCATCCCCCCGTCCGGCGAGAGCGCCGGGTAGTTGAAATCCGCGCGCCAACCAGCATCGATGTCTTCGACCGACCCATTGCGCGTCACCCAGACGAGATTCGCTGATCTCGCATTGCTGCCGGTCGAATAGAGGACGGCCCCGGACCGCGACAGCACGAAATCCGCCGGACTGACCCCTTCGACGACCGAGACCGCTCCCCCGACGATCTGGAGTGCGTCCAGATCGAGCCCGACCGCGTAGAGCCCGCCCCCGACCAGGGTATAGAGGAGGACACCGGCAGGAGCGTACCAGGCGCCGGACGCCGCCTCGACCAGTACCCGAACGCGGTTGGTGCGGAGGTCCAGCACGGCAACGGACGATTCGCTCACGCAGTTGGCGAGGCAGGTCGTGAACAGGACACCTCGGCTGTCAGGCAAGGGCGACATGGTCGCCACGGTTCGTCCACCGATCGAGTCGAGAGGGGCAATGATCCGGGCTCGACCGCCGTCGGAGGAGACTTGGCTGATGTTGGAGGCGCTATCGACGTACACGATAGTCCCGTCATCAAGCCAGGCACCGGTGAGATAGGTCCTGTTCGCGTCACGGACGAGGTCGACGGAGCCACCTCCGGCGGTCGGAACCTTCCGCAACCGACCATCATCCGTGAAGTAGCCGATCCAAGCGCCATCGGGGGAAAAGAACGGGGCGTGCCCGCCCACCGTGCCCGCGATCGGCTCGCTGCCACTCTCGTGACGCCGTTTCCGTCGGAGTTCGACCCGGTCGGCGGCGGAGTCCGAGAAGACGATGCTCGATCCGTCCGGGGAGATGGCCGCCTGGACTTCGGACAGCAGCGAGCCGCTCGCCACGATGTTCGGAAACCGCGCCCGCCACAGGACAATGCTGGAACGTGACACCCCGTCCTCCGGCGCCGGACGAAGCCATCCCCACACGGCCACCGCGAGTGCCAGCACCGCAACCGCCGCCGTCAGGGCGAAGATCCGCCGGGGCACCCCCGCGCTGACGGCGGCGACGGTCCCCGCCGCCATGAACAACGGATTCGCGAGCGCGTCGGCGAAAGCTTTCGCACTCTCGAACCGGTCGGCCGGCAGCTTCTCGAGCGATTTCGCCACGGCCGCCGCCACATTCGGCGGCACGGTCTTCCGGTACCGGGACACCGCCTCGACCGGCTCGGCGATGATCTTCATGATGATCTGCTGGGCCGAGCCGCCGAGATGGGGCGGCTGGCCGGCCAGCATCTCGTAAAGCACGCTGGCGAGCGAGTACACGTCGCTCCGCGCGGAGATGTCCTTCTCCGCCGTGGCCTGCTCCGGGCTCATGTAGTGCGGCGTGCCGAGGCTTAAGCCCGTCTCGGTCATCCTTCCGCCGGCGGCGGCACTCACCGCGAGCGCGATCCCGAAGTCGGCGACGAGCGCGCGGCCGTCGTGCAGGAGGATGTTCTCCGGCTTGATGTCGCGGTGGATCACGCCATGGGTGTGGGCGTAGTGGAGCGCGCTCGCCACGTCGGTCGCGAGCCGGACCGCTTCGTCGACGCCAAGTTGGGTTTCCCGATCGAGCTTCGAGCGGAGCGTCTCGCCGTCGATGAACGGCATCACGTAGTAGAGAAACCCGTCGGCCGTGCCGGAATCGAACAGCGGGAGGATATGGGGATGCTGGAGAGCCGCCGTGGTCTTGATCTCTACCACAAACCGCTCGGCACCGAGCACGGCGGCAAGTTCCGGCTTCAAGACCTTGAGCGCGACCTTCCGGTCGTGCTTCTGGTCCTGGGCCAGGTACACCGTGGCCATTCCGCCGGTGCCGATCTCGCGCTCAACGCGGTACCGGCCCGCCAGCGCGGCCGTGAGCCGGGCGATGGCATCAACCACGCGAGGTCTCCCGCCACCGTTGGGCCTGCACCCGCCGTCGAGCCTTGATGGTCAAGTCACCCGACCTGAGTAAAGGAGGAGCCGTTGGAAGCCGTCAGAAACTACCCCCAAGCGGAGGGACCCGCCATGCAGCGGCTCTCCTTCGAACGCCTTCCCCTTACTGACGGTCCGGCTCGTGGATTCGCCTTGACTTCTCATCGGAGAGGAGTGAACATGGCAGCGTTCGTCTCGCCTCGCGGGTCGCCAATCGATTCGCCGATGCGGCCAAGGGATCGCCGAACGAACTGCTCGCCGCGCTGGCTTTTCGGGAACTGGCCCGGGGGCAAAGCCCGGCGGCCAACAATCTATCCGCGCCGCCGTCCCCGCTATGCCGAACCCGCCCCGGCCACTGGGGCGATCTACGCCGAGAGCTGGTTCGCTGAGCTCGGGACGAGGCTCCGGCGATGAGGCCCCTATGCAAACGACCATCGTGCTGCTTCATGGCGCCACCCTGAACGGCCGAAGGTCGCCCCATGGCGTGAGCCTGTGGGACCCACCCCGGTTTGGCGAGTTAGTCCGAGAATTTGCCGCGGGAGTGGTATTATCGCGGGAGACATTATGAACCATCTGAGAGTACCTTCTTCGGCGACCCTGAGAATACTGGCATTCCTCACCGGCGCCGTTCCCGGCATCGCGGCCGCCCAAACTTCGCCCGTTGCGGTTCCGAACCCCGTCCACTTGGTGATCGACAGCAAGGACAACCTCTTCGTCGTCGTCAACTACGGCATCCTCAAGATCACCCCCACGGGAAAGATCATCGAGCTCCGGAAGGAGGGCGTCTACACCGATGAGCGGCGGTTCGACAAGCGCGGCATGGATCGGCGCTGGTCCAATCTGGTCATCGACTCCGAGGACAACCTCTACGCCAGTGACGGCCACGAGCTCTTCAAGATCAGCGTGAGTGAGGACAACCGGGTGTCGGGCGGGCTCTACATCGGCAAGCTCGGATCCTACCGGATCGTCGACGGCCCGGCGGAATCGGCCAACTTCAACGACATCGGACGGATGACGGTCGACCGGGACGACAACATCTACGTAGCCGACAGCTACGACAAGATCGCCGAGCTGATCGATAGCAATTACGTCACCGACGACTACCTCAAGAAGGCGCCGAAGGACCGCAACCGGCGGGCCTACCGGGTCCTCCGAAAGGTCGACCCCAACGGCAACGTGACGACGCTGAAGACGGCCGCGGGGAAGTACCTCGTTCCCAATTCCTTGAGCGGGATGACGGCGGATGGCCGGGGAGGCATCGTCTTCGCGGCCGGCGGCTTCAATCGGTCGATCCAGCGGATCGACCTCGCCTCGGGAGCCTACACGGTCGTGGCGGGCCAGCCCTACAGCCGGCTATGGTGCCCGGTCTACACCCAGGGAGAAGCCGCCAAGGCCGAGTTCGTCGAGCCCGAGACCATCATCTTGGACCCTCAGGGGGACCTCGTCTTCGCCGACGGCCGGTTGCACCGGATCATTCGGGTGGCCGGCGGGCGGGTGGCCACTCTGGCGGGGAACAACGTCATCGACCCCTGCGGACAGAACATCGGCGGGCGGGCCCAGGAAGGAAACCGCGACGGGAAGGCGTTGACCGCCTGGTTCAACTTTCCGAAGGGGCTGGCCTACGACAGCCGGGGGAATCTCTTCATCGCGGACATGAACAACAGCTCGATCAGGAAGCTCGCCCCCGACGGCATGGTGACCACGTTCGCCAAGTAGTGTCGGCCACGAGCCGTTCTCCGAGACCGAGCTTCCTACCGTTCCGAGCTGCCCGCCGCCCGGTCCCAGGTCCCGTCGAAGAGCTCGCGGCATCCGAGCCGAAATTCGTGACCCATCTCGGGCGGATGCCAGGTGATCGCCTCCTCGAACCGCGACCCCACCGGCGAGCCCGGCGCGCACCGGTCCACGGTTTTGATCTTCACCACGCTCAACGCGATCGTGAGGCGCGATGGCATCATGGCGCGGAATCGCCACCCGGTCTGGCGGGCGGCGGCGATGGTCCGGCTCGTGAACTCGCCTTGACTTCTCATCGGATGGAGGCGAACGTGGCAGCCTTCGTCCCGCCTCCCGGGTCGCCAATCGATTCCCACTGGAGAACTCCACGATGAGCCATGCCATCCGGTTGAGGTTCCCGGCCACCGCCGTCCTGATCGGCTTGCTGGTCACCACCCCGAACCGAGGCCACGCGCAGGCCGCCGGGGCCGGGATCAGACTCGAGTTGGCGACCGCCGTGGCCGGAGCCGCGCAGGCGTTCCGTGACGGGCTCCGCGACTTCGACAACGTCACCCCGGTCGCCGCGAACGTCCAGTTCGCGAAGGCCATCGAACTTGATCCATCGTTCGGAATCGCGAGGATCCTGCATGCGATGACGGCCGTCGGCATGAACCCGACCGACCGCGAGGCGGCGTTGCAGCGGGGCCTCGCCGACGCGGCCAAGGGGTCGTCGAACGAACTGCTCGCCGCGCTGGCCTTTCGGGAACTGGCCCGCGGGCAAAGCCCGGCGGCCAACAATCTGTTCCGGGCCGCGGCCGCCGCGATGCCGGGCGAGGCGACGCTGGCCTATCGGCGGGCGGTGACGGTCCTGGCCCTGCCGGAGCGAAACCTGGCCGATCGCCTGGTGGCGATGCGGGCCTTCATCACCACGTTCCCGGACTTCGCCCCCGCGCGCAATGCCATCGCCTACGATCTCTGGAGGATCGACGACCGCGCCGGAGCCCTCAGAGAAGCCCGGGAGTACGTGCGGCTGCTGCCCGACCACGTCAACTCACACGACAGCTACGCCGAACTGCTGCAGTGGGACGGTCAGTTCGACCAAGCGATCGCGCACTATCGCAAAGCCGCCGAACTCGACCCCAAATCTATCGCCGCACCAGACGGCATCGCCGAGGCCCAGCTGCTGATGGGGCGAACCGACCTGGCCCGGGCCACCCTCGCGGCCGCGGCTTCGTCGCTCAGCTTCCCCGGCGACCCGGGCGCCCACCGGCGGATCGCGACCACCTTCTTGGCCGATGGCAATGCCAAGGCGGCTCTGGCGGAACTCGCCCTGGCGGCGGAGGCGGCGAAGTCGGCCGCCAACCCCGGCCTCGAGGCGCTCCTCCACTTCCAGATGGCCTGGGTCGACCAGTTCCTCGGCGACGGCAAGACGACCGCCGCCCACGCGGCCGCGGCCGGCAAGCTCGGCACCGGCGGCTTGGTCCCGCAGGCGGCGGCGTTGGAAGCGGCCGCTCGCCGAGATTGGGCTGCCGCCCATCAAGCCGTCCAGACCGCGATTCGCCAAGCCAATGCCGCCGGGAATGCGGCGGCGGCCGGGAACCTCGAAGTGACCGATGCGCTGATCTCCGTCCTCGAAGGCCGAACCGAGGACGCGATGGCGGCCCTGGGTCGCGGCAACACGGTTTCTTTCCCTGCCCGGATGGCGATGGTACTCGCCGCGAGGGCCAAGGGTGACGTCGGGACGGCCCAGGCGATCGGCGACGAGATTCTCGCCTTGCGTCAGTTGGCGCTGGTCAACGTGAACGCCGGGCTGGCCCGGGGTATCGCCCGGGGCAGCGCTCTCACCGGAAAGAAGAAGTAGCGCCCGGGCGCGGCGTCGAGAGCCACCCTGCGATACCAGCCGCTTCAGCTTCCGATCCGGGAAGGATGTGAGATCGACGTCATAGCGCCCCGACTCCAGCGACGCATCCGCGAGCCAGCGGCATCACCGTTTCCGCGAACCGCTCCATTTCCTCGAGCTGCGGGCTCGATTGCAGGAGCAGCAGGTCGACGCCCGCGGCGGCGAACTCCCCGACCCGCTCGGCCACCTGCTCGGCCGTCCCGACCAGACCGGCTCGAAGCCCCCGGTTGGACACTGAGTAGTCCTCGAGGGAAACCCGGCTTTCGAGCTGGGTATTGGCGATCCAATCCTGGTAGTTGCCATACCCAGCCGACCCGTGCGCCACGTTGGTGATCCGGGCCAGTTCGCGCTGGGCCTCGCGCTCGGTCGAGCGCACGATCGCGTAGCCGGCCATGCCGTAACTTTGCGGCGGGAGACCGAGCCGGTCGCGGCGGGCGGCCATGTCGGCAATCTTCCGGCCGATCACATCCGGGGCATCGCCGTGCATCACATAGGCGTCGCAGGTCCGCGCGATGAGTTCTTTGGCGGTCTCCGATTCGCCTCCGGCATAGATCGGGGGCCGGGGCCGCCGGACCGGCTTGGGTTCGAGCACCGTGTCGCTCAGTTGGTAGTAGGTCCCGCTGAACGAAAACGCCGGGTTCCGCCAGACGCCGTCGACCACCGCGAGCCACTCCTCGGTCCGGGCGTAGCGGTCGTCGTGCCGGTCGAACTGGACGCCGTAACGGCGGGCTTCATCGGACCACCACGACGAGACGACGTTGAGGGCGACTCGGCCGCCGGAAATGTGGTCGATGGCGGCGGCCTGCTTGGCGAGAATGGCCGGTTGGTGAAAGGTGGGCCGGACGGCGACCAAGAGCTCCAGCCGAGTCGTGACCGCCGCCAGGGCCGCGGCCGTCGACCAGGCATCGAGCGACGGGGCTTCGATGCCCTTGATGTCGTTCAAGAATAGTTCGGCGATCAACGTCAGGTCGTACCCGATCGCTTCACTCCGTTGCGCCAACCGGCGGACGTAGTCCCAGGTCGGTTCCATGCCCTCGTCGCGGACATTGCGGAGCCAACCGCCAAACATCGGAAGCCAGTACCCGTAGCGCATCAGCAGGCCACTCCGGCCGGAATCCGCAGGCCGGCTCGGTCCTCGAGATAGTCGGCCAACCGCTTGAAGGGGTCGAATCCGATCACGTTCGGCGCGTCGGCCACGAAGTTGGAGAGGGCGTTAATGTCGTACACGTACGGTTCGCCGTCCCGTTCGTCGATCAGATACTCGATCCCGCCCACATCGAGCCCGACTCGCCGGGCGATCCGCTCGACCGCCGCGATGATGGCGGCCGGAGGGTCGGCTTGCTCGACCCGCATCCCGGTCTTCGGCGCATCGGCGGCACAGAAGGTCCGTTCGAGGGACCGGCCGTCAGTGGTTTGGCAGAGGTCGGCGGGGCAGAGATTGAACGACTCGCCCGAGGGATAGACGTTGATGGCATAGAGGAACTTGCGGTCGAGCACCTCGACCCGGGTGATCCGGCCGCCGCCCAACGGGGCGAGTTCCTGAACGAGGGCGGTGCGATCGACCCCGAGGTCCACGGTGCCCGCGAGCACCGCCGCCGCCAGGTCCGATTCGCGGTCGAACCGGGTGATCCCGGCCCCGCTCCCGCCGATGTTGGCCTTGACGACGATCGGATAGCGAAGGCCGCGAGCCGCTGGAACGGCCTGGCTCGGGTGGTTGATGACCCGGGCTTTGGGGTACTTGATACCGAGTTCGGACAGCACTTCGAGTTGCTGGGCCTTGGAAATCTCGACGCCGTAGACGCCGGCGCCGTTGACGACTGGTACCCCGACCCGATCGAGGTAGCGAAGCCAATCCAGGGTATGGAACGTCGCCTGCCCGTGGCCGCGGAGATAGGCGGACGGACTGGCCCGGTTGACCACCAGCGAGAACCGGGGCATGAGATCGGCCGGGTCGTACCAGTGGGATTCGGCCGCGAGGCGGGTATACGGGATGCCCCGGCGATCCAGCTCGGCGAAGAGAGGCCGGAACCAATCCGGATGCTCGTAGTAGATGGCGATCGGCAGCGGCGTGTTCGGGGTCGTCATGGCAAGGTCATTCCAGGGCTAAGGGACAAAACAAAGCGGCCGCGAATCTCGGGGAGTCGCGGCCGCTGTCTGGTTTCAGGATCGCTCGGGGGTCTACCCCGGATCACCGGTGCCATAGGCGTGGCCGTCTCCCGACGACATCGGGCGACAACAACAGCACAAGGCCATCACAGGTGACGGAGACGTCATGGCGCCAAGTCTAGGGCCGGTGGCCCGGGCCGCGCAAGGCGCCAGTTCGCCGCCTGAAGGGGTCCCCATGGCCGGTCCGGCCCGCAGAGCCTATAATCGCGGGGTGCCTACTCACCGCCGCCGAGCCGAGGTTCCTGAAATCCCACGCGCGCCGGCGCGTCTGACGGTTGCCCGCCTCGTTCGCGACCTGCCGAGACTGATGCGCTCACCCTTCGAGGTCTTTGCCGAATGGCACCGGCGTTATGGCGACGTCGTCAGGATTCCGTTCGGCCACCCGCCCCACCTGCACCTGTATTCTCCGGATGACGTCCGGCACGTGCTGATGGTGCGGCACACCAACTATCGCCGGACG
>JANPEL010000266.1:0-12479 GCA_031431925.1 Gemmatimonadota bacterium | reverse complement strand
CGAGGTCGGCAGCAGCTCGACTACCAGCTCGGTCGGCTTGGCCGGGGAGAGGCGAACCGGCGGATCCTCTGACGACTGGCTCAGGTACGGCAGCCCGAACTTGTCGTACGGCGCGGTCCCGAGCCGGCTCCGGGCCGCCCGGATCAACCCGTCGGTCACGAAGTTCGACTTTCCGCTCGGCTCGACCTCCTCCAGGTAGACGAAGACGTCGGCGTCGGTGGTGTCCGCGGTGACCCAGAGCCGGGCCACGGGGTGCCCGGTCACCAAGACCCGTTTGAGGAGCGGGGCCGAGGTATAGGTCCATCCCTTGGCGTCGTTAGGCGCCATGTCGGGGTAGCCGGGTGGATGGCCGTAGCCGACCGTCCAGCGGTTGGCCGGGCCCGACGTCGTGGACGTGTCGATCGTCTGGGCGTCGTCGCCGGGCCCGCGGGGGCGCGTGGTGACCAGGGTGCCGTCGTTCCGCGACCCGACCGACCCGCTGGGGCCGGCTCCGAAGTAGTGCTTCTGGCGCCGCTCGTTAGGCAGCGGCCAGGCGGCGGCCCACCGCCAGGTGCTGTCGGCGGGGGCATTGACGGTGGCGTAGTAGATCGGCGGCTCCCGCATGATGCCGTTGTCGATGCCTTTGAGCCAGTAGTCGTACCAGCGGAGGTGCTCGACCTGATTGTCGAAGCCGCGGGTCTGGGTGTGGTACCACGGGCCGATCACCAGCTTGCGAGGGGTCGCGAGGTTGCGATAGAGCAGCACGGCCTGGCGCGGCTCGTCGAGCCAGCCGTTCATGTGATAGATCCCGATGCCCGACGCCGCGATCTTCTGCCGGAACGAGGCGACGCTCCGGGTCTGATACAACTTTTCACCGGTGCGGGGCTCGATCGAGTTCCGGTAGGGCGCGTCCCGGAACATCTCCCCGACGTCGAGGTTCTTGGCGTGGTCTCGGATCGCGGCGGCCCGCAGCACCTCGCCGGAGTCACCGTCCACGGGAGCCACCGGGCCGAATGGAGCGCCGAACCACTCGAGCGTCTTCGACTCGTCGAGGTTCCGGGTCAGGAAACGCCAGGTCGGCAGGGCGTATTCGTGGAAGATGCCGCCGGGATTGAAGTCGTCGAACCAGTCGAACGTGGCCATCTCCGGGAAGACGGCCTTGAGGCTGGGCGGCCGCTCTGCCGCGGCGAAGTACTGGATGTGACCGAGGTAGGAGCGGCCCCACATCCCCACCTTGCCGGTGGACCAGGGTTGCTTCGCGAGCCATTCCGTCACCTCATAGGTGTCCTTCCGCTCCGCCTCGGCGTAAAAGCCCGGGGTGTGGCCGAACGATGCGCCGGCTCCGCGGGCGTCGACCACGGCCAGGACGTAGCCGTGCTTGAGGAGGAGACCCATTTCGCCGAAGGTGGTCCGGAGGGCGCCGTTCACGATCGTGGCCCGGTGATACCGGTGGTGCGCCCAGACCACGGGGAGCGGCTCCTGGTGCAGCACGCCGGCCTTAGTGGGGCGGATGAGGTCCGCCGCGAGCCGAACGCCGTCGGGCATCGTCAGGTACACCGAGGTACGCTGATACCCGTCGTACCGCTCGGCCGAATATCCCTGGTACTGACCGGGGCGGGACACCTTGGTCTGCGCCGGAGCGAGCGCCGGCAGGAGGGCCATGAGGACGACGATGGTTCCGGAACGGAGGCGTTTCGACATGGCGTCTCGGACGATTGAAGGGTGGTGCGCCGGGCGGCAGGCGGTAAATTTGCCCTTCATTCCCTGGGCCGACAAGCAGACGGTCCCGGATGATCGCCCTGGCCCTATCGCCGAGGAGGTGTCGTGAGCCCATTCTGGGGCGCCGTTGCGCTCACCCTCGTGGCCGGCGGGAGCGCGGCGGCCCAGTCCCAACCGCCCGCCGAGATCACGCTCCGACCGGACCTTTCTCGGCGGATCGACTCCCTTTATGCGCCCTACACCAGGCCCGGGACCGTGGGCGGCGTCGTGGTGGTCATTCACAAGGGGGAGGTCATCCACCTCAAGGGATACGGGGCGGCCCAGCGAGAGTTCGGGGTGCCATGGACGCCCGACACCCGGTACCGGCTTGCCTCGATTACCAAGAGCCTCGTCTCGACCGCCGTGCTCCGCCTTGAGGACCAAGGCAAACTCCGGCTGACCGACCCCGTCCGCCGGTATCTGCCCGATTTTCCGGACGTGGGCGCCCCGGTCACCATCGAGAACCTGCTGACGATGAGTTCCGGCCTCTGGCAGGACGAGACCCTCCTGGCGCTCGCCGGCCTCCGGGGGAGCCTAACGGTCGACGAGATCTACCAGTTGAGTATCCGGCAGCGATCCCTCAACTTTCCGCCGGGGTCGTCGATGGCGTACACCGACGCCAACTATCGGATCTTGGCGCGGTTGATCGCCACCGCGACCGGCCAGTCCTTTTGGGATGCGATGGCGACGCTGGTGTTCCGGCCGCTCGGTATGACGTCGACGCTGGCCGATCCATCCCTCCACCATTTCTACGACCACCAGGCCCCGACCTACGTGGGTGGGTCCGACGATCCCGCGCCCCCGCTCGTGAACGTCCCGTTCCATACCTCGGGCGACGGCTCCGTCATCACGACGATGCGGGACTTCATTCCCTGGCTTCTCGAACTGCGCCGCGACCACGACCGACCCGGCTCCTTGTTCGAACGGATGACTCGTCCGTTTGCTCTCGGCGACGGGATGTCCGCGGCGTACCGGCGGGGCATTGCCGTCTTCCTCCACCGGGGGCTGATCGGCTGGGCCCACGGCGGATTCACCGGGACCCACTACGTCTTCTATCCCGAGCTCGATCTGATCGTCGCCAACTTCACCAATCAGCTCGGGGCCCTGGCGCCGATCCCGGTGGACCAGGCGGTGACCGATCTCTTCCTGGCCAGCCAAGGCTATCCGTCCGGCGATGTGAGTCGAGCCCTGGCTCAGGTCGAGCCGGCGACCGGCCCCGTCCCGGTCTCGGATGCCCGAGCACTCTCCGGGGTCTTCGTCGAGCCCCGGTCCGGCTACGTCCTCGCCACCGATCCGACGAGCGCCGGGGCGGGGGAGCGGCCGTTCCTCCGGTACGACTTTCTGGGTACCGAGGTGCGAGTGGCGAAAGCGGCGGAGGGGCGGTTCGTGACGCCGGCGTTGCAGCGGGGCGCCCGGCTTGCCATCACGCTCGTGCCCTGCGGCGGCTGCTCGGAGCCTGATCTCGATGTTCGGCAGGCCGGCTGGCCCGCCTCGCGCCGGTTCCACCGGGTGGTGCCGGGGAAGCTGCGTCCCGCGCCGGCCAGGGACTACCTGGGCGTCTACCATTTGGCGGCGCTCGACGCGTACTACACGGTGGCGGAGGAGAAGGGGGGGCTGGTGCTCAAGATCGCCGCGGGGGTCCAGGCCAGCCAGGTTCTCCCGCTCACTCCGCTGGGTCCCGATCTCTTCCGGGGGCTTTCGGCGGACGGGGGCCAGTTCGATCTCTACGCGTTAGGCACGGTGTCGGTCAAATTCGTCCGAGGGCGGTCGGGCCGGGTCTCGGGGATGCGGTTCAGCGTCGACCGGGTGCGGGATCTCGACCTCTTGAAGATTAGGTAGCTGACGGTTCAGACGTCACCCACGACGATCTTTCGCTGTTCGCCTGGGGCGAGCACCGCCCGGGCGGGCGCCGCCCGGAGCCAGAGCCAGTAGCCGAGCGCAGCCCAGACCAGGATCACGACCCATTCAAGCGGGAACCCACCCGCCGCATCGATCCAGTGCTGCCGGAGCGCGGACCAGAGCAAGAAGAGGCTGCCCCCCGCCGCCAGGAAGGACACCCCGACGCCCAGTGGAATCCGGTAGGGACGGGGCCGATCGGGCTCCAGGTTCCTGAGCCGCCACACCGCGAGCGACGAGACGAAGTAGGCCAGACACGCCGCGGCCGACCCGACGTTGACGATCGGGGCGATCCCGCCCTTGCCGAGGAAGGCACCGGCCACGCCGAAGACCAAGACGAAATTGATCGCGGCCACCGGGGCGCCGGTGTCCGGATGGAGCCGGGTGAACCCGGGGGTGATCATCCGGGCCCGCCCCATCGCGAACAGCAGACGGGTCGCGGCGATCATGGCACCATTCCCCACCGTGACGATCCCGAAGATGCCCGCCAGCAGGACCAGCCGGGCGGCCCACTCGCCGAAGCCAATTCGGTAGGCCGCGGCCACCGGAAGGTCCGCCTTCACCACTTCCTGCCAGGGCGCCGCGAATCCGGTGGCCAGCGCCGACATCCCGTAGTAGACCGACGCCGCGAGTACCGACGCCACTACGATCAGGCCGAGGGTGCGGGTCGAGGTGCCCTCGGCCCGCTCCTCGAAGGCTTGTGGAATGCCGTTGAACCCACCGAAGAACCAGGGCGTCACGCCGAGGACCGCGAGGAGGCCGCTCCAGGCCGGTCCCCCCGAGGGTGCCATCGGGATCCCGGGAGTGAGGTTGGCCGCCGAGCCGCCGAAGAACGCCAGCCCGAAGAAGACCACCGAGATCGCGATCTTCCCGTAGGTGAGCCAGTCCTGGAACTTGGCCGCGCCCTGGATTCCCCGATAGTTGAGGAACCCGAGCCAGAGGGTCCAGCCGAGGGTGATCGCCAGCCCGAGCGCCTGGATCGACTGTCCCCGCCAGGTATAGAGGACGGGGCCGCCAATCCCCGGCACCAGCGCGCCGAGAATCCAGGCCAGGCTGATCGAGATGTACGGAACCACCGCGGTCATCATCAGCACCATCGCCCACCCGGCGGCGAACGACGCCGCCTGGCCGAAGGCCCGATACCCGTAGGCCGCCTCGGCCCCGGCCACCGGGTACATCGCGCCCAATTCGGCGTAGCAGAGGCCGATCAAGGAAACGAACAGGCCCCCGAGGAGAAACGCGAGCATGGTCCCAACCGGGCCGGCCTGGCTGAACCAGAGGCCCATGTAGACGATCCAGCCCACGCCGATGATCGTCCCGAAGCCGAGGGAGAAGAATTGAACGCCGCCGAGGGTCTTCTTCAGTTCGGTCATGGCAGAGGATTCGATTGGGGTGCGGGATGGACCGCGAGCAAGGATGACGCTCGTGGCAATCTACCGCCGCTCGATCGGCCTGTGAACCGGGAGTGGCGGCTGAAACCGCCCGCCGGTTCCAAATAAGCCGGGCCGAACCCAGCGAGGCCGGCCGTGAGCTCCGGGCTGGGCGAGCCAGAGGCCCCGAGGCTCGATGTTCCTGCTTCACACTTTCCATCAGTTCGTCGAAGAGAACGGCGATTCTCCGGGGCCAAATGGCTCCGGGGCGCGTGCTCCTTCGGGGCGGCGATGTCGACGCCGCGGCGCTTCGACGACGATTTGGCCTGTCGCCGGCCAAGTTCGCCGAATTCCTCGGGGTCAATGCCCCATGGCCCATTGACGAAGAGTAGGTGAAGCCCCTTACGATGAGGGCGTTGCCGTGAGCCTTTCACTTCAAACGGGCTCGGGCCAGGACCGGCGGGTGGTCTTTCGGCTCCATCACACTCTGGCGGCAGTCCTCGGTACGCGGGGTCGCGTCGATGCGGCTGCGCCCTGATGTTGCTCGGTGGACGGCGCTGGCTCACCCTCACTGGCAAAGACCAAGGACGGAATGGACTCGACGGTTATCGTAGCAGCGCTCAGCCTCCTCGCCTTGGTGCTCATCGCGGCGCTCCTCTTCGCGATCAGAGTCATCCTGTCGATTCAACAGACCCTAGCGAGTCAACCCACCGCCCAGATATCCTCAGGCGTGATGAGCTGCGCCGGGTTCCGTGGACACTATCCTTAGGTGTTCATTCGGAATCGGAGGTGCAGGATGGGGGCACGACGGCGGTTCAGTCGGGAGTTCAAGGTCGAGGCGGCGAAGTTGGTGACCGACCGCCTGGCCCAGGCCCGCAAGCGCGATGGGGCGATCAACGTGCGGCGGTACTCGGCCGGCCGGGGGTCGGTGCCCGCTTGAGAGCCAAACCGACCCCGGCCAGCCCCCGCCATTGATTGGGTTGCCTCGGTAAGCTACGGTTGAACAACCGCTTGGCTCCCTATCCCAGGATGCAGACGCTTGGCCGACTCGCTCGTGATCCGCTCCCAGCCCCTGGTGGTCGTCGTGGCGGGCCCCAATGGCGCCGGGAAGAGCACCGCGGCACCCCGACTGCTCCAGGATGCGCTCGCAGTCGACGAGTTCGTCAATGCCGACGCCATCGCCGCCGGGCTGTCGGCCTTTCGCCCGGAGTCCGTCGCCATGGCGGCCGGCCGACTGATGCTCGCCCGGATTCAGAAACTCGGCGAGGCTCGCGTCGACTTTGCCTTCGAAACGACCCTGGCCAGCCGAACCTTTGCGCCTCGCCTCGAGGCCCTGCGGACCTCGGGGTACCGAACGCATCTCGCCTTCTTGTCGCTGCCAAGCCCCTCGCTGGCTGTGGCCCGGGTCGGCGAACGAGTCCGGGCCGGCGGTCACCAGGTTCTGGAACCAGTCGTTCGACGGCGGTTCACGGCCGGCCTTCGGAACCTGCTCCACCTCTATCTTGCCCTGGTGGATACCTGGCAGGTCTTCGACAATTCGGCCCTGTTCGCCCCTCGGCTGATCGCAGCCCAGGCGCCTGGTGAAGGGAACCGCATTCTTGACCCGAAGGCCTGGGCCAACCTCGTGGAGTTGTCTCGATGACCCGACCGGCTGACGCCGCCCAAAGGCGTCCTGAGGGAGAGGCGCTGCTCCAGCGGATTGAGGAGGCACTCGGCCGAGCGGTTGGCGAGGCCCTCCGCCGCCACAAACTCGCTGGCAACCCGGTCGCCATCTGGCGCGACAACCAGGTGGTGTGGGTCGCCCCCGAGGACATTCCCGACGACATCGGTTGATCCCAGTTTTTGATTGGAATTGCGGGGTTTTGGGTTACCTGCCGGTTCGCGACCGTCGTTACTGTGGGGCATGACGTTTGACCCGCCGGTTCGACGACCTCAGCATTTCTCCGGTCTCGCTGGTGGGAGTGCGTCATTGACTTATCTAAGCCATTGGCGCACTTTCATATGGTCATCGTAGAGACGCCTACCTTCATGAGGCTCGGGACCGCCACGCTGGATGATCTGAGTGATGCTCGCCTCCAGGGGTTTCTCAGGGCCCGGCCGGACGTAGGCACCCTCGTCGTCGGGACCAGGGGCCTCCGGAAACTGCGGTGGGCCGTCGCGGGCCGTGGCAAGAGCGGCGGGGTTCGGGTGATCTACTCTTGGGCGGTAGCGCGTGATGTGCTGCTGATGCGCCAGCCTTAGCGGCTCTTGCCGAGCGCGAGTTCGGTTAGGAAGGTCCCGTGCGTAAAGTTCTCTTCGACGAACTGATGGAAAGCGTGAAGCAGGGCGGGGCAATCCTCCGAGGCGAAATGGCTCCGGGGCGAGTCCTCCTCCCGAGCGGCGATGTCGATGTCGCGGCGCTTCGACGGCGGTTTGGCCTCTCGCAGGCCAAGTTCGCCGAATTCCTCGGGATCAACATCGGCACGCTGCGAAACTGGGAGCAGGGGCGCCGTCAGCCGGAAGGCCCCGCCCGGGTGCTCCTCAAGGTGGCGGCCCACCAACCGGAGGCGCTGCTCGCCGTCTCGGGCCGACCCGATCGTCCAAAGCCGCGGCGGGGCCGCGTCGCCTAGCCCGCTGGTCGCGAAGTCTACCTGATGCGGCTACCAAGCCGACTCGGGTCCGCCACCGCCCAGTCGATGTTCCTTCCGCACCCCCCGCCACACTTGGAGCGGGCCCACCAGAATCTTCGTGTCAGCGCTATTGCGCGCCATGAAAATCCGATACCCCTGATCCACCGGAACCCGCCCCGGCGATCGCCAGACCGGCACGCCATCGAGCGCAATCCCGCATTCGCCATCCGGGAAGAGCTGGATTCGGATCCGGTGCCACGCCCCCAACCGCCAGGTTGCGTCCGCCGGGACGAATTCCTGCTGTCCGCCGGCCACCAGGGCGACCCGGCCAACCGCCGCCATCCCCTCGCCATTCGGAAAACCGGCGACGCACGCCTCGTCGGAGAGCCCACTGCCGGGGGAGGCTCCGGTGACCCGGTCCCACCCCTCGATCGGCCAGCCCCGCGACGAGTTGAGCGACAGCGACAGGGTTTGCCATTGCGATCGCGTGACCGGAACTGAAACCTGGGCCTCGAGGCCGAAGCCCCGGCTGACGTCATGAACCTCGGCCGAAAACAGGCCGCTAATGGAGGAGCCGTCGCCGCCGTTGTTGAGGCCGGCCATACCGCCGGGCCCTTTGTCCAAGTGCGGCCTCGGGATGCCGAACGGCAGCCAGCGGGCGGTGTCGAGGGTGGTCCAGGTCTCCTCGAGCAGGGTAACCGACGAGTCGGCCCTGACCGCGACGTCGATGGAATCGCGGACCAGGCCGGCCAGGTCGACGCGGAGCACGGTCCTTATTGGTGATCGTGCGCCGACCTGCTGCCCGGAGCCGAGGTCCAGTTCGAGCCGGCGCCGCTCAATTCGAATCGCCACGATCGTGGTCGGAGCGCGACGTCGCTGTTGCCATGCCACGGCCCTCACCCCATCGGCGTCGATGACGCGGACCGCCCCGGGGTCGTCGATCGGGAAAACGAGCCACGCCTTCGCGCCGCTGGTTGGTCCAGCGCAGAGGCAAGCGATCCACGGCCGTCGGGGCTGAGTACCGCCCTGCGGGCTTCTCCGGCGAGCACCGGTTCGACCTGTTGGTGACGATGTCCCACCGGAACAATCCGAGGTCGTCGTCAGCCCATAGGCCGAAGTCCCGGCACCGGAGCACGGCCGGGGCCACGGCGAAGGGCTCTCACGGAGAGCAGTGTGGCATCAGTGTCCGCTCTTGACATAACGGCGCGGCCGTCGATTTCAGGCGGCGGTGCTGGTCAGCTCACCCGGACCCGCTTGATCCGACTCAGGTCCATGGCTTCGTCGGCTTCAGCGTGGAAGAGGTCCCAGCGCAACTGCAGGTTCATCCAGAGATCGGGCGAGGTGCCGAAGAACCTAGCCAGGCGGAGGGCCGTGGCCGGCGTAATGCCCCGGCGCCCGTTAATTAGTTCATTGACCCGCTGGTACGGGACTCGAATCCCGTCGGCCAGCTCACGCTGGGTGAGATTCATCGGAATCAAGAACTCTTCAAGGAGCATCTCACCAGGGTGCGTCGGCGCTCGGTGAGTAGGAATGCGAACCATTCGACCTCCTAGCCGTGGTAGTCAACAATCTCGGCCTGAGCCGGGCCGAGCGCCGTCCAAACGAAACAGATTCGGTACTGGTCATTCACCCGGATGCTGTGCTGCCCGCGGCGGTCGCCTTTGAGTGCTTCAAGACGGTTGGCCGGAGGAATCCGAAGGTCCGCCAGCTCCCCGGCTGAATCGAGGAGTTCCAGTTTTCTTCGAGCCACCGCCCAGATGTTCGGCGGGCAGGACTTTCGGGCCCGTTTGCTGTCGCGGGCGTTGAAAATGTCCTCGGCGCCCGGATCACGGAACGTGCGGATCATGGAAGCATGATAGCACGGATACCATGCTATAACAAGTGGCCGTGGTCCCCCACTTCACACCGACCATTCGCAGTTTTTTGGTTATGTGCCCGCCGGCGTGCCTCCCTAGGTTTGTCTGTGTCTCGCCAGGCGAGTACCCCGGAAACCTGGTTCTCGATCCAGATGGCCTTCGATCGATCTCGGGCGGCCGGGTGTAGGGCCGGATCCCGGCGCCACCAGCGCGCCCGGACGGGCCTCTGGACGTGACCGCTTGGACAATCAGATTTGCGATGACTATTGTAGTCATATGATTAAGACCGCGTCGGTCTCCGAACTCAAAGCCAAACTCAGCGCCTTCCTCGACATTGTCCGGCAGGGCAACGAAGTCCTGGTCACCGACCGCGGCAAACTGATCGCCCGGGCTGGCCCCGGTGAAGGGCGGCCGGCTCGAGGACAGCCGGCGCGATCGCCTGCTCCGCACCGGCCGGCTTCGCTCGCCGGCCCGGGCGCTGCCGAAGAACTTCTGGGACCAGGCCCACCCAATCGACCAGGAGGGTCGGTCGCTCGCGGCCCTGCTGGCCGAACGGGAGTCCGGCTGGTGAGGTTCTGGGACTCCCCGGCGCTGGTACCGCTCATGCTGACCCAGCCCCGGACGGAGCGGGCCAAGCAGCTGCTGAAGGAGGACCCGGAACTGGTCGTCTGGTGGGGGTCGGCAGTCGAATGCGCATCCGCGATCGCCCGATTGCACCAGGACGGACAACTGACCCAGTCGGAGGAACAGGCGGCGCGCGCACTCCTCGATGTGCTCCGATCGAGCTGGTTCGAGGTCCAGCCGAGCGACGGCGTTCGCGAGCAGGCGCTTCGGATTCTCCGGCTCCACCCCCTTCGAGCCGCGGATGCGCTCCAACTCGCCGCGGCGCTCGAGTGGGCCGGGGCACCCCCTGATGGCGGATTCGTGACCTTCGACGACCGCTTGCAGGACGCGGCGCAACGAGAGGGGTTCACCACCCTTCGCGCACCCGGCAGTCACCCATGAAATTCGCGACGTCGCTCGCGCTCGGCACTCTAGACCGGTAACTCATCCCGCCGTTCCGCGATTCAAGATCTCGAGCGACCGAGTGTAGGTGTAGAGACGATCCCGCCGCCGGCCCGTGCTCTCGGCCACGACCTTCAAAGCCCGAAGTCGCTCCAACGCGGCCGCCGGTTGGGGTCGGCATGGTAGCGGCAAACCTTGACAGGGGATCTCGCTATCAATAGTTCGGCGCTGTCACTTTGATAGTAGAGCTGGCCCTCGCGCACCTCCGCGGACTTGTTCGTCACCAACCACGGGCGCAAAGCCTGGTCCGGTCCACCAACCGGCTCCGCGAATTGCTGAGTTCGGAGCCGACCTGATCCCGAGCGACCTTCACCTCGGATCTCTAATCGGCGTTCGAATGGTTCAATTCGCTTCGTTTCGGTGACGCCACTGTACTGGCTTTGCGGTAATCTGCCCGAATGCGAACGACCCGCTACTTCCGCGAACAGGTACTCCGCAAGCGGCCGTACCTGCGCGCCGAGTGGATCGCCTCGGTGCTGGCCGCGCCGGTTCGCCGTGAGGTTCAGCCGGACGGCCGAATCAGGCTGTGGGGGTATATTCCCGTCGTGGGGCGCTACCTCCGGGTCGTCATCCTGCCCGACGGGGTGGTCCACAACGCGTTTCCAGATCGTGACTTCGGAGGGCCGTGACGGTGAAGCTCTACTATTACGCGGACACCGATTCCTTGTACATCGACCTCGCCGACCGGCCGAGTGCCGCGTCGCGGGAGGTTCTTCCGGGCGTGGTTCTCGACCTGGACGATCGCGGTGCGCTGGTCGGCATCGACATCGATCACGCGAGTCAGCACCTCGATTTGCCCAGCCTCGAGACAGCCAGTATTCCCTTCGAGGCGCTTCCCGGCCGAGGCTGAAGCGCACGATTTCTTGGGGGGACCCGCCAGCCCGGTGTCCGCCCGTCCCAGTCGATGTTCTTCCGCACCCCCGCCTGGCCTGAGCTTTCTTGTCGCCCGGATCAAAACGCGTGAATTGGGTTATGCACCGGCCAGACGGAATCCTAGTTTGGTCGGTGTCACTAGTTCGGGGCATGCATGTCGGGAGTCGGGGTTGGCACTCTATATAAGTTGTGTATATTGCGATGAGTCGCAAGGCCGTCGTGTGGCTGGGATCGTCGCGCGAAGCGGTTCGGGCATTTCCTGAGGCGGCTCGCGAGAATGTCGGGCACGATCGTCCCCCACGCGTTCGCCAAACGGACCCGGCAGACCCGCGGGTTGGACATTGAGTTGGCCCGGCGACGGTTTCGGGAATTCGTCCGGCAGCGGTCGCGATGACGGAGGGTACCATGGCGGTCAAGGCGAATCGGTCGAGCGGCAACGTCTTTCGCGACGTGGGGTTCGGCCCGGAGGTGGCGGAACACCTTCGACTCCGGTCCGAACTGGCCGTCGAAGTGCTGAAGCTCGTTCGGTCGCCCAAGATGACCCAGGTAGCTGCCGCCAAGCTGCTCGGAGTGACCCAACCCAGGATCAGCGACCTGGTCCGCGGCCGGATCGAACTTTTCAGCATCGACGGGCTGGTGTCGATGCTGGCCCATGCCGGGGTTCGGGTGGAACTGATGGTGAAACGCCCGCCGAAGGCTTGTGCCAGAGACTTACTCCGTTCCCAGGCTGCCCGCTGACAGCGCCACCACCTGGCCCCGCCGGCGCCAGAACAGCCACGCCGTCACCCCCACCGTAACCGCCAGCGCCGCCCCGAATTCGGTCGTCAGCCAGAGCGTCGAACCGGTGTCGACCGTCACCCGGTCCAGAAAACTTTGGATGAACAAATTGTGCGACGCATGGAACAGCGCCGCCGGCCAGAAACTCCCCGACCGGAGCCGCATCCAAGCAAGCGGAAACGAGAGCCCGATCACCATCACGGTGAAGCAGACGATAGCCCACCAGGTGGCGGTGCCGGCGTTGTAGTTGGCCCCGATGATGAGCGGGTAATGCCAGGCCGACCAGATCGCCCCGC
>JANPEL010000265.1:0-29192 GCA_031431925.1 Gemmatimonadota bacterium | reverse complement strand
GCCGCGGCCCATCTGCTTCGGGGCCTCGCCGAGGCCCACGGCCTCGTGATGACCGAGGACTCGGCCTATTTCCAGATCCTGCCCAGGCCGGCCGAGGCTCCAGCCCCGGTTGCGTTGGGCCATGCCCCGATTCGGCTTCATGTGGTTCGGCTAAAGCACGCCCGCGCCGCCGACGTGGCGGCCACCGTGACACAACTCTTCGGGGGTGGTGGCCCGTTTTCGGGCCGGGCCGGCCTCTCGGCCGGGACGTTAGGCGACGAATTGCGGCGCCACCAGGTGCCCCCCGTGGGAACGCCGGCGGCTCCGGCCGGGCCGGAGGCCGCCGGGCAATCGGTCTTGAGCGGTGCGGTGACCGTGGTGGCCGATGACCTGACCAACTCGATCTTTGTCCGGTCGAGTGACGAGGACTTCACGGTGGTGAATGAGGCCCTTCAGCAGATCGATGTCCGGCCGCTCCAAGTCCTGATCGAAGTCTTGATCGTCGAGGCGCAGAGCAACAAGAGCTTCTCGCTCGGCGCCGATCTCTTTCTGCCCGCCAAGGGTCCGGATGGTTCGGTCGAGGCCCGGGTGGCTGGGGGCGGGCTGGGCGATCTCGTCATCCGGCTGCTCAAACTGGGCCGGGGCGACATCGACGCCACGATTCGGATGGCTCAGAGCCGGGGGCAACTCGAAATCGTGTCGAGGCCGGTGCTGGTGGCGTCCAACAACACCGAGGCCCGGCTCTTGGTCGGAAGCCAGCGTCCCTTTGTGCAGGTCAGCCGGTCGCTTCCGACAGATGTGCCGAGCCGGGATCAGGTGGTCCAGTATCGCGATGTCGGGACCAAGCTGCTAGTGCGGCCCACCATCAATCAGGACGGTTACGTGTCGTTGCTGATTCAGCAGGAGATCAATGCCGCCACCAATGAAGTCCAGTTCGACGCGCCGATCATTTCGACCCGGGAGGTCAGCACGCAACTCCTGGTGCGCGACGGCCAAACCATCGTGATCGGCGGGCTCAAGGACCAGCAGCGGGAGCGGAGTCAATCGGGCATTCCGATCCTCTCCGGCATCCCGATTATCGGGGGTCTTTTCGGCGGGGCCAGCCGCCGGACCAGTGCCACTGAGCTCTATCTGTTCCTGACCCCGCGGATTCTCAAGACCGACGAAGACGCCGACCGGGTGACGCAGCTTCGCCTACCGCCCGAGGACGGCCATGACCGACGCGACGATCATTAGTGTTTCCGCCAGCATGCGGGCGGCGTTCGACCTGGCGGCGCGGTTTGCGCCGCGAACCACGCCGATCCTGATCGTTGGGCCGACTGGCAGTGGGAAAGAGGTCGTGGCCTCGGCTATTCATGCCTTGAGTCAGCGAACCGGGCGCTTTCTTGAGATCAATTGTGGTGCCTTACCTCGGGAGTTGATCGAGGCGCAGCTGTTCGGGTATCGAAGGGGCGCGTTTAGTGGAGCGCTACAGGACACTCTTGGTCATGTTGAGGAGGCCAACCAAGGCACCCTCTTTCTCGATGAGCTGGCGAGCATGCCGGGCGAGGCGCAGGTCAAGCTGCTCAAGGTGGTTGAAGAGGGCTGGGTGATGCGGGTCGGCGAAAGCCGGCCCCGGGCAGTCGATGTTCGGTTTGTGGCGGCGGTGCAAGCAGCGGATCGGCGGGGAATCGATCGGCGTCAAATTCGGTCTGACCTGCTTCACCGGCTATCGGGGGTGGTCATCGAGCTCGCGCCGCTCGCGAAGCGGCCAGAGGACGTGATAGCGCTGGCTCGGCACTTTGCGGGCCTCCACGGTCAGGCGCTCGATGGGACCTGCGAACAGGCGCTGCTGAACTACGGTTGGCCTGGGAACGTCCGTGAACTACGCCACACGATCGAACGAGCTGCGATCTTGGCCTCCAACGGCTGCCTCCACGCGATCGACATCGTGCGGGCCATCGACCTTGGCCTGCCGGCCGTCAGCCCGGCCGCTGTCATTCCGGGCGGCGATCAAGAGCGAGTCCTAAACGCACTGGCGGTGTCGGGGTGGAACGTCCGTCGGGCGGCAGGCGCTCTTCGCGTTGGGCGGGCCACACTTTTCCGCCGCCTGAAGGGTTGGGGGATGTCCGTGACGACAGCGAGAGAGTATCACGAGGCTCGATACGGTATCGAGACTGGTGAGACGCTGGTGCTCGATTCCCCTTCAAGCGATCTCGTAACTCGTTGATTGCCATAGGGCAGCGATCTCTGGGTTCGTGGCATCCAAGGTGCCTTGTCGGCTCCCATCTTCTTCGAGGAGCGGCACGTGTTGAACGGTATTGGACGGGGATTCATCGTTTTCGCCGGGGTTGCGAGTTTCTTGGGGCGGCCTCTGGCCGGGCAGACCTACGGCGTGGCGGTCAGCCCAGATGGCACTACGACCGCCAACAAGACCATTCACATGCCTGGCCAAACCCAAGTCTTCAAGGTTATTAACGAAGGGACGGCGGCCCAGACCTTCAACTTCACTTGCGTCGGGTCGAGCAACATCACCTGCACCGGCTTGTCTACGTCTTCCGCGACCATTAACGGCAACGCCTTCCTGAACGTGACCGCGACCTATTCGACGGGGAATGAAGGCAGTGGGAGTCTCACGTTTACGGCGAGCGGGCCCCAGTCGACCGACCAGGGGACGGTCACCGTGCCGGTGGTCATCCCCGCCGGAGCCCCAAAAATGAGTGTACTTCCCTACCTCGAGGCCAAGCAAGACTTGTCGCGATGTGCCGCCAGTTGTTTTGCGGCAACGTACGCCCAGAGTACGGTGCCCTATTTCTCACTGGACGCCGTTCGGAGTGTGACTCTCGTCTACCGGGGTGATCGGGTCGCGCCGAAGCCGTTCGCACTGGTCGACGTGCGGCCGGATTCGAGTTTCGCTGGGGGGTGGCCGTCCGAGTATCAGTTTCAGGCGAAGGTCAATGGGTCATTCGTCACGTTTCTGAATGGCGAGACGTTGCTTCGGTTTTCCGAAACCGGCGGCACGCCGAATCGGCGCAACTACCGGATCGGCGGCCAGTTCACGCCGCCGGGCGGACTGGTGCTCGACAGTACCTACGCGATGGAAATCCTAGCATCGACCAAGATTGTCGGTATCGTGTACACTAACCGCTGGGTCACTCAATACCACCACATCGACGAAGCCACTAGCCCGATTGGGCGGGGCTGGACGCTGGCCGGCATCCAGAAAGCCAAGATCGCGACGGGCATCGGCATCCTGATCAAGGAAGGTGACGGGAGCGCGACCTATTTCATCTGGAACCCATTTACCAGCAAATACGAAGCGCCCACCGGTGACTTTAGCACGCTCGCCGCCAGCGGAGCCACCTGGGTGCGGGCGTATCCTGATTCGACGAAGGTCACCTTCAACAGCAGCGGTTACATGACCTCGGTTGCCGACCGTTGGGGGGCCGCAACGTCGGTGACGTACGACGGATCGAATCGCGTCACAGCTATCAAGGACCCTCTCAACAACTCGATCAAGCTTGGCTATGGGGCCAACGGCCTTGCCACCATTGTAGATACACTGAGTCGGACGACGACCGTGACGGTCGACGCCAGTAAGCGGCTCACCGGGATTCAAGACCCTGACGGCGTCAGCGCCACCTTCGGTTATGACGGCAGTCTCCGGCTGAGTACGATCACCAACCGGAGAGGGAAGACGACCACCATAGGCTACCTCGTCAAGAGCGGCGTGGAGACCAACCTCCTCACGTCAGTGACCGCCCCAGCAGTTCCGATTTTTGGGGGCGGCAGCGCGGCACCGGTGACGTCATTCGCTCCGTGGCAGGTGGTGGGTGTCCCATACGTTGCTACAGCAGCGACAGCGCTGGTCCAGCCGGAGGTGGATACGGTCTACGCCCGTATCACCGAGCCGACGACCCAGGCGGGGACGCCGGTCACGAGATTCACCGTCAATCGGTGGGGAAGCCCGATCAAGACCACGAACGCGATCGGCGAGCTCACGACGATCAACTACACCGTTCACGGTCAACCCGCTACGATCCTGAAGCCGGGTTTTGGGGCCGTCGCCGACACGTTGCAGTACAACGGCAGTGGGCTGGTCACCTACGCTCGACCAGCAGGGGACTCGACCCGAACCGTCTTTTACGGCGGTTGGGCCCAGCCCGTCAAGGACTCGACCAAGGGACGCCCTGTTGTGACCTATGTGCTCGGCGCCTCGGGCGGGGTCAGTTCGGTGGCCACCGGTGGGATCACCCGCGAATCGTATACCTACGATTCTTACGGCCGCCTGCGGCGGATAACCGATGGTGTCGGAACCGTCGTTCGCCGCCTCGGGTACCCGACGACGGGATCCAACCGCAATCAGTCCGCTGACACGCTGCCCGGAAACCGGCTGACAACCTATGGCTACGACGGCTACGGCCGCCGGACTACCGTCAATGCGCCCCATACCCCGCAACAAGTAACGGCCTACAGCTCCATCAATCGAGTCGATTCGGTTTGGGTTCTAACCAACCCCAGAACGAGGACCAAGTTCGGCTACGACAACCTCTACCTCACCGGTGTGACCGATCCGAAGAACCAGCTCTATCAGTACGCCTATAACGACCTGGGCTGGGTGACCCAGCAGACCGACCCGGTCGCGGCCAACGAAACGTTCCAGTACAACGTCGGCGGGGAGCTCAAGAGGAAAACGAACCGTCTTGGCCAGAACCTCGACATCAGCTATGACTTGCTCCATCGGGCGACGAGCCGGACCGGATCGCAGGCCGTGAGCTGGACGTACCCCGCGAACAGCCTGGTGGTGACCGCAACCAGCCCGGTCTCGACGGTAACGACCTACCGTGGGCTGCTTGGAATGCCCGATTCAATCGTCACCACGCTCAACGGGAACACCTACAAACAGCGGTATCGGTCCACTAGCGCGGGCCTCGACAGCGTGTTTTTCACCGGATCGCAAGACGCGGCTCACTTGACTGGTCGGAAATACCTCTATGACGCGGCCAGCGGGGCCCTGACCACTATTCGCCTCGCCGCGAACGCGACAACCCTGGGCTACAACGCGGCTCTTGCGCCGACGTCACGGGGCTATCCGGGCGGGGCTACGACGACGCTGGTACCAAGTAGCCTGAACGACCCAACCAAGACCACGAGCGAGGTGGCCAACAATCCCACGCTCGAGCGGTGGCTCGGGCTCGATTCGCTGGTGCGGATCACCCACCATCTGCGGAGCGCGGCCAAGATCGGGCGGTGGTTTACCTACGATTCGCTGGGGCAACTCCGGAAAGGGCGCAACCGCCTCAAGACACCCGATGGTGAACCGGGGGGCTGCCCGACCATCGACTTTGGTATGTTCCCGGCCACATGTACACCGGAGGCCAACTACATCACTTCGGATTCGCTGGTCTATCAATACGACTCCGTCGGGAATCGGACCGACATGGGTGGAGCCTACGCGGCGGGGAATCGGATCACCGCGTTCAATGGGTGCACCTACAAGACCGACGCGGAGGGTCGCGTGATCAGCCGGCGGGGCACCAGCCCCTGCGTTCAGATCGACACGCTGCTGTGGACCACCGAGGGGCAGTTGGATTCGATGAAGTTTGGTGCCACCGGGGTCAAGTTTCTCTACGACGGATTCGGTCGGTTGGTGGCTAAGCGCGTGAATGGGGCGGTCAACGCCTATCTGCTCTGGGACGGGGAGAATTTGCTGGCGCAGCTCAACAGTACCGGCACCTCGGTGGTGACGGAGTACTCTCAATACCCCGGCCTCGATAACCCCCACGCGGTGATTCGCCAGCCGACGGGGTCGCGATTCTATGCCCGCCTTGATGGGCTCGGGAACGTGATCGGGCTGACGAACGAAAGCAATGCGATTCGGCGGACCTATCAGTATGACGACTGGGGGAAACTCACCTCGGGATCGGACACGGAAGGGTTTTCAGACACCGACCGGACTCGGTGGAAGGGGGCCTTGTGGATGGGGCCGGAGGCGGACCTATACTTCATGCGGAACCGATGGTACGAGGCGGGGACAGGTCGGTTCTTGAGCCAAGACCCAATAGGTCTTCAGGGTGGCATTAACAACTATGCCTTCGCGGCAAGCAACCCGATCTCCGGCCGCGATCCGACCGGGCTGCTTTGCATTGATTGGTATAGGGTCGAGGTAACGATGCAAGACGGCGTGGTGGTCGGGCGCCGTGAAACATACATGTATACGGAGTGCCGAAGCGGAAGAGTTGGCGTACAAGGGGAACTGGTGAAGGGGCGGGGCGGTGCCAGGCCGGGCGCGGGGCTCCCCCGTCGAGAAACAAGCTTTGCTACGCGAACCTATAACCGTCAGGTCTGCAGTAGCCTTTTCGGTGAATTCTTGTTTAGTACTACAGTGGATCTCGCCCTATTCGGCTATGGCTCCTATGTTATGCGCAAAGCCTACGAGGGGATCGCTTATGCCGGCGGCCTTGCTGGTTACCGGGCGGCTGCGGCGTTCGGTCTTGCGGCAACGATCGCTGACAACGCGGGCGATGCAAACACGTTCCGGGCCGGCCTCACTTCAGGCCCTTGGGAAGCGGCCCGAGGCGTAGGTGGTCTGCTTCCAGTTCCGTTCGTCGGCGGGGCCGTCGCCCTGGCCGAGTTTATTGCTAACTGCGGAGGTAGTAACTAGATCGTGAGTAACAACCGGTTCTTTGGGGCCCTCGACTACTGGATGTACCTGCGCCTGCCCCTTGGCTTGGCTGTGTTGGCGGGCGCTATCGCCATCTGGCGCGACCGCCAGTCAGGGGGCGCCGCCCTGGCCAAATTGGGCCTGTCGCTTGGCCCCCTTCTCGGTGTCTACCTAGTTGCCGCGCTGACGATCGGCTTGGTAGTCATGCTCTGGGGCGGATGGGCATCGACCAGGCTGAGGGGATCGTTCCTCGGGTTTGTCACGGCGGCAACTCTATTCTGTTTCTTCAACTATACGATCTCGCCGTTCAGGGCCAGCGGGGGCATGCTCGTTTTCGGCATGGTTGTCTTCGGACTGTACCCCGGGGCTGTGTTGGGAGCGATGTACTGGAAACGGTCGGGGTAACGATGTCCTTCCCCCGGTTTGGGAGTCACTTGTCTAGCAGGTCGCTGAAGAAAGACGACTTGTGATGCGACTCTCTCCGGGGAACGTCGCTGGCGCCGAGGGCCCGTGTTCAGGGTTGGTGGATCAGATACGCCCAGCGTCGTCATGATCGACCTGGTTCTTCAGTTCTTCTCGCGGTGGTCTGCGACCGCTCTGGCCCTTCGCTGGGCGGCTGGTCTCTCCGGAATTGCCGTTGTTCTCAGTGTAGTAACTCAGGGCAGGGCGTTGACTCAGGAGGGGTTTTCGCTTCCCAGGCTGATCTCCTTCTACCTGATTGGGGCGATGCTCATCGGGATTCCGACCGACCTGTGCTATCGCCGGTTCGGGAAGGGACCGCTTGCTGCTGGTATCATCGGTTTCCTCGCAATGGTGCCCGTTGGGTTCTTCTTCAACTGGTTCGTCGCCCCCGTCAAGGCAAGTGGTAGCCGGTTGGTTCTGGCGGTCCTATTTCTTGCGTTTTGTTACGGGTTTCTCGGCGGAATTATGATGTGGTACAACTCGTATGAGCGAATTCTAAGTGGCCTGATGCGGAAGAAAGACGAAGAGGAGCGGGGAAGCTGACCCGAAGCCTCCAGGCGAGGTTACCGAATGACCTTGGCACTCTCCCGTGATCGGCCGGCGACGTGCCGGGCCGCCGGTGCCAAATCCGGACCGGTCGCATGGCGTCATCGAGGCGCTTACCGGCTGAGCGCTGCAGGACACTCCGGGCCACGTTGAGGAGGCCAACCACGGCACTGTATTTCTCGATGAGCTGGCTAGCATGCCCGGTGAGGCGCAAGTCAAGCTGCTCACGGTGGTTGAAGAGGGCTGGGTCATGCGGGTCGGCGAGAGCCGCCCGAGGGCAGTCGATGTCCGGTTTGTGGCAGCGGTCCAAGCGGCGGATCGGCGGGGAATCGATCGGCGGCAGATTCGGTCTGACCTCCTTCACCGGCTATCGGGCGTTGTCATCGAGTTGGCGCCGCTCGCGAAACGGCCGGAGGACGGGATGACGCTGGCTCGGCACTTTGCGGGCCTCCACGGCCAGGCCCTCGATGGGACCTGCGAACAGGCACCGATGCACTATGGTTGGCCGGGGACCATGCGCGAGCTACGCCACACGATCGAACGCGCCGCCACTCTGGCCTCCCACGGGTGTCTCCACGCGATAGATATCGTGTGCTCCACCGACTTGGGGTTGCCGGCCGAGGCTCCGTTTGGTCCGGCTACGGACCCCGACCGCGAACGTGTCCTCCACTCCCTCGCCCGAGCCGGGTGGAACGTCGGTCGGGCAGCTGGTCTGTTGCGTGTCGGCCGGGCCACCATCTTCCGCCGACGGAAGGGCTGGGGCTTGTCAGTGGCCGCGGCTCGTGAGTCTCACGAGTCTCGATACGGGATCGAGACTCCTGGGACTCTTCGGAGCGCAAAGACCGCAGCTGGAGTCCCAAGTGCTTGATAGACAACGGTCTCCACAAGCCCGGTTGGCGGCACGCCGCCTGCTTTGAGAGCCTCAAACTCTCAAGCGGAGCGGTAACGTGTCAATGCAACGGCGGTTCGTAAACGGCTTGGTAGCTGTCTTTAGATTTCTAGCTGTGAATACGGCTCCGGTCTTGGCGCAAATCACCGTCACACCCGATTGGCACCTCCGAACCGAACCGCGACATCCATACCCCCGGGCACACGGCGACGTTTACGGTAACCCGTGCCGCGGGCGGGTTTGGGGGCGTTCCGTTGAGCTTCTTTTGTTCGGTGGCGAGTGTTGTCACAGCCTGTACGCCACCGGGGAGTACTCTTATCGGCCCGGGGCAGACGCTCAACGTCAACGTGACCTACAACGTCGGGAACGAGGGGACCGGTACCGTCACGCTGCGCGGGATGATCCCGGGGTTTTCCGACGAGGGCTACAAGGTCGTCCCAGTTGTGGTGCCGCCCGGAGCCCCGAAGATGAGCGTCCTGCCCTACCTGGAAGCGAAGCAGGATTACAGTCGATGTGCGGCAGGCTGCTTCGCGATGACCTATGGCCAGAGTACCGTGCCGTACTTTTCCCTCGATGGTCCCCGGTCGGCAACCCTGGTGTATCACGGCGACCGAGTGGCTCCCAAGCCGGTGGTGCTGATTGACGTGCGCCCGGACTCGAGCTACGGCGGCGGTTATCCGAGCGAGTACCAGCTTCAAGTGAAGGTGGCCGGCAACCTTGTCACGTTCCTCAACGGTGGCGCCGGGCAGACCACGTTGTATTTCACTAATCCCGCCAGTAAGACCTATCGGATTGGCGGTCAGTTCACGCCAGCCGGGTTGCTTCGAGACAGCACCTATGCCATGGAGATTCTCGTCGCCGCGAAAATCGGCGGTAGCCTGTTCACCAATCGATGGATCACGACGTATCACCACATCGATGAGGACACCAGCCCGATCGCGCGAGGTTGGACCGTGGCCGGTGTGCAGCGGGCCATCATCACTGCGGGGACCGCGATCTTGGTGAAGGAGGGGGACGGCAGCGCCACCTATTTCAAATACAATGCGAACGCGGGCGTCTACGAGACGCCTGCTGGTGATTTCAGCACGATGAAAACGAGTGGGGGCAACTGGATCCGGGCTTATCCCGACTCCACCAAGGTCACGTTCGCCAGCACCGGCCGGATGACCTCGATTGCCGACCGATTCGGCAACACTACCGGAGTGACCTATGACGGGAGCAACCGAGTCTCGGTACTGACCGATCCGGCGGGCAAGACCATCACCTTCAACTACGGGGCGAACGGCCTGACCAGTATTGTTGATCCGGCATCCCGAACGACGACGATCGATGTGGCCGCGGGGACCCGGGTGCTCAATTGGATTCAAGATCCTGACAACCTGAAAACGCAGTTCGGGTATGACGGAAGCCAGCGCCTCCAAACCGTTACCGACCGCCGCGGCAAAGCCCACACCTTCGTCTATGACACGCAGTCCGGCCGAATCGTGGCCGATTCTGCGCCCTCGATCCCGGTCTACTTGGTCGGGAACCAACGGCCGGCCACGACCTTCGATCCGTGGCAGAAGAAGGGTGTGCCGTATGCGGCGACAAGTACCGGCTCTGGCGCCGTTCCCGTGCCGGTTGATAGCGTCTGGGGCAAGATCACCGAATCCGGTGGCGCGGTCACCCAGTTCACGGTCAACCGGTGGGGTAGCCCGGCGCGGAGTTTCAGCGCCGTCAATGACTCCACGATCATCACCTACACGACCGGGGGCCTTCCGGCGAGGGTGATCAGGCCGGGGTATGGCACTCTCGATAAGGACACCGTGGCCTACAACGCCAGCGGTCTGCCGACCTACGCCTTGCAGGCGACTAGCACGGCCACCACGATCACGTATGGCGGCTGGGGCCAGCCCACGAATATTTCCGGCACCGGCCAGGAAACGATTCAGAACTACCTTGGCGCCTCGGGCCGCATCGATTCGGTTCGGGTCGGTGGCTCGGTGACCCAGCGCTTTACCTACGATAGCAAGGGCCGGGTGACGATCGTGAAAGACGGCGCGAACGTAGCCGTCGTCAACAACGGGTACGATGCCGGGAATTTTCAGAACCTCCTTGCCACCACGCTTGCTGGGAACCGGACGACCAACTACACCTACGACACCTACGGGCGTCGCTTTCGGACGCTGGCGCCGCTGTCGAAACCGGATACGACGACGTTCGATGCGCTGAACCGCGTCACCAGCGTGATTCGGTGGGCCAGCGCCACGGTTCGCACGGTCACGAGCTACGCGTATGAGGACAGCCTTCACCTGACCAAGGTGACCGACCCAAAGGGTCAGGTCTACTCGTATCTCTATAACGCAGCCGGCTGGGTGATTCAGGAGCTCGATCCCGCCGCCAAGGCCGATGCCTTCGAGTACGCCGCGAACGGTAACCTGATGCGGCACACCACCCGTCGTGGGCAGACCATCACATATGGGTATGACCTGGTCCACCGCCCGACTTCTCGAGCCGGCACCTCGTCGATAAGTTGGGCCTACCTGAACAACGGGCTCAAGGTGGTGGCCACCAGTCCGCAAACGCGCGACACGATTGCGCTCAATCTGCGGGGCCAACCGACGTACGTGAAGACAACGCTATTGACGCCCAACCAGACCTTCGATCGAAGATATTTCTACACCTCGTACGGCCTGCTCGATAGCATGCACGTCACCGGCGGCGGCATTGGGGATTTCCAGGGCCGCAAGTACCTCTACGACGCGACCAAAGGCCTCCTGACGACGATCCGCCTCGGCGGCGCCGCCACGGTGTTCAACCGGGATGCGAACTTCGCTGACACCTCCCGGACCTTCCCCGGGGGCGGGGATGCAAAGACGACCCTTGGGAGCCTGCACGCGCCACTCAAACTCACGACCAGTGTGGCTGGCTACAACTCGAACGTGGAGCGGTGGATCGGCCTCGACTCGCTGGGCCGGATCGACAAGCACTTGGGGTGGCAAGGCAACAGTGGGCGGTTCTTCCAGTACGACTCGCTCGGCCGGCTCAAAGTCGCGGCGTTCAAGGGGGACACCGGGAACGCAGCCCCACCGGGCGCGGGGTGTCCCGAGCCAGGCTATGGGCTGATCGGGTCGTGTTTCATTCCCGCCGATTGGGCCACGCTTGGCGTGGTGCCCGATAGCTTCGCGTACGATTCGGTCGGGAACCGGCGCGACAAGGGCGGCACCTATGGTACCGGCAACCGGATCTTGACCTTCAATGGGTGCAACTACGCCACGGATTTCGACGGCAACGTGACCAGTCGGGTTTGCGGCGGGACGACCTCGACGTTTACCTGGAATACGGAAGGGCAGCTGACCAACGTTGCCATCACGGGCAAGCCGACGTTCGGATTCCACTACGATGCAAGTGGCCGGATGGTGCGCCGAGATTCGGCCGGGGTGGCCAACCGGTACTTCCTTTGGGACGGGGATAATCTCTTCGCCGAACTGGGAGCGGCCGGCACGACCAAGATTGCGGAGTACAGCTACTACCCGGGGCTCGACAACCTTCACGCCTTGGTCATCGGGGCGACGGCGTATTACGCCCATCGCGACGGGCTGGGGAATGTGGTCCAGCTTTCGAGCGGGACGACGAGTCAGCGGACCTACGACTACACAGAATGGGGTATCCAAAAAGGCGGGACGGATAACCTGCCATTCAGCGGGCGGGATCGAGCCCGGTGGAAGGGGGCGCTCCTGATGGGGCAGGATTCGACCCTCTATTACATGCGCAATCGTTGGTACGAAGCGGGGACCGGCCGTTTTCTGAGTGAGGATCCTCTGGGGATTCAAGGCGGTCTGAACCCATCGGTCTTCGCAGGTGATAACCCCGTCAACGGCGAAGATCAAATGGGCTTGACGCCTTGCGAGCCAGTTTACGGAGGCGAGGGTACGGAAACCCTAACGGCCAACTCGATGAAGGAGATCTCGGTCGCTGGGAACTTTCTTGGGTGGTTCTGTCCCATGGACTCCGACCCAAATAGCGGAACTCTTTGGTCGAAAAACCGTGGACAGCTGTCCATCTTGCAGAACGTCTTTTTGAACGATGCTCTTGGCACAGTTACCGGGGGTTCCCTCGCGTTGTATACTATCGGCACGATACCTAGTTGGATCGGTGGCCCCAATGGGCCATCGCCGAGTCTGTTGCGAGCTCTTGAGAAGGCCGTCAAGCGCGCGCAAGGGCAGTCGATCACGTGGTCTCGGTTGGGGCCATTCGTGAAGGCTACGTGGTCGAAACTCGGTGATCGAAATGGGTATGTGAATTGGTACCGCGTGCTCAACGAAGACGGGCGAACCGTTCGGCTCTTCAAGGACGTCTACGATCGTGCGCACAACTTCCTCCGGCGGGACTCATACTGACGATGGATGATTCCGGGGGTAGGCCTAGGTGGGAACATTCCACGACGGATTTCGTCCAGACTCTACGTGCGGCTGACACGGCGGGCCAGGGCCGCGCGGCGTGGCGACTCTGGGTACGGGCCTTGGCGGAATCCTATGGCCAGGGCCCCGACTCTCCGGAACGTGAGGCTCTTGAAGCAATCACCGACCTGATGGACGACCGGGCGGAGGATGCCCTCGAATTCCTTCGCCTTCGGAAGAGCCTTTTGGCTCTATTCGACGACTCCTGGCACCTAGGCCGGATCCGCCGAATCGCGCCGCTGGTGGCTGGCAAGACCCGATTCTTGGAGGTTTCGAACAAGCACCTTGAAGGTCCTATATCCCGGACCTCATTCGTGTCGTTCGTCCTTGACCAGGCATGGCTGAGTGAGTTGAGCACAGGCATTCTTGGCCTCGATCATGAGACGCTGGAGCGGTTCGTGAAGGCCGTAGAACGGGACGACTGGTCTGCCGTCGACCGCATTGTCGGCGAGTTGAACGAATAGTTGTTCCGCGGCCGGGACCCTGAGTACGGCGGGCCCTCGGGTTCTGGTGTCGACGGGCGCCTTGGTGAATCCGGTCGCGACCCACACCCCGTGGCAAAAAGTCGGCGTGCCCTACAGCACGACTTCAGCAACCCCGTTCACTCCGGCATTGCCGGACACCGCCTATGCTCGGGTGGTTGAACCGAGCGGCGCTCTGACCCGCTTCAGCGTGAACCGCTGGGGCTCCCCCCGCCGGACCATCCAACCGATGGCCGATGGACAGCGGGACACGACGACCATGACCTACACGGTCGATGGGCTCCCGGCCACGGTGATCAAGCCTGGGTACGGCGCCGGGGTCCGCGATACCCTGGGGTACAACGCGAGTGGGCTGTTGGTCTACAGCAAGCCGGTCGCCGATACGATCACCACGATCTCCTACGGTGCGTATGCGCAGCCGGCGACGGTTTCGGTCCGAGGCCGCGACTCAACGACCTACTTTCTCGGCTCCCTCGGCCGGGTGGACTCGGTTCGAGTAGGATCCACAACCGTGGCGAAGATCCCTACGTACGACACGTTCGGCCGCCCGACTGCCATTCGCCGGCCAAATGCCGATTCGACGGTGCTTGCCTATAACGGCGTCGGTACCGATCGCAACGTGAATACCGTCACCATCTCCGGTGGCCGGACGACGACCTACCGGTACGATGCGGTCGGGCGGACTAGGGCGGTCGTGCCGCCGAGTGGCTCCAGCCTGCCCACGGATTCGACCGACTACGGCACCATGAACCAGGTCACGGCTCGGCGGCAACGCTTGACGAGTGGCACGGTCATCTCGACGACGTTTCAGGCCGATGCCATGCTCCGGGATACCACGGTCACGGATCCCGCGGGCCAGAAGTACCGGTTTCTCTACAACGCCCTCGGGTGGCTGATTCGGCAGAAGGACCCGACGGGCGCCCGCGACACGATGCAGTACTCGATCGCGGGCGACCTGATGAAGGCGACGAGCCGGCGCAATCTGGACGTGGCGTTTGTCTATGACAGCTTGCACCGGGTGACCTCACGGCTCGGCACCGACACGGCGACGTATTCGTATCCGAGCCACGGCCTCCAGCTGACGGGCGTCAACAAACGGGGCACCTTCTCGGTCGCGGACACCGTCAACTTCAACGTCTTGGGCCAGGCAACCTCGGCGATCACTCGCCTGGCCGGGCAGCGATTCGCCCGGACCTATCACTATGCCCCGGCGCGCCAGTTGGACAGCGTGTACATCAGTGGCCCCGGCGGGACGAGCTTCACCACCCGCGGCTACGGCTACGACGCGGCCCGGGGGGTGCTGACCGGGATCAAGCTCGGAACGTCGTTGACCTCGTTCACGCGAGACGCCGGCCTCCAGGACTCCGCTCGGACTTTTCCGGGGAGCGGCGGGACGGTGCAGCGGCTCTTCGGGAGCCTGCAGGCCCCGGTGAAACTCTACTCCTCGGCGGCCTACGGCAGCACGATCGAGCGGTGGATCGGGTTCGACCCCGTCGGGCGGGTCGCCGAGCAGCTCAAGGTGAGCGGCCTCAACGGGCGGTTCTTCGTCTACGACTCGCTGGGCCGATTCCAGAAGGCGGCCGACTCGACCGTCACGTCGGGCTCCCTGCCGCCGGGCTGCCCGGATCTGGTGAACGGGAGCCTCCTCTGCAACAACAGCGTGACCTGGTCGTTCGTCGCCGGGACCCAGCGCGTCGACACTTTCGATGTGGTCGGTAACCGGAAATCGCTGGGCGGCAGCTACAGCGCCGGCACGAACCGGATTACCGGGTTCAACGGCTGCACCTATGCCACCAACGGGGCGGGCAGCGACAGCGTCCGGACCTGCGGGGGGACGGTGACCACGTTCACGTGGGATAAGGCGGATGCGCTCACCGGCCTCAACGTCGGCGGCACGGCGATCACGATGGACTACGACGCATTTGGGCGGCTGGTGAAGCGGACGGCGGGCGGGGTGGACGCGCACTTCCTCTGGGATGGCGATCATCTGCTGGCCGAGCTTGGCACCGGGGCGGGTACGGTCACCGCCGAATACAGCTACTACCCGGGGATGGACCGGCTCCACGCGATGATCGTGGGGGCGAACCGATATTATGCGCATGAAGATGGGCTTGGCAGTGTGATCGCGCTCACCGATGAGTCGGCGGTGGTGAAGCGGACCTTTACGTACGATGACTGGGGGCAGATCACGGCGAGCACCGATCCGGGCGCGGTGTTCGGGAACAAGGATCGGGCGCGGTGGAAGGGGGCCTTGTGGATGGGGCCGGAGACTGAGATTGTCTATATGCGGAATCGGTGGTATGAACCGCGCACCGGGCGGTTCATTTCCGAGGACCCGATCGGCCTCGAGGGTGGCATCAATCCCTTCGCCTTTGCGGGGTCCGATCCCGTGAACGGCCGTGATCCCCTGGGTCTGAGTGCTTGTCGATGGGACCCGGTCTATGTAACTAATCTGGACACAGGGGTTCAGTCCTACGTTGGAGGGAGCTGGTTGTGTGGCGGCGGCGGTCACGATGGGATGCGCCACGGATCATGGGGTGGAACGGTTTTTCCTGGCGGCCGTGGCTCCGGCCTTCCCGGCGGTGGCTCAGGGGGCGGCCAGGGGGTAGAGACCGCAGTTGAGAGTTTTCTTGGTGAGCGCGTCTCCTGTGGCCAGGCGGCGTTCAACCTGGCGCTAGCGATCGCGTTCGAAGGTACAGGCCTGAAGTACGGTATTAAGGCAGCCAAAGCTGCGGGTCGCGTGTCCCGCCACGTAGAATCGACGGCGGGAGCCTGGGTAAGCAGCCGAGCTCGGCGCACCGCGATTAGCTCGGCGCGGAGTGAGATGATTGCTTCCTCGGCGGCTGCAACGATGTGGTCAACGGGTGACAACATGATCGACTTCGCGATGACGGCGGGCGGCGGTCCCCAAGGCCTGCGTTCGGCGCTTGAGTTCGCGCCAGGGGCTGGGGTAGTCTTCGGGGTCGCCGATCTGTACCGATGCCAGTGAGCCGAGGCCTGCAAAATGGCGAGCGGCCTGGCGGTCACGCACTTGTTGGGCTGCCGACTGGCACCGGAAGCATGGGAACGACGAAAGACCTGGTTACCCGAGCGAAAGACAGCGTCCGGCTTAGCGTCAAGCTGGCGACCTATGCGTCTATCTTCGTCCTCCTCCGGTCGCTCCTCGGGAGTCCCTCCCGCGGGGAGATTGCGTTCGTTGGGGCCTTGGTGCTGTGGTACTTCGGATCGGCGGTCGTTGGTGGGTCCATCTACGGGTTGTCGCTCGGGTGGCGGACGACGCGGGGACGATCGGTTCTGTTCGGGGCCATCGCGGCTATGATACCCTTTGCGCTATTGGTTGGTGGCCTCCACGTCGCCGGAAACCCCCTTGGGTTGACTGCCGCCCAGGCGATCAAAACTACCGTTGTGTCTGCTCTAATTTGGGGCGGGATGTTCGGTTGGCATGAATGGACTTACCGAGACGACAAACCTTTTGGCCGTCCGCGACCAGACTAGGGATGGCGCTGCCGGCGCTTCATGCCCGCCAATTAGGCCAATTGAGGTCTCTGTTCTCCGATCAAAGGGCAGACGATGACGGCTCAAACTCGGCCCTTGCAGACTGGCGGCTTTAAGGGATCGGAATGGCGGCTAAGGGCACCGCTTTTGGATGGGCCGCCGGCCGCGTCGCCGCAAGATTTGCGGTTGAGGCTCTGATGATTGCGCATGCGCCTGCCATGGTCACGACGGCGAATATCTGGAACTTCGTTGGGGTTCCAACTGGGGTCGCTACCGCCGCGCAATCGGTCGCCGGCGACACAGAGCTTCAGCTATTTGCCGGTGCGGCCGGCTTCGGAACAAGCTGGAAGGATTTCGTGCCCGGTTTGGCAACAAGGGAAGCCTGGTTGAACATGAAGGGCCAATGCAGTCGTCAATAGACGCATAATTCTCCGGATGAGGCTGCCGCCGCCTTCTTGCCCGACACCTCGGTGGGAGGATTCTGATGAACAGCGCTACGAAGCCAGCTGTGGGCATGAGGCCCGAGATTGCACCGTTCGTCTTCTTTGGCCTGGTGGTCGGTGTAGGACTTTCACTAGTCTCGGCGGGTGCATTTGTGCTCGGAGGCGGGTACCGGGAGGCTGGAGAAGCAGCGGTTCTAGTGAAGGTTGTAGCTGCATTTCTGGTTTCTGGCCCGCTTGCCGGGCTAACGGCTGGCCTTCTCTATCCGCTTGCCAGGTGGCGAATTGGGGCGGCCGTGATAGGCGGCCTAGCGATGATCCCGATTGTGGCCGCGCTATCCGTTTTCACAGACGGGGGGATCGATTGGCGCTCCCTGGATGATATCCTAGTGCCGGCCCTCATTGTGGGTTGCCCTGTGGGCCTCTTTCTGATACCTGCTCAGCCCTCGCGCGGCACAAGAATACGAGGAGATGACCCTGACGAAAAAGGCCCCAGTACCTAGCGGAGCATGAGCCGCGTTTGGTCCTCAACGGTCACATTCGGCGCTGGACTCCCGGACGTGTCTCGCCGGCCGTTCGGCGTGGCTTATGCTGGCGGTTGCTATCGCCGTCTGGCGCGGCCCTCAGTCAGGGAGTGCTGCCCTGGCCAAACCTGGCCCTTCTTGAATCCTGTAGGCTGTGAAGGGAGGTTATGTGCCAAGTAGGCCATTTGGGGTCTCTGTTCTCCGATCGAACCTCTCGTGGTTTGCCGGTGCGTTCTTCGTCTGCGCTCTCGCACTGGCCCTTGGTTTGGTGGCGGACCGGTTGGGCATCCCTTGGCTATCAACGGTCGCCTTTGCTGCGATGGTTTGCGGGGTCACGGTCGGTGGAGCAGCCGTGCTACTTGGGTTGGCCAAAGTAGTGCTACGATCAAAGGGCAGACGATGACGGATCAAATCCGGTCCTAGAGAAGCAGGCTGGCGGTCCTTGGTTGACCCCTCCCACACGGCGTACTATGGGATGACCCGCACCAAGATCCGAGCCGCACCCCTGGTCGGCGCAACCGGACCGGCCACCATGCTGGCCGTAATCGCGATAGCCGCCGTACCGACCGAGCGGCCGGTCAGCTTGGTCCCTTCGAGCGTCACGAACTCTTCGCCGAGCACCACTCGAGAATAGAAATACCCGTCCGGCAAGTCGTGACCCGCGGCGTTCATGGCCCGGATTCGAAGCACCTGGCTCAGGTCGAGCGTCTCTCCGACCTGAAGGTCGAGCACCGCTGGTCTGACGACCACCGAGTCAACGATCAGCGCCGTGCTGTCCTTGGCCACATCTTTGGCCGTCGGCCCCTCCGCCGCGACGCCTTCCCAGGTAAAGCTGTAGCTGAACGAGAAGTGCTGGTCCGGGTAGCGAGCCCGGACGCGATGAACGAGCACCCGGCTCCCAGGACCCAACTTGGTCTTCTTCTTGATGACCGAACAGGAGCCCTGCACGTTCTCGCAATCGCTCAACCGGACACTGGTCACGATGATCTCGACCGAGGACCGGTTGTTGACGTAGATCATGTGGTCGCCGTTGCCGATGCTGGTATCGAGTTCGGCGTCAACGGTCCGATTGGTGGCCGGTACGCTCTGCCCAGCCAGTATGCTGGGAGTGAGGCCCAGGCCGGTGAGCAATAGCAACGGGAATCGGAATCGCATGGCGCCCCCAGAAGTCGGCCTGCTGCGCTTGGTTGATGGACCTGAGCACTACTCGAATATACGGCCCGGCTCCCGATCTGGGCGGCTCTGGCGCACCTTCAGCCATCGTGCCGTCGTTGACCTTTGGGGCTGCGTGATCCCAAATTGTAAGGCATGGCGACCCGAGTTCCCCTCCCCAACGGCTTGGTAGAGCAAATCGCCCGGCACGTTGGGGACGAACGGATGGAATGGTACTCGATGTCGCCAGCCGCTCGGTGGGCGGCGTCCGCGGCCCTCTGGGCCAACTACCTTGCGCTCGGAGGCTCCCTTGATCCCGACCCCGATCCAGAGCGCATTGGCCACCCTTCGTCGGCACGAAGTGGAGACGCTCCTCTTGGGGGGCCAAGCCTCGATCCTGTACGGGGGGGCGGAGTTTAGTCGCGATTTGGACCTGATGCTGGCCGCGACACCTGCGAGCTTGCCGAACCTGGAACGGGCCCTCGCCGACCTCGATGCGACCTTGATCGCCGTGCCGCCCCTCCGTTTCGACCTTCTCGATCGGGGGCACGCGGTTCACTTTCGCTGCCGCCGCTCCGACGTGGCCGGCCTTCGGCTCGACCTGATGACCCGACCACCCCGTCTGCCCGACGTGGCTGCCGTTTGGCGGCGCCGGGTTGAGATCGACATTGAGGGCGGATCGGTGGCCGTCGTTGCGCTTGAGGATCTGGTCCAAACCAAGAAGACCCAGCGCGACAAGGACTGGCCGATTATTGGCGCCCTGATCGAGGCCGACATGGTTCGGCACCGGGATGACTCCGTCGGCGATCGGACCCATTTCTGGTTCCGAGAGGCCCGAGGGGCTGACGAGCTGATTGAACTGGCGAGTGCCTTTCCCGAGGTCGCCGAAGTAGTGCGGCAGGTACGACCGTTGGTCGGCGCCGCCCAGCAACGGGACCGGAACGCTCTCGAACTTGAGTTGGCCCGCGAGCAGATTCGGGGGAAGCAAGCCGATCGGGACTACTGGGAACCCCTGCGGATTGAGCTGGAGCAAATGCGGCACGACCACCGCCGAGCTTAGGAACCGATCTCCCTACGTGAGCTTGGCGCCTTCAAGCGTCAGCCGCCCGGTTTACTGCGCAGCGTTGAGCAGCCTGAGTAGCTCGGCCGGACCATAGATCCGCAACGAGGCGGCGGCGAAGCCGCCGGGGTCGCGCGTCACGATGGCGGTTGCCCCCGCATGGCGGGCGGCTTCATGAAGGACGGCGTCCTCATAGTCCTTGAACGATGTGCCGAGGGCATCCGACAGGGCCGCTCGGGTGACGCTGGCGATATCGAAGAGGTCGAGCAGGGTCGACACGTGCCGACGAGCCCGCTGGGTGCCGATGGCCTTGGCGGCCAAGTAGAAGATCGTGGTGACCGTGGTGGCACCAAGGAGACCATCCAGTTCCTTCCGGGCCACGAAATCAAAGAGCTCGGTGGCCGGGGCGGCGTGGGGCGGCCGGGCGAGGAGCACGTCGAGGACGACGTTGGTATCAAAGAGGACGCGCACGGGCGAGCTCAGCGGTGCTTCGCAACCAAATGGCGCCGGTGGTCCTCACGGTCGAGATCATGCCCCGCCAAGGCCCCAGCGAGGGAGCGCACCGCCGGGGAACGGACCTGCGACGCCTCCGTTGCCGGGGCCTGGAGCCGAAGGAACAAATCGGCCACGAGTTCGGAGAGGCTCTTGCCGGAGCGCTCTGCGTACGCCTTGGCCCGCCGGATCAGGCGGTCGTCGAGGCGGAGAGTGAGTTTCGTTTGCATCGGTGCTTGCCGTATAGATGACGGCCGGAATATACGGCAGGCCTCCGGGCGCGCCAAGGGGTGGGTCAGGGCTACATTCGAGTCCCAAATGCTTGAGAACTTCAGGGGGCGGTCCCTCGAACTTCGGCATCGAAGAACGTCGGGGCTTTTTGCGGGCGGCCCGCGCCGCGATCGAGGAGCGGCGCCGCGACGTGACGCCTATTTCGGCGCAATGCCGACCGCCTCGTAGAGCGCTCTGCTCTGGTAGGCCCGCCCGGCTCGGACGACGGTCTCGGTCTTACGCAGGTCCGTGATTCGGGTCGCGGGCTTCCCGGCCACGATGGCCAGATCCGCTACCTTCCCGACCGCGATGCTGCCGTAGTCGGCGTCCTGCTTCATGACTCGCGCCGAGGTGAGCGTGGCGATTTGGAGCACGTTGGCGGCCGGGATCCCGGCCCGTTCATAGATCTCGAGCTCACCATGCAGCGAGAGCCCGGCCACGTTGTCCGTGCCGGGCACGATCGTCACGCCGGCATCGAACAGGCGCTTGAGCATTCGCCGGTACGCGGCTGACGACGCCTCCGCTCTGGCAACCGCTTCGGACGCTCCGCCGCGGCCGGCCCTGAGGCCCCTCTCCGCCACTGGCGGCAGCCAGTCGATCGTGGGGCCGAACACCGGATCGGTGCCATCCGGAAGCAACCGGGACCGGTTCTGCCAGATGTTGAAGGTCCCGTCTACCACGATGTCGCGTTCCCGGAGGAAGCTGATGAGCGCGGTGACCCGCGGGGCCTCGACATCGAACGTGGGCGACACCAGGGTGGCCACCTCCGAGTACGCCCGCATCTTCGGTACGTAGAGCGAGTCCTGAAAGAAAGTCGAGAACAGGAACGCGGCGTGCTGAATCTCGTCGTAGCCCAGGCGCACCGCTGTGGCCACATCGACCCCGCGCGGAATGTGCCCGCTGAGTCGCATGCCCCGCGCCTTTGCCTCGCGGGCAATGGTGGGCACCAAGTCCGGATGGACGAGGTTGTACAGCTTGATCTGTTTGTATCCCAGCGAGTCGTAGCGGGCTACCCAAGTTTTGGCCTCGTCCTCGGTGCGAACCAGCACCTCGGTGGGCCCGGCCCAGTTACCCGGCCCCTCGATGAAGCCCGCCAGCACCAACCGGGGGCTGAGCAGGGTCCCGCGGTCGGCGCGGTCCCGGCGCGAGGTGGCCACGTCGATGTCGGCCGCCATGTCGCGTCCCGTGGTGATGCCGGCCGCCAACTGCATGACGCCGTCCGCGCTCCCCATGGCTGCGTGGGTGTGCATGTCCCAGAGGCCGGGGATGATCGTCTTGCCCGTCGCGTCGATGATCGTGGCCCCCGCGGGTCCCCGGGTCGATCCGGCGGGTCCTACCGCCACGATCCGGCCGCCCGACACGACGACCGTCGTGTTCGGCCTGATAATGCCGGTCTCGCTGTCGAACAGGTCGCCGTTCTGGATCACGAGAGCCGGCGCCGGCTTCGGCGCGAACCGGGCGGCGAGCGCCGAGTCGCGCTCATCCAGGTACCGGGCCTCCAGCGCCCTCAAGGCCGGCAGCACCGACTCGGCGCCCCGGACGATCGAGATGAACCATGCGGCGTTGCTCGCGAAGAGATCGCCGTCCGCGTCGAGCCAGACCAGCGTGGGAGCGAACCCGATCCCGTGGATGGCCGCGAGGCGGACCCGAACGGACAGTCCGCCGACCGGCACGGTGGTTTCCGCCGCGATCTCCACCCGGGCGGTTGCGGTGGGGACGGTGGGCGCCGACCGATCCGGCCGGCGCAACAGATAGGCGGCCAGCACCGCGTTGTCGAACGGAGTGGTTGAGGTCGGGAGGTAAACGGCGCCGGCGGGCGCCGTGACGGAGGCGGTGTCGCTGCCGGTCCAGTGGCGGATCAGGTCGCCGCGGATCTCGAAGTGCTCGGCCGTCTGTCCGATCGGCCGGCCCGCGATGTCGGATCCCGCCTGGGCCCCGCTGCTCCGCACTTCCCCGCGAACCGGGCGGCCGCCGCTCAGGCGATAGTAGCCCTCGATCCGCGGTCCCCGCTGGCGATCGATGTGGTAGTAGTGCACGGCCACCGAGTCGCCGGTCTTGACGATCCGCATCTCACCGGCGTGCCGTCCGTGGTTCAGCACGCTGTACACGGTGGAGTCCGGAGCGGGCGCGGCGGCGAGAGCGAGGGCCAGGAAGGCGGCTTGCATTGATCACCCCTGAGATAAGACGGGCGCGGTTGGCTCGGCAGAGCCGCGGTTCATTCGAGCCCTAAGTGTTTGAGGACTTCCGGAGGAGGACCATCGAACTTGGGAAGCGCGACGTTGCCGATGTACTGGAGGTCCTTCATGCCCTCGGTGGTCGTATAGAACCCGGTCGCCGCCAGATCCCGAACTAGATCGAAGAATCGGGCCGCCACTTTGAATTTGGGTTTGGCCTTGGGTTCATAGCAGATGTCGTCACAAATCCGGTTGCGCTCCGCCTCCGTCAACGCCGCAAACGCCTTCCGGAACCGACGAGTGGCCTCGGCGTCGAGCCAGGTCAGCCCCGCTCGGATCTGGGCGAGTCCGCCGCGTTGGTAGTCGTACGGCGCGCTGGCCCACTCGTTGATGAAGTCCGGAACCCCGACTTGGCTCGCCCCCGGGCTCTTCTCGTCGGCCGGGATGATCGTGTCGCAAAGGGCGGCCAGCACGGTCAGCTCTTCGGCCGTCATGACCTTGGCCCACGGGGTTTTGGGTTGTACCAAGTCCGGATCGGAGGGCGTACCGGCGGGCCCAGTCCATGCGGGTCCTTCAACCGGTGCTTGCGGCGCCTCGGCCGGCCGGCATCCCGCGCTCTGGGCCAGGATCGGCAACGCCGCCGCCGATCCGCCTAACGTCTTCAGGAGCAAGCGGCGATCCATCAGATGGCCCCCCGTTTCATTTCCGCCAGGATGTGATCGGTGGTGCGCCACGCCAAGGCCAGAATCGAGATCGTCGGGTTCTTGTCGGCGTTGGACACGAAGGGCGCGCCATCGGTGACGAACAGGTTCTTCACGTCCCAGGACTGGCAGTGGGCGTTCAACACCGAGGTCCGGGCATCGTCACCCATTCGCACGGTGCCCACCTCATGAATGATCTGGCCGCCCTTGGCGATGACCTTTGACCCGTCGGTCTCGACCTTGCCGCCCACTTTGCCCCCCATGCCCTCGATGATCTGGGCAAAGGTCTTGACCATATGGGCGGCCTGGTTGGTTTCGTGAGAGCTCCACTTCCAGTGGAATCGGAGCACCGGAATGCCCCACTGGTCTACCACCGTCGGGTCGAGTTCGCAGTAGGAGTCGTCGTTCGGGATCATCTCCCCGCGGCCGTCGAAATACACGAAGGAACCGTAGTACCGACGCGCTTCTTCCTTGAACCGCTTGCCGTAGGCGCCGTTGGTGTAATTCTCGAGGCCCCAGAAGATCCCGGCGTCCGGCATGTCCCGGCCGCCGCCGAACTCGACGTGATAGCCGCGGGCAAAGTCGAGCTTCCCGGCGGCCTGCTCCTGGTAGAGCCACCACGGCGTGTACATGTGGAGCCGAGTGGTGCCCTCGTTGTTGTGAGGCGGGAGATGCTCGAGGGCCGGGATCTGGCCCCCAATGCCCGCACCCACCGTGTCCATCAACCCTTTGCCCACCAACCCGGTGCCGTTGGCAATCCCGTTCGGAAACAACGAGGACTTCGAGTTGAGCATGATCCGGGCGGTTTCGCAGGCGCTCGCGGCCAGCACCACGATCCGGGCCCGGGCGTGCTGGTCGGTGCGGGTGGTCTTGTCGATGTAGTTGACCCCGGTGGCCCGGCCCCGCGCGTCGACCGTCACCTCCCGAACCATGGCGTTGGCGATGATGGTCAGGTTGTTGGTGGCCATGGCCGGGGGAATCAGCACCGTCGTTGACTGAAAATTGGCCTTGATCGAGCAGCCACGGCCGCAGCCGGTGGCGTAGAAACAGGCCTGGCGGGCTCGCATCGCATCCCGGACCACCCGCTGCGCGAGCGGGTTCCCCGGAAAGAGCTTGGCCGGCCACCGATCGGCGTCCTGCTTTTGGGTCAGGACCGCAATCGGCGCCGGAATGACCGGAATCCCAAGGGGCCCGCAGGTCTTCTTGGTCAAGAGGTCAAAGGCCCGGGGCTTCGGGGGCGCCATCTGGCTGCCGTTCCTCGACACCGGCGTGTTCTCGAGGCTTTGGTCGTGGGCGTAGACCCCGATCAACGCTTCGGTCTTGTCGTAGTAGGGCTCGAGCTCGTCGTAGGTCAGCGGCCAATCGATGCCCAACCCGTCGCGAGACCGGGGTTTGAAATCATAGGGCCCCATCCGGGGCGCAATCCGGCCCCAGTGGTTGGTGCGCCCGCCGAGCATCCGGGCCCGCCACCACATGAAATCAGAGCCCGGCGCCACGGTGTACGGTTCGCCGGGGACCCGCCAGCCGCCGTCGACCGTCGCGTCGTAGAACCCAAACGGTTTGTCGGTGGTGCCATCGCCGCGGAGGGGGGCGTCCTTCGGCAGCTGAAACATCGGGGTCTCGCGAACCGGGTCGTAGTTCCGGCCGGCCTCGAGCAAGAGGACCTTGAGGCCGTTGACGGCGAGCTGAAACGCGGCCATCCCGCCGCCGGCGCCCGAGCCGACGACGATGGCGTCGTACTGTTGTTGTTTCAACGCCGTTGCCTCCTAAAGGGATATGCCGGCGGCTTTGAGAAAACGCTGGGCCAGGACTTCGATCCGATCGTTGCCTTGCTCGACAGCCTCGCCGAGAATCCGCTGCATCGGTACGATCAGCCGGGTGTCGCCCCAGGTATGGCCGGTCGCCTCCTCGGCACTCGAGGTGTCGCCTTGGTTGGCGCCGGTCAGGAGGGCCCGAGCCGCAGCCAGGGGAAATCCGGGATCGTCCGGGGGCGGAAGCGGATAGCGGGGGGCTGCGCCGTCGCTGTCTTCTTTGACGAATGCACGTGACATGGCGACGCCTCCGGTTGCCTCAATCTATTGCTCCGGAAGCGAGGGCGATACCTTCCCCTGATGCAGAGACTCCTCCTAGTGTTCGCGCTCTTCGCGGTGCCCGCTGAGGGCCAGACTCGGGCCTATTGGTTTGGGAAGGTGGTGACCGGGTCTGGTGCGGTCGTCGACAACGGCGTGATCGTGGTGACCGGCGACCGGATCGTTCGGGTGGCCCCGGCGGGTTCGGCCGGGCTCCGGGGCGTTCCGGTGACGGATCTCCGCCGGTGGACGGCGGTGCCGGGCCTGATCGACGCCCACGTCCACATCACCTACTGGTGGGACCGAAAGCCGGGGACCAAGCCCTGGGAAGCGCTCGGCAAGCGCCCGGCGCCTACGTTGTTGGTGTTGGCCCAGGAAAACCTTCGGAAGACGCTCGAGACCGGGGTGACGACGGTCCGCGATCTCTACGCAGCCGACAAAACCGGCATCTATCTCCGCGATCTGATCAATGAGGGCCGAGTGGTCGGCCCGCGGATGTTCGTGGCGGGGTGCGGGCTGGTGAAGCGGCCGGACGGCAACTTCTGCGGGGCGGTGGGTCATGGGGCGGCGGCGGTCGCGGCCGGGGTCATCGGCCAGATCGAGCAAGGGGCCGACCTGATCAAGATCTTCGGGTCGACCGGCAGCGCCGACGACTTGTCGGGCACCCCCACCTTCACCGATGACGAGCTCAAAGCCGCGGTCGACTCGGCCCATGGCCGCGGCAAGCGGGTGACGGTGCACTCGTATGGGCCGGAGGCTGCGAAAGACGCGGTCCGGGCCGGGGCGGAGTCGATCGAACATGCGGTCGATCTCGACGACGAGACCCTGGCCGAGATGGCGCAGCGCGGAACCATCTACGTGCCGACGATCGACCACAACCGGTACTACGCCGATCACCGGGCCGAGTTCGGGTACACGGAGCAGAACGCCACCGACTTGCGAGCCTTCGTCGTGCGGAACTTGGAAACGGCTCGACGGGCCCATCGGGCCAAGGTCCGATTGGCCATGGGGTCGGATGCGGTGTTTACCGGGTTCGGCGAAAACACCCTGGAACTCGAGTGGTTCGTGAAGGCCGGGCTCACTCCGGCCGAAGCGCTGGCGACGGCGACGACCAACGGGGCCGCGCTCTTGGCACAGGATTCGACGTTGGGCAAGATCGAGCCGGGGTACTACGCCGACATCGTGGCGGTGGAGGGTAATCCGCTTGCCGATATCACGGCCGTTACCCGGCGGGTTCGCTGGGTGATGAAGGGTGGCCAGGTCGTGTCGTGCCACCGTTGTCGGTGATCGGCGCCTATTGCCTCAACCCGGGCTTGGCGATATCTTCGGTTTAGACCGATCGGTCTAATTGGCCAATTCGACCACCCAAAGGAGTCCCCGCAATGCGAGTGGCAAAGGATGACGTGCCGGTGTTGATGGAAATTCCAGGCGCCATCGTTCGGTTGCACAAGAATTTCGGCAGCGCCAAAGGATATGACGGGATCAGCGGCGAGTACTTCACGCTCGGCGCGGGCGTCGACACCACGCCGCTCTTCCAGGGCTTGGAGGGTAACCTCTGCCAGTGTCCTCACTGGGGCTTCGTCCTCAAAGGCCGGATCACCACGACCGACGCCAAGGGCACGACCGAGACGGTGAATACCAACGACTTGTTCTATTGGCCCGCCGGCCATAACGTGAAGGTCGAGGCCGATGCGGAACTCATCATGTTCAGCCCCGAGCGGGAACACTGCCTCGTCATCAATCACATGATCGAAAAGGTCAAAGGCTAGGAATTGGCGGAGCCGACCCACGCGACCAAGCAGCGCCTGCTCGACACCGGGCAGGCCATGTTGCTGGAGCACGGCTATCACGACCTCGGGATCCAGGCCCTCCTTCAGGCCACCAACATCCCGAAGGGCTCGTTCTATCACCACTTCGAGAACAAGGAGGACTTCGCTCTCCAAGTGATCGAGCAGTACATGGGGAAGGTCCACGAGGGCCTCGACGCCTGCCTCGGCGACCAGACTCTGCCCCCGCTCCAGCGGGTGCGCCGGTTCTTCGAAATGACCCAACAGAGCTACCGCGCCGAAGGGTACTTGGGCTGCTTGCTGGGCGGCCTGGGCCAGGAACTCTCCGGCGTGAGCGAGGTGTTCCGGCGGAAGATCGAAGAGTGCTTCGCCGCGATCGCCAAACGGCTCGCGGTCTGTCTCGAGGACGCCCGGACCCGGGGCGACATCGATGCCGGCGTCCATCCGGGCCGGATGGCGAGCCTGCTGGTGGACTGCTGGGAGGGCGCCGCACTCCGGAGCCGGCTTCGGGGAAATCCCGCGCCGCTCACCGCAATGCTCGATTTCTACTTCAGTTCGGTCGGGCGGTCATGATTCGTACACCCACCGCCCGCCGACCATCGTTCGTTCGATCGGAATCGTAACCAACGAACTCGGCGGCTCCAGGTAAGGGTCGCGACCCAGCACCACCAAGTCCGCCAGTTTGCCGCTCTCGAGTGAGCCTTTTCGGCCTTCTTCGAACGAGGCGTAGGCGCCGTGCAGCGTCGCGACCCGGATGGCCTCGTCGACCGTAATTTTCTGGCGCGCCCCCCAGACGGTGCCCTTCATGTCGGTCCGGGTCACCATCGATTGGAGCCCCATCATCGGCTCGAACGGCCCCGGCGGGTAGTCCGAGGCAAAGGTGGCGCGGACCCCGGCGTCGAGAAAACTCCGGAGCGCAAACATCCGGTCGAGCCGGGCCGCCCCGTACTCCTTCATCTTCTCGCCATGCCAATAGACGTAGGTCGAGAACGGGGTCGGGATCGCCCCGATGGCCTTGATCCGGCGGACCAAATCCTCGTTGATCAGGGTGCAATGCTCAAGCCGGAACCGGGGGTCCGTTCTCGGGTGCTCCCGTTGGAGTCGTTCAAAGAGGCCGAGCACGAGGTCGATGGCGACATCGCCGTTGCTATGAACCCCGATTTGAAGATTGGCGCGGTGGGCCTTTTCGAGCAGCGGCCAGAGTTCCTCGGGCTGGCTCACCAGAATGCCGAAGTCGCTCGGCCGCCCGGTGTAGGACTCGGACATCCGGGCGGTGCGCTCCGAGATCGAGCCGTCGCACACCGCCTTCATGCCACCGAGCCGGACCCATTCGTCGCCGGCGCCCTGACGCATGCCGGCGGCAATGATCTTGTCGATTTCACTCGAATAGATGAGCCCGTAGACCCGGGTGCCGAGATCGCCGGCGGCCCGGGCGTCCTGGTAGGCTCGCCAATCGGCGACCGAGGCGCTGGCGTCGTGGACCGAGGTAATCCCGGCCCGGGCCAGCATCTTGGAGATGATCTTGACGCCCTCGTGCCGGTCGGCCGGGGTCTCCTTGACCGGCACGATCCGGCTAACCAGATCGACC
>JANPEL010000264.1:0-16444 GCA_031431925.1 Gemmatimonadota bacterium | reverse complement strand
CCTCGATCAACGCGCGCAGTCCAGCGCAGCCGTGCCCGGCGCGCAGTCGACGCAAACCGGCTGCGACCAGGGTGCGGTTGTTGGTGTCCAACGGCACCAGATCGGCAACGGTGCCAACGGCGACCAGATCCAGCAATTCGGATTCGGGGCCCAACGCCTGATGGAGCAGAGCCTGGAGATGAGCGGTCAGTTCGGCGGGGCTCTGGCGGGCGCCCGCAGGCCGGCGAAGCCGCCGAATGACCCGCCGCAGGGCTCGGCCGCCACCCTGGCCACCGAAGAGTTCGCCCAGAACGAAACCGGCCGCCAGCCCCAGCCCCAGGCCGAGCCAAGCGGCCGGGCCGGCGCCGGTCGATTCCGGGGTCCGTATGCGTCGATACTGCATACGGTTAAGTTAATGGTGTCTGCCACCTTCACGAAGCGTTTTCGATGACCAAACGACCGATCGGACGAATCCTCGCGCTGGCGGTTCTGATTGCCCTGGGATTGGGGCTGTATTTCTGGTTTGCCCCTCAAACACCGGTCATTGTCCAACCGGCTGAGATGGACGCTACCTCTTAGGACCCCCGACTATGTTTGCTCCATGAATGACCTCCGATTGACGCTACCGGACGGATCGGTCCGGGCGCTGCCCGCCGGCTCGACCGGCCTCGATTTGGCGCGGGCCATCGGACCCGGCCTCGCCAAGGCCGCGCTGGCCATTCGGCTGGACGGGCAGATCGTCGATTTGAACCGTCCGATCGAGCGGGATGCCACGGTTTCGATCCTGACCGACAAAGATCCGGACGCCCTCGCCATGCTGCGGCATTCGGCGGCCCATGTCCTGGCGACGGCGGTCCGAAAACTCTTCCCGACCGCGGGCATCGGGTTCGGTCCCTCGATCGACGATGGGTTCTATTACGACTTCGAAGTGCCCCGGCCGTTCACGCCCGAGGATCTTGTCACGATCGAGGCCGCCATGCGGGAGGTGGCGTCGGAGGACTACCCCTTTACCCGGGAGGTCGTCGACCGGAACGAAGCCAACACCCGATTTGCCGATGACGCCCTCAAGCTCGAGCGGATTTCGGAACTCGGTGACGACGAGACCATTACCATCTACACCGACGGCCCGTTCATCGACCTCTGTCGCGGACCGCACGTACCCTCGACGGGCCGGCTCAAGCATTTCAAGCTGCTGACCACCGCCGGCGCCTATTGGCGGGGCGACGAACGGCGCCAGATGCTCCAGCGGATCTACGGCACCGCCTGGTTCAAGAAGGACGACCTCGACCTCCATCTCCACCGCCTCGAGGAGTCGAAGAAGCGCGATCATCGGCGGGTGGGGCGGGAACTTGATCTGTTCATGTTCCATCCGTTTGCGCCTGGAGCGGCGTTCTGGACCGAGCGCGGCACCACGATGATCAATGTGTTGAACGACTATTTGCGGGAGTTGCAGCGCGACGACTATCAGGAAATCCGGACCCCGCTGCTCTACAACAAGGGGCTCTGGGAAATCTCGGGGCATTGGGGCAAGTATCGCGAGAACATGTTTCTGGTGCTCGACAACGAGACCGGCGAGCATGATTTTTCGCTGAAGCCGATGAACTGTCCCTCGCACTATCTGATGTACGCGGCCAAGAAACATTCGTACCGGAACCTCCCGCTCCGTTTCAATACCTACGACGTGCTCCATCGGAACGAGGTCTCGGGAGCGCTGTCCGGCTTGACCCGGGTCCGGCAGTTCCAGCAGGACGACTGTCACATCTTCCTGATGGAAAGCCAAATTGCCGACGAGGTCCGCCGGCTGACCCAGTTCATTCTCGGGTACTACGAGACGTTCGGGTTGACCGCCACGCTCAAGTTTGCCACTCGTCCCGAAACCCGGGTCGGGAGTGATGAGATGTGGGACCGCGCGGAGGCCGCGCTCAAGGCGGCCCTCGACGCCACCGGCCTCCCCTACGAACTCAAGGCGGGCGACGGTGCGTTCTACGGACCGAAGATCGACTTCGACGTGTCCGACTCGATTGGCCGGAAGTGGCAGTTGGGGACGATTCAGTTGGACTACGCCGCGCCAGAGCGGTTCGATCTGACCTACACCGGCGATGACAACACGGCCCACCGGCCGGTGGTGATCCATCGGGCGGTCAGCGGATCGTTCGAACGGTTCATGGCGATCTTGATCGAGCACTTTGCCGGGGCGTTTCCGCTCTGGCTCGCGCCCGAACAGGTCCGGGTCGTTCCGATTTCCGATACCCAACGGGACGCGGCAGCCGCGATCACGAAGGAACTTCGGGCGGCCGGGATCCGGGCCGTCCTCGATGACGGCAACGACACCCTCAATTACCGGATCCGGCAGGGCGAGCTCATGAAGGTGCCGTACCTGGCGGTGGTCGGGCAGCGCGAGGCCGAGGGCGGCACCGTGGCGGTTCGAACCCGGGGGGCGGGGAGCAAGCAGGACGTGATGACCGTCGCGGCTTTCAAGACGATGTTAACGGACGCCATTCGAACCCGGGCCAAGGTGCCTGAATAGTGTCTGCGAGACGTTTCTCAAACCGATTGGATTTCTGATGTCAGACGCTACCACGCCGGTCATTCTCGCTGCCTGCCGCACCCCGATCGGAAAATATCTGGGCGGACTTGCCGGATTGTCCGCGCCCCAACTGGGCGCCCTGGCCATCAAAGAGGCGGTCAAGCGCGCCGGGATTGACGCTGCGGCCATTGACGAGGTCATCATGGGCCACGTCCTACAGGGAGGCACCGGGCAGGCGCCGGCCCGCCAAGCCATGATCCACGCCGGCCTCAACGGCGTCATTCCGGCGCTCACGGTCAACAAGGTCTGTGGCTCGGGTCTCAAAGCGGTCATGCTCGCGGCCCAGTCGATCAAGGCCGGCGACAATCAAGTGGTGGTGGCCGGCGGGATGGAGTCGATGTCGAACGCGGCCCACTATCTCCACGGGATCCGCGGTGGCGTCAAGATCGGGAACCAGACGATGCTCGACGGGATGATCCACGACGGGCTCTGGGATTCGTTCGGCAACGTCCACATGGGGAACCTGGCGGAGTACACGGCCCAGAAGGCCGGGGCGACTCGCCAGGAGCAGGACGAGTTTTCCGCCGGCAGCCAGCGGAAAGCGGCGGCCGCGATGGAGGCCGGCCGGTTCACGGCTGAAATCGTCGGGGTCGACATTACCTCGCGGAGCGGCACCGTGACCTTGTCAACGGATGAGGGTCCTCGGAAGGACACCACGGCCGAAGGGCTGGGGAAACTCAAGCCCTCATTCCAAAAGGATGGCACCGTCACCGCCGGCAATGCCTCGACGTTGAATGACGGATCGAGCGCCGTGATTGTCGCCTCGTTGGCCTTCGCCAAGGCCCACGGCCTCAAGCCGTTGGCCACGATCACCGGCTACGCCACCGGCGGCGGGGAACCGAAGGATCTCTTCTTCGCCCCGATTTTCGCGGTCCAGAACCTGATGAAAAAGGCCGGCACCACGATTGGTGATTACGGCTTGATCGAAGCCAACGAGGCGTTTGCTTCGCAGTGTCTCGCTGACGGCCGCGGTCTCGGCTGGGACTGGGACCGGGTCAACGTCAACGGAGGCGCCATTGCCCTCGGCCATCCGATCGGGGCCAGCGGGGCCCGGGTGTTGACCACGTTGATCTACGCCATGCACGATCGCCGGGTGGCGACCGGATTCGCCACGCTCTGTCTCGGCGGCGGCAACGCCGTGGCGCTCTCCGTCGAAGCGGCCTGAGGCGGGCCGATGGAACGACCGGCCGGCGCGGGGGCCCGGATCGGGGCCGTGGCCTGGTCGGTCAGCTTCATGGTGATCGGCTACGTGGTCTCGATGGCGGCGGGTACAGTCGGGTTCGCGGCGTTGGCGTCGCGCTATCCGAAGATCATGGGCGGGCCGACCGCCGGGCTCCTGGTGCAGTCGGCGGCGGGACTCGTGGTCTATGGCTGGCTCACGTGGGTGGTAGGTCGGCGGGCCCTCAAGCTCACGTTCCACGAATTGGGTTGGGCCCCCGCTCGGTCGGGAGTGCCCGGGTTCCTCCGGGGCTTCGGTCTGGCCCTCGGGCTCGCTGTGCTGGCCCAGGCGGCGGGCCTCCTCGCCCACTCCGCGTGGCACTGGGATGGCGGAACCCTCGGCTCGTACCTGGCTCGGGTGCTGGGCTTGGCGGCGCTGCTGTTGCCGCCGGCCTTGATGGAAGAGTTGGCCTTTCGAGGGGCGGCGATCGGCGGAATGGCCCGGGGAGCCGGGCGGCTCGGGGCGATCGGAATTACCGCCGTGATGTTCAGTCTTGCTCACGGGAACAATTCAGGCCTCACCACGCTCGGCCTTGGTAACATTGCCCTTGCCGGAGTGCTTCTGGGCCTTACGTTCTTCACGCGGGGCGGGCTCTGGACGGCCACCGGTGCGCATCTGGGTTGGAACCTGGCGCTGGCCGGACTGGCGGCGCCGGTCAGCGGGAATTCGTTCGACATTCCATGGATTGACTTCGAGCCCGGCACTCCCGTCTGGCTCACTGGCGGAAACTTTGGACCTGAGGGCGGGTTGCTGGCGACCGGAGCGTTGTTGCTTGGCGTTCTGGCGGTTAGCCGGTGGCGGCGCTCAGAGGAGATGGTATGAAACAGGCAGCGGTGATTGGCGCGGGGACGATGGGGAACGGGATTGCCCATGTCTTTGCCCAGTTTGGGTGGAGCGTGACGCTGATCGACGTATCGCAGTCGGCGCTCGACAAAGCGCGGACGACGATCCAGGGCAATCTCGATCGTCAGGCCAAGAAGGGAGCCATTCCGGCTGAGGCGCCGCCCCAGATTCTGGGCCGGATCCAAACCGCGACGGCCCTCGACGCGGCGGCGTCCGCGAACTTCGTGGTCGAGGCGGCCACCGAAAATCCGCCGGTGAAGTTCTCGTTGTTCGAGACCCTGGACCGGGTCTGCGCCGACGATGTGATTCTCGCCTCGAACACCAGTTCGATTTCGATTACCGAAATCGGGGCCCGGACCCGGCGGCCCGAGAACGTCATCGGGATGCACTTCATGAATCCGGTCCCGGTCATGCAGTTGGTCGAAATCATCCGCGGCCATGCCACCAGCGATGCGACCACCAACGCGGTGCTCGCGATGGCGAAAGAACTCGGCAAGGTGCCGGTCGAGGTCCAGGACTATCCGGGGTTCGTGGCCAACCGGATTCTGATGCCGATGATCAACGAGGCGATCTACACGGTGATGGAAGGTGTCGCCACGCCCGAATCGGTCGATACGGTCATGAAACTCGGGATGGCGCACCCGATGGGTCCGCTGGCCCTGGCCGATTTCATCGGCCTCGATGTCTGCCTTTCGATCCTGGACGTGATGCACAAGGGCTTGGGCGATCCGAAGTACCGGGCCTGTCCGCTGCTTCGCCGAATGGTGGCGGCGGGCCACTTGGGCCGGAAATCGGGGCGGGGGTTTTATAAGTACTAGGGGCTCGGCACTCGGGGCTCGGCACTCGGCTTAAGGGGTAGATTGAGGGATGATGAGAGAGAAGATTCCGGTGGGGGCCGATCATGCGGGGTTTGAGCTGAAGGAGCGGTTGGTTCAGGAGCTCTCGGCGCTCGGGTATGAGGCGGTGGACGTGGGGACCCACTCGGCGGCGTCGACCGACTATCCGGACTATGCCCACGTGGTGGCGGATCAAGTGGCGCGGGGGCAGGCCAAGCGAGGGGTGCTGCTCTGCGGCACCGGGCTCGGGATGTCGTACGCGGCCAATCGTCATCACGGCGTGCGGGCGGCGGTGGCCTGGACCCCGGAGATCGCCAAGCTGGCGCGCGAACATAACGATGCGAATGTGCTGGTGTTGCCGGCGCGGTTTGTTACGACCGATGAAGGCATTGCCATCCTCAAGACCTGGCTCGCCACGCCCTTCGAGGGCGGACGGCATCAGCGGCGGGTCGATAAGATCGAACCGGAGACGTCGTGAATGCTTGATCACATTGCACCGCTTCGATCAGCGGATCCCGTCGTGGCGGGTCTGGTGGACCAGGAACTGTCTCGCCAGCGCGAGGGGCTCGAGCTGATTGCCAGCGAAAATTTTGCCTCGCGGGCGGTCCTCGATGCCATGGGAACGCCGCTCACCAACAAGTACTCGGAAGGCTACCCGCGGAAGCGATATTACGGGGGCAACGAGGTCATCGACGTGGTCGAGCAGCTGGCCATTGACCGGGCCAAACAACTCTTTGGCGCCGAGCACGCCAATGTGCAGCCGCACGCCGGCGCCCAAGCGAACTTCGCCGCCTTCATGGCCGTCCTCCCGCCTGGGGGGCGGCTGCTCGCGATGTCGCTGCCCCATGGCGGCCACCTGTCCCATGGGCACGGGGTCAACCACAGCGGTTCGATTTGGGCGGCCTCCCACTACGGGGTCAATCCGGACACCGGGCTGATCGAGATGGATCAGGTCCGGGCCCTGGCCCTGCAGGAGCAGCCCAAGCTGATCGTCTGCGGCGGGAGCGCCTATTCTCGGATCATCGACTTCAAGGGGTTCCGGGCCATCGCCGATGAGGTCGGCGCGACCCTGTTGGTCGACATGGCCCATTTCGCCGGCCTGGTGGCGGGCGGCGTCCACCCCTCGCCGGTGCCGCACGCGCAGGTCGTGACCACTACCACCCACAAAACGCTCCGGGGTCCGCGCGGCGGGCTGATCCTGTCGATCGGGTCGCTGGCCAAGGCCATCGACAAGTCGGTGTTTCCCGGCACCCAGGGTGGTCCGCTCGAACACGTAATTGCCGCCAAGGCGGTCGCGTTCCAAGAAGCGCTCGATCCTGAATTCAAGGTCTACGCCGCCCAGGTCGTGGCCAACGCCAAGCGGTTAGCCACGGAGTTGATGGGACGGGGATTCACGATCATCTCCGGCGGCACCGACACCCACGTCATGCTCGTCGACGTCCGCGGCAAGAATGTCTCCGGCAAGCAAGCCGAAGAGCTGCTCGGCCGGGCCGGCATGACCGTCAACCGCAATACCATTCCGAACGATCCCGCCTCGCCGTTCGTGACCAGCGGCGTCCGGTTAGGCACCCCCGCCATGACGACCCGCGGCATGGGCGAGCCCGAGATGGCGACCATTGCCGGCATGATCGACGAAGTCCTCACCTCACCGGACGACACCACGATCCTCCGCGTCCGCCGCCAGGTCCTCGACCTAACCCACGGCTTCCCCCTCTACCAACCCCGCCGAGCGCCGAGTGCCGAGCGCCGAGTGCCGAGCCCATGATCGAGATCCGGCTGGCCACCGACTTGTTGGCCAAGCTCAGGGCGAGCGAGAGCCACTACCACGAGAACGGCTACTTGTTCGTGCTCGAGAGTATCGAGTATCTCCAGCGGCGGATGACCCTCCGGCGCCATGTCTCGGGTCCCGAACTCGCCCGGGCCTGTCGCGACCATGCCTTGGAGCAATACGGCTTGGTGGCGAAGCAGGTCCTGTCCCATTGGGGGATCCGGCAGACCGAGGACCTCGGCAAGATCGTCTTCGCCTTGGTCGATGTCGGCCTCCTCTCGACCCAGCCGGACGACCGGGTCCAGGACTTCGAGTCGGTCTTCGATTTCGATGAAGCGTTTTCCACCGGCTACGTCTGGATGGGAGTCGCCGGCGGTGGTCACCGGCCCAGGGTGGTCGACTCGATCGGGGACGGATGATCCTCCCGAACAGCTGAATGCAGCCGCTTCCTGTTCTCACCTCGAGCCAGGCCCGTCACTGGGACGGCCTCACCGCCCAAGCCGGAATTCCTCTCGTTGCCCTGATGGAAAATGCCGGCCGCGCTATCGCGGCGGTGATTACGACCAGGTTCCCGACGGCGATTCGTCAGGGGACCGTGGTGGCGGTTGGCCCGGGCAACAACGGGGGTGATGGCTGGGTCGTGGCCCGCGCGCTCGGCGCGCTTGGGCTGCCGGTGTGGGTGGTGCCGATTGGAGGCAGTAGCTCCGAGCTCAATGCCCTCGAGGCGCGGCTCGCGGCCGACGCCGGAGTCCGGCAACTGGAACCCGACGGCCCCTGGCCGGCGGCCGGACTCGTGGTCGATGCGATTCTCGGAACCGGGGCGCACGGCCGCCCCCGGCCGAAGGTGGCCGCCTTGCTGGCCCGGCTTGGAGAGCTGGCCGTTCCGGTCGTGGCCGTGGACGGGCCGACCGGGCTTGATCTCGACACCGGCATTTCGCATGAGGTGCTTCGCGCGACCCTCACGATCACCTTCGGCGGATATCGGCGCGGCCAATTGCTGGCCCGCGATGAGGTCGGTGATCTGGCGGTGGTTGACGTGGGCTTCGTGGACCCCGCAGCCGAATGGCCCCGCCTCTTCCTCGCCCGCGATGCGGCGCGGGCGATTCCGCTCCTGCCGGGCCACAGCCACAAGGGCGACCGGGGCCGGGTGGTAATCGTCGGTGGACACTCGGGCATGACCGGAGCGGTTCGGCTGGCGGCACGGGCCGCGTTCGCGGCGGGCGCGGGGTTGGTGCATGTCGTGGCGCCGGCCGACTCGATTGCGGTGTTAGCGGCTGCCGAACCGGATCTCCAGACCACGATCTCCGACTTCGACTCGCTGTCGGAGGTCGCGGCGTCGTTGCTGGCCCGGGCCGACGCGGTAGTGATTGGGCCCGGCCTTGGCCGGGCTCCGGGACGGGCCGCGTTTATCGCCGCCGTAGCGGCTGCGACCCGGGCTCCCCTCGTCGTCGATGCCGATGCCTTGATGGCGTTCGGGGGCAATCCGGCCGGCTTGGCTCAACTGGCGGAGGGCCGCGCTTTGGTTGCCACGCCCCATGCCGGTGAGTTCCGAGCCCTCTTTCCCGCCGAAGCGTCAGAACTTGGTGTCGATCCGTGGAGCGCCGCCGATGCCGCGGCCCGCCGGCTCGGCGCCGCCGTCTTGCTCAAGGGCGTTCCGACCATCGTTGCGATGCCGGGCCAAGCGCCGCTCACCATCGCCGCGGGGAATCCGGGTCTGGCCACCGGCGGCAGCGGTGACACCTTGGCCGGGATGATCGGCACCTGGCTCGGGCAAGGGGTGGACACCTGCGCGGCGGCGGCCGCCGGAGCGTTGGCGTTAGGCGATGCGGCCGACCTCGCAGCCCGCCGGTTCACCGCCCGGGCCATGCGCCCGATGGATGTGATTGCCGCGCTGCCCGACGTCTGGCGGCGGTGGGACCAGGTCCGGCGCGAGCCGGCCGCTCCGCTCGCGCCGATCCTGCACGAAATGTCGGCTCCGGCCCGAACATGACGGCCGAGTGGACTCCGCTCGGTTCGGGCTTCGAGTTCGATCGGATTCGGGCCATTGCCACGGCGCTCGGCGGGGCAGGGCGGGGCTTGGGCGATGATTGCGCCTTCCTGCCCGGGGGCTGGTGCGTCAGCCTCGACGTCAGCGTCGAGGGGGTCCACTTCCGGCGCGAATGGCTCGATCCCGCCGAGATCGGCTGGCGGGCGGCCATGGCGGCGTTGTCCGACCTGGCCGCCGTTGGGGCAACAGCCGAGGCGCTGCTGGTCGGCCTCGCGGCCCCGGGTGACGAACCGGCCGCGGTCATCGCGGCCATCATGGGCGGCGTGGGTGATGCGGCCCGAGAGTTAGGCGCCTCAGTGGTCGGCGGCGACCTGACCCGGGCCCGCGAACTTTCGCTCGCGATCACGGTGATCGGCCGGGCCGACCGCCCGGTGCGTCGTCGGGGGGCCCGGCCCGGCGACGGAATCTGGGTCACGGGTTCGTTAGGCGGTGCCCGGGCTGCCGTCGCGGAGTGGACGGCCGGCCGGCAACCCGAGGCCGGGCCGCGCCACCGGTTTGCCCGGCCCCTGGCCCGGATTGCCGAGGGTCGTCGGTTGGCCGAATTGGGCGCGACGGCCATGCTCGATCTTTCGGACGGTTTGGGCGGCGACCTCCGGCATCTGGCCGCCGCCAGTGAAGTTGGCCTGGCGGTGGAACTCGATCGACTGCCGCTGGCTGATGGGGTGGTCTCGGCGGCGCGCCAGGCCGGCCAGCCGCCGGAGGTCTTCGCTGCCATCGGGGGCGAGGACTTCGAACTCCTGGTCACGCTTCCCCCCGGAATCGACGCGGCGCCCCTGACCCGGATTGGGACCGTCACGCCGGGGCCCGGCGTTTCGACGACCTTGGCCGGGACCGAATGGACGTTGGCCGGCTACGATCATTTCCGATGATGGCCGCGCTCCGGTACCTGGCTGCGATCGGTGGCTATACGATTTGGCTCGGGACCCGAATCCTGGTCGCCGCGCTCGTCGGGGTCCGTCAGGTGCCGGGCGGGTTCTACGACCGGATGCAGCATCGCTACGGCGACAAACTGCTGAAGAGCAGCCGGATTGCGGTCAAGGCGGAGGGACTCGACCGCCTCCTCCCGGGCCAGTCGGTTGTCTACATCGTCAACCACGTCTCCTGGGTGGACATCTGGATGCTCCTCGTGACGTTGCCGGGCACCACCCGGTTCGTCTTCAAGAAGGAGTTGTCCCGGATTCCGTTTCTCGGGCCGGCCATCAACGCGATGGGTCATGTGCCGCTCGACCGCGGCAATCGCGGCTCGGCGTTCGCCTCCTACGAGCGAGCGGCCCAACAGATTCGGGGCGGTACCTCGACCATCGTGTTCGCTGAAGGAACCCGGAGCGCCGACGGTCGGCTGCTGGCCTTCAAGAAGGGGCCCTTCGTTCTGGCGATCGCGGCCGGCGTCCCGGTGGTTCCCGTGGTCTGTGAGGGCTCGTTCGAGCGGTTGCCCAAGGGCAGCATCTCGCCTCGGCCGGGGGTCGTTACGGTCCGAATCGGGATGCCGATTCCGACCACCGGTCTCCAATACGCCGATCGGGACCGGTTGGCGGATCAAACCCGGGCGGCGATGGTTGCCCTTGGCGCCCCAGAGTAAGGGGCGGTTGTGTCGGCCCCTTCTGCTCGCCTATTCTTGACCCACTCCCCAACCCCAGAACTCAATGTCAACCATCATCGAAGTCAGCGCTCGCGAAATCATCGACAGCCGTGGCAACCCGACCGTCGAGGCCGAGGTGGTCTTGGCCAGCGGAGCGCAGGGGCGGGCCGCCGTGCCGAGTGGCGCCTCGACGGGTGAGCACGAAGCGGTCGAGCTCCGGGACGGGGATCCCAAGCGCTATGGCGGCAAGGGCGTGCTTGAGGCCGTCAAGAATGTCAACGAAATTCTCGGGCCACGCCTCGAAGGCATGGCGGCGGAAGACCAGATTGCGGTCGACGCCGAGATGATGGAGGTGGACGGCACGCCGAACAAGGGCAAGGTCGGCGCCAACGCGATCCTCGCGGTGTCGCTGGCGGTGGCGCGGGCCGCGGCCGAAGAGACCGGCCTTCCGCTCTATCGCTACCTGGGCGGACCGATGGCCCGGATTCTCCCGGTGCCGATGATGAACATCTTGAATGGCGGGGCGCACGCCAGCAACAACGTCGACGCCCAGGAGTTCATGGTGTCGCCGATCGGGGCGGATAATTTCGCGGACGGACTTCGGATGGGCGTCGAGGTGTTCCACGCCCTGAAGAAAGTGCTGACCAAAATGGGCCTCTCGACCGCGGTCGGCGACGAGGGGGGCTTTGCCCCGATGCTCCCGTCCAATGAGGCCGCCCTGGATGTGGTGATGCAGGCAATCCAGAGTGCCGGTTATGAACCCGGCAAGGACCTCGCGATCTGCCTCGACGTGGCGGCGTCGGAGTTGTTCGACAAGGAAACGAAAGAATACGTCTTCAAGAAGGGCGACAAGAGCCGTCGGACCGCCGCCCAGATGGTTGAGATGTATCGGCAATGGGTCGATCGCTATCCGATCGTGTCGATCGAGGACGGGCTGGCCGAGGATGATTGGCACGGCTGGGGGCTCCTGACGGAGGCGCTCGGCGATCGGACCCAATTGGTGGGCGACGACTTGTTCGTGACCAACGTCGATCGGCTGGGGCGGGGCATCGAGGAAGGCGTCGGGAACGCGGTGCTGGTCAAGGTCAACCAGATCGGGACGCTCACCGAAACGCTCCAGTGCATCGAGTTGGCCAAGAGCAGTTCGTACGGGGTCATCATTTCCCACCGGTCGGGCGAAACCGAGGACACCTTCATCGCCGATTTGGCCGTGGCCACCGGGGCCGGCCAGATCAAGACCGGGAGCGCCAGCCGCACCGATCGGGTCGCCAAGTACAATCAGCTGCTCCGGATTGCCGAAGAACTGGGCGAGTTGGCCCACTACCCGGGCCGGGACCTCTACGCCTTGTGAAATCGCGTTGGTTGGTGGCTCTGGTTCTGGCCGTGGCGCTCCTGTTTGCGCTTCAGGGGGGCGAGTACAGCACGGCGGCCTGGTTTAAGCTCCGGCGGGAGGAGCGGGCTGAGGCGGCCCGGGTCCAAGAACTCCGGCGGACCGTGGACTCGCTGATCCGGTACGCCAAACAGGTGGAGACGGACCCGGAACTCCAGGAACGGATCGCCCGGGAGCGGTATGGGATGCTGAAGCCGGGGGAGCACGCCTTCCGGCTGATCGAGGCGAAGGACCGGCAACCTTGACCGGGGTACGGCCGGGGCGCTAGGATTGGCGCCCTTGGCAGGGTAGCTCAGGTGGTTAGAGCACGGCACTCATAATGCCGGGGTCGCGGGTTCGAGTCCCGCCCCTGCTATTTCTCGGCACTGGGCACTCGGCGCTCGGCACTCGGCGGTTTCGGGGTACTTCCAACGTCATGGGAGTTCGGTGGGGCTCGGGGCTTTTGGGTCTGGGCTCCGGCAGGGCGCCTGACCGAAGTGGGCCTGGTAGGCACGGTTTCGATCATCCTCGCTTGAACCCTGCTGTTCGGGGGCGTCAGTACTTCAATAGGTTTTTCACCACGAAGTACCCTACGACACTGCCGACCCCGGCCAAGACGAGTGCGCTTAGCGCGATTGTCTTGACCACATTGAACCGGGGGACCGCGATTCGATCGACCGTCGCGATCGCGATTCGCCGGTCCAGACGGACCCGAAACCGGCCGCCGATCTGGAGTTGCGTGACCTCTTCCGATTCGATCAGAGAGTCGCCCGCCAATTGAGGAGCCTCGATCTCATATTTGGTCCCACCCCGGTCCCAGACTTGGATAGCCTTCGGGTGTTCGCGGGCCATCAGTTCTTGGGGTGTGACCGATTGCACCTGCCAACTTTGGACGACCCCACCTTACGCCGCCAGCCACGCGCTGGTAATGACGCCGAGCCAAATGATGACGTAGGCCGGCACCGCCCAGTACCGTCGAACTCGCATCTCAGGAAATGTCACCGGGCGGTCGGCGAATTTACCCCGGGGCTTTGAGGGAAAGAAGAAAGTCTTGTAGGTCTCCGTCGTTGCCACCGTATACCCGATCGCGCCGAACATCACCGCCGGCCACGACGCGGTGAGGCCGAGCAACAGCCAGGCGAATCCCGCCGCCAGCAACGGACTCCGGAAGAACTTGAAGATCTGGAAGCCCTCGATCGGGGCGTCTTTCCAGGCGCCGCCAAACGCGCTGTACCAACCGCCGAGGGCGCCGACGGTCAGCGCCGTAACCAGGCGGGGAAGCGGCGCGAATGTTTCCTGCAGCCAGGCTACCAGGTAGAGGCCGCCGACAATCGCTCCCACGTAACCGACCCCCACGAGTGCTCGCACCGCCCGACTCTTCACCGGGCGACCAAACACGGCCAGTTGCATCGGAATAGTGTACTTCGACTGGTCCTGCTGCCGGAAGAAAGTCTTGTAGCTCTCCGAGATGGCCCGTTCGGTGGCATAGATGAGTCCGAACAACACGACGAGCGGCCCGGCGGCCGTTGGACGAATGCCGGTTCCGGCGGCGATCAGCGGGCCGGCCACCGTGCTGATGGCGATGCTCCGAACGAATTGGCGCCAGGTGAACCCCTCATGCGGGGCGTCTTTGTACATGCCCCAGATCGCGGTGTGGAGCCCGGCGGCGGCGCCAACGCCCGCGGCCGTGAGGTCGATCGGAACGTTCAACATGGAATGGGTGCCTCGGGAACGAGACCGGCCGTTTGGTAGGCTTGCTCGACCAGGGCCAAATCGGCCCGGGCTCGTTCGAGGGTGACGACCGGCGGCCTCCCGGTTCGAAGGGCTTCGATGAAATCAGCGAACATGGCTTTGAACCCGCGAATATCACGGAGACCTGGAAAGATGATCCGGCGTCCGCGCGGGCCTCGGACCCCGACGAACAGTCCGTTCGATTCGAAGGTGATGGTCCCTTGCGAGCCGATGATGTGCGACAGCGCGAGACCCCGCCATTGGACCGGCGCGTCCCACGCATGGTGTAGGGTGCCGACCGCGCCGTTGCGGTACTTCGCGACCACCAACATGCTTCGCTCAGCTCCGTCAGCGACCGGCGGAGCAAAGCCCGCCACGGTGTCAACGTCGGGACCTAACGTCGCGAGGAGGTGGAGCCAGTGAATGCCGCCTTCGAAGAGCGCCCCGCCGCCGCACTGGTCAGGATCGCCGCGCCATCCCCACTGGTCCTGCCATTTCAAGGCGTTGAGCCGGATGTGGCGAACGTCACCCACGTCGCCGGCTGCGATCAGTTTCCGGAGAACCTGGGTAACAGGCTTGTACCCGTAGTTCTCCATGACCAACACCTGTTGCCCGGTGTCCTTGGCCGCGTCGAGGATCAGGTCGGCCTCGGCGGTGTCCCGGAAGGCCGGTTTCTCGACCAACGCATTCTTGCCGCCGAGGAGCGATTCGAGGGTCAGTCGGAAATGCTCGGCCGGCGGGGTGGCGATCAAGGTGGCGTCGACCGATCGATCGTCGATGGCCGCGGTATAGCTCGGATAGGCTCGGAACCCCCGGTACTGGGCGGCATAGGCTTCGGCTCGCCGGAGATCCCGGCTGGCGAACCCGACCTCAATGCCCGGGAAACGGCCAAGGGTGGCCGCATGCTGCCGGGCAATGGCTCCACAGCCCAGGATCACGATCCGAAGCGGACGTTGCTCAGCTGACTGCATGGTAGACCTCGTCATCCAGGTGTGCAGGTGCCAGTGCCAGGGCGTGGTCGGCGGTCCGGAGGCCCATCGCGGCGATCGTTAGGCTAGGGTTGACCCCGCCCGACCGGGGCAGGGCGCTCCCGTCGGTGACCCAGAGGTTCTCGACCCCGCGGAACCGGCCATCCCGGTCAACGGGCGAGGTCCTGGGATCGGTCCCCATCCGGAGGGTCCCGAGGGCGTGGGAGAAGGTTCGAATCGGATGGCAGTAGCAGACCACGGCTCCGGCCGCTTTGAGAATCCTCCGGGCCACCTGTCGAAGTGCGTCGTCGCTCCACTGATCTCGAGCGGTGTAGGTATGGCGGATCACGCCGAGCGGCATCCCGAACCGATCCATCGTCTTCCCTTCGATTGTCAGGCCGTTGGTCGCCCGCGGCTGGTCTTCGGCGATCGTGAGCAGTCCGAGAAGGCGGTCGACCACGCCCCCGGCGAGGTGCCCAAGGGGCCAGGGGGCTTCTGCCTGGACGTAGGCTGCCGGCGGCGTGGCCAATTGCTGGATCGACCCGAGCTTCGCTCCATCCTCGCTCCGGTAGTGATCGAAGAAACCGAGTTGTTTCACGAACCGCCGTTCCACGTTCTGGCGGCGCGGAAACAGCCCGATCACGGCGCTGTTGATGTGTCGGGTGAGATAGCGCCCCACGGCGGGGCCGGCCGGTGATATTCGTTGGAGCCCCGACGTGAGCACGAGATGGGGTGAGCCCAACGCTCCGGCGGCCAATACGATCTGGCGACCAACGAACTCGAGTCGCCGGCCGTCGGGGCCGATGGCCCGCACCCCTCGGATCCGGTTCCCGCGCTCCACCAACTGCGTGACGACCGTCTCGGACCGCAGCACGAGGCCTCGTTCGATCAAGCGAGGCAGAATGCCGGTGGCAAGATCGTTCTTGGCTCCGATGGCGCAGGCGAATCCGTCGCAAGTCGGGCAGTCGACACACCCCGGCTTCGGGCCGGCGGCCCGTCGCCGGATCGCAAGCGGCAGCCGGACCGGGGTCATGCCCAGCGAGCGGGCGGCCGCATCGAGCCGACGACTCGTTTGGCCGAGCGGGCCGTTCGAAACGTCGAGCAACCGCTCGGCCTCCTGGTAGTAGGGTTCCAGTTCGGCCAGCTCGAAGGGCCACGCGGCGCCCGAGTCGGTCACGACGTCGGGTGCGGGCGCGAAGTCTTCGGGCCGAAATCGCAGCGATACCCCACCGTAGAAAACCGACGGGCCGCCAACACAGAAAAAGGTCCGGATCGTCGACGCGCGGTCACCCGGTCGGTCCCGGTACGGCGCGTCGGGGGAGCAATAGGTGGTATGCGGGCCGATTTGGGAAGGAGCCCAGTTCTCGGGACTCCGGCGTACCCAGGGTCCTCGCTCCAGCATGAGGACCGACCATCCGGCGTCGATGAACCGCTGGGCGGCCATGGTGCCGCCGAAGCCGCTTCCAATGATGATCGCGTCAAAGCTGGTTTCATGTTGCATGCGGGCAAGGTGGCTCG
>JANPEL010000263.1:0-2546 GCA_031431925.1 Gemmatimonadota bacterium | reverse complement strand
ACAGGACTTGAGCGGCAAAGGCCTCGTTGATCTCGATCACATCCATCTGGTCGAGGGTCATGCCGAGCCGGGCGAGCAGTTTCCGGGTGGCGTGGACCGGGCCAATGCCCATGACCCGCGGCTCGACCCCGGCCACCGCCGTGCCGAGAATCCGGGCCCGGGGCGTCAACCCGGAGGCCTTGAGGCCGGCGTCCGAAGCCAGCAGCAGCGCACAGGCCCCATCGTTCAGGCCGGAGGCGTTCCCGGCGGTGACCGAACCCTTCCCGTCGGTCCGAAACGCCGGTTTCAACTTGGCCAAGCCCTCCATGGTGGTTTCGGCCCGGATGAACTCGTCCTGTTCGAACTTGGTGGGCTCCTTGCCCTTACCGGCCGCTGGAATCGTGACTGGAACGATTTCCTTGGCAAACCGCCCTCGGGCCCGGGCATCCGCCGCCTTGACCTGGGAGTGATGGGCGAACCGGTCTTGGTCTTCCCGGCTGATGGCGTGGGTCTCGAGCAGGTTTTCGGCCGTCTGCCCCATCGGATCGACCCCGTACTTCTCTTTCATTTTGGGATTGACGAACCGCCACCCCAGGCTGGTGTCGAACATCTCGATGTCCCGCGCAAACGCCGTCTTCGCCTTGCCAAGGACGAACGGCGCCCGGGTCATCTGCTCGACCCCGCCCGCGATGTAGAGGTCGCCATCCCCCGTCATGATGGCCCGGGCAGCGTTCGATACCGCCGCCAGCCCCGACGCGCAGAGCCGGTTGACCGTCTCCCCCGCCACGGAAGGAGGCAACCCGGCCAGGAGCGCCGCCATCCGCCCCACATTCCGATTGTCCTCCCCCGCCTGGTTGGCACACCCCAAAATGACGTCAGCAATCAGCCCCAAATCGAGTGCCGAGTGCCGAGCGCCGAGTGCCGAGATCACCGAGGCCGCAAGATCATCGGCCCGGACCCCCGCGAGACTGCCACCAAGGCTTCCGATCGGGGTTCGGACGCCGTCGACGATATACGGAGTATGCATAGTGGTGCTAATTTACACGCCTCAGAACGGGGGTGCGATGAGCGAGGCGACGGTCCTATTCGAACGGCGTGACGGGGTGGCTCGGGTGACCCTGAACCGGCCGGATGTCCTGAACAGTTTCAACGATGCCATGTTCGAGCGGCTGTTGGCCGTGCTGGCCGAGATCAAGGCCGACCGGACCATCCGGGCTGTCCATATGACGGGCGCGGGACGGGGGTTTTGTGCCGGCCAGGACATCACCGGCTCCAATATCTCCGGCGACTTGGCCAAACACCTCGACGACACCTGGAATCGGGTGGCCTTGGGCATCCGGCATCTCGAGGTGCCGGTGGTGGCCGCCGTGAACGGCGTGGCGGCCGGGGCGGGAGCCAACCTTGCCTTGGCCTGCGATTTCGTGCTGGCCGCCGAGGAGGCATCCTTCATCCAGGCGTTCATAAACATCGGGTTGGTTACCGATACCGGCGGGTCGTGGACGCTTCCACACCTGGTTGGAAGGGCCCGGGCCACCGCGGCCCTGATGCTCGGGGAGAAGATCGCGGCCAAACAGGCCGCCGAGTGGGGCATGATTCTCAAGGCCGTGCCGCTCGCCTCGCTTGAATCGGAAGCCTGGGCTTTGGCCGCCCGCCTCGCCGCCATGCCCACGCTGGCCCTGGGCCTGACCAAACGGCTGATCAACGCCTCGGCCACCAACAGCTTCGAGCAGCAATTGGTCATGGAAGGCGAGTTCCAATCCATCGCCGGGAAGAGCCACGACCACCCCGAGGGCATTGCCGCCTTCAAGGAAAAGCGGAAACCCAATTTCCATGGCCGCTAGCGTCGCCGTCCTTGGCGCCGGCACCATGGGGAGCGGGATCGCCCAGGTTGCCGCGGCCGCTGGTCACCCGGTCATCCTGGCCGACCCGTTTGCCGGGGCGGTGGAACGGGCCCGTGCCGCCCACACGAAAACGATGGCCCGCGAGGTCGAAAAAGGCCGGCTCACCGGCCCCGCTGCCGAGCTGCTGCTGGCCCGGATCTCGTACCTGACCCCGGCGGCCGGGGATTATTCCGGCTTGGCCGGCTCCGATCTGGTCATCGAGGCCATCCTCGAAGATCTTCCGATCAAGCAGGCAACCTTCAAGGGCCTCGACGCCGTCGTCGGGCCTAACGCCGTGCTCGCGACCAACACCTCCTCGCTGTCGGTCACGGCCATTGCCTCGGCCTGCACCCGGCCGGAGCGAGTCATCGGGATCCATTTTTTCAACCCGGCGCCGGTGCTCCCGCTGGTTGAAATCGTGCCGGGCGTGCTCACCGACCCGGCGGTCACCAGCGAGTCGCGGGCGCTGCTCGACGCCTGGGGTAAGACGACCGTGATCGCCTCCGACACCCCGGGCTTCATCGTCAACCGAGTGGCCCGGCCGTTCTACAGCGAGGCACTCCGGATTTTCGAAGAGGGGCTCGCGGACAAGGCCACGATCGATTGGGCCATGCGCGACGCCGGCGGCTTCAAGATGGGGCCCTTCGAGTTGATGGATTTGATCGGCAATGACATCAACTACGCGGT
>JANPEL010000262.1:0-2875 GCA_031431925.1 Gemmatimonadota bacterium | reverse complement strand
CGCAAAAGGGGCGGGCCTTTTCCAGGCCCGCCCCATTTGCGTTTCACGCTCACGGCGCCACCATGCTGGCCCAGAGTCGATCGTAGGCGGCCCGGAGCACCTCGCGACTGGTGGCCCGGCTGAGCAGCAGCGTCATGCCCTCCATCGTGGCCTCGATCGATGCCGCGTCCGCCAGGGCCTCGGTCGGAAGTCCGAGCCGGCGGGCCACCGCGGACCGAAACGACTGGCTCCGCCCAGGCTCCGTTCCACGGTAGCCGGCCGCAGCAAGGGAGACCCAGGCGCCGAACCGCCCCGAGTCGACCTCCGCGACCATCTCATCCCAAAGCCGGTCGATCCCCACGAGACCGTCCCCTCCGGCCAAGGCCACGAACCGCCGATCCCACCGCGTCCTCTCAAGCTCGGTCGCTGTCAGACCCAGCAGCGCAGCCTTCGACCGGTAGTGGTAGAGGACGAGCCCTTTTGCGCACCGGGCCTGCCGAGCGACCTCCTCGAGATTCCAGCCCCCCAACCCTTTCCGGACCAGGATCGCAACTGATTGATCGAGAATCGCTTGTTTGAGCATACCGAACCATGGGCGGTATTGACCGTGCGGTCAAGTGTTCCGGGCCCAGGTCTGCCTCATCCGCCGATAGATACGAGATGCTGACTGTCCAGTCAGTCACGTATCAAGTGATTCTCGAACCCCGAGCCCCGCCCACCGAACGCCGAGTGCCGAGCAGCCGAGCGCCGAGTCCATGAAACCTATTGGAACGTCCCCCCGTAACTCATCCTATGTCAAATCCAACCCCGCCCTCGATGCCGTCGGTCTTCTCGCCGCTCGCAAAATCGCTCTTGGATGCCTTCTCCGAGGGCGTTGTCGTTTTTGATGCCCAGGGCAAAGTCTTGTATGCCAACCAAAACGCCCGCGAATTGGGCCTCGACCTCTCGCAGACGTCCCGGGAGTTGATGCCCCAGTTGGCCGAGTTTGGGGGCCGGCTCAAGCCGCTCAAGGTCGGGACCATCGATCTGGGTGAGGCGATGTTCTTGCCAGGCAACGCCGGCCCGAAGACGCTTGCGGAACGGGAAAAAGAAGCCATCGTTCGCTCGCTCGACGCCAACGCCTGGAAATTGGCTGAAACCGCCAAAAGCTTAGGGATCAGCCGCACCACCTTGTGGCGCCGCCTCCGGGCCTATGGCCTCCATCGCGATGGCCGAAGCAAGTGGGCCCAAGCGTCCTAGATCCCGAGTCGCCGGCTGCCCCACTCCGCCACCCCCACCCGCGCCTCCCAAACCCGTCCGTCCAAAGTCCTTCGATCTTGTGTTCGGAGCCATTCGCTGAGACCTTCCTCGCGATGCGTACCCTTGCCTTCGGACTGCTCGTCCTGCCGTTTGGTTGCCCAATTCCGGCCGCCCCGTCGCTCGACGGTCCTGGGGTCGTGTCGGTCGAGTGGACCGCATCGCGGTCCGGCGGGTTCGCCGCCCGCCCGGAAGTGTCGTGGTGCCCCGCCGATTCCATGCTTGAAATCCTCGCGATCCGCGGCGACACGGCCTTTGGACTAACCCTGTTCGCCCAAGATTCACTCCGATTGGGCCAGTTTCCGGTGGTGTCCGGTGCGGTGTCATCGAGCTGGCGGCCGCTCGCGTTCGGCGCGCTCCGGTTGGTCAACGATTCGGCGAACATCGGGTTCGAGGCCACCGGGGGCAATGTCCAGGTGACCCGGGCCGACGGGGGCTTTGTCTCCGGAACCCTCGACGCCCGGTTCAAGCTCGTCGACGGTCCCGACACCCTGAGAGTCACGGGCAAGTTTCTCGACTTGATGATCAACCCGGCGGTCGGGCAGTGCGGCCGGGCCTTCAAGCCGAGGCCATAGCGGCATGCCCGAGCAGACCTATTTTCGCAAAGGCTTCGGACTCAAGGGGGCCATCGAAGGGCTCCTCACCGCCGACTACCACAGCGGCATCATCGACGCCTTCAAGGCCAACGGGTACCGGCTCTCGGTTGGCCCGCTCACCTTCCGCCTGGCCAAGGAGTTCGGATTCTGTTACGGCGTCGACCGAGCGGTTGAGTACGCCTATGAAACCCGAACCAAGTTTCCGGATCGCCAACTGGTGATGGTTGGTGAGATCATCCACAACCCGCATGTCAACAAGAAACTCGAAGCCATGGGCCTCGAGTTCATTCACCGGGGCGAAGACGGTCACTTCGACTTCTCGGGGATCACCGCCGACCACGTCGTCATTCTTCCCGCCTTCGGCGTCACGATTCAGGACTTCACCACCCTTCGGGCCATTGGTTGCGTGCTGGTGGACACCACCTGCGGTTCGGTGCTGAATGTTTGGAAGCGGGTCGAATCCTACGCCCGCGATGGCTTTACGTCGGTCATCCACGGCAAGTACTGGCATGAAGAAACCAAGGCTACCGCAAGCCAGGTCACCAAGTTCCCCAATGGCCGTTATTTGGTGCTCTTCGACATGGCCGAGGCCAGGCAAGTCATCGCCTATTTGGAACACGGCGGCGATGTGACCGAGTTGGCCGAGCGGTTCGCCAAGACGGCATCTGAGGGGTTCGATTTCGACCGCGATCTGACCCGGGTCGGGATCGCCAATCAGACCACGATGCTTTCGAAAGAGTCGCTGGCGATTGCCGAGGAGTTCCGCCAAGCGTTGACTCGGAAGTTCGGCCTCGCGCATGAAGCCGATCATGTCCGGACCTTCGATACGATTTGCTCGGCAACCCAAGAACGGCAGGATGCGGTGGCGGATCGTCCCGGTTGCCGGGTCGATGCAGTCGGCATCCTCAATGTGAAAGGTCGGGACACCGCGGCGGGCACACAGCGCAGCCAGGTGGGTCGTATTGCTGGAGTTATAGCCACCGACCACGACCATGATGTCCGGC
>JANPEL010000261.1:0-37738 GCA_031431925.1 Gemmatimonadota bacterium | reverse complement strand
CGGTGCCGGTGGTGACCCAGTTCCGGAAGTCCGTGCCGTTGAACGTCTGGGCGGCCGTGGCCAAGGCGCTGGAGAAGGTGCCGGCCGACCGGTTCGACTGCGCGAAGTCGTTCGCCGACGCGCTGGCGGACCCGCGGTTCGGGGTCGGGGCCGGCACGGGGAGCCCGGCCGGCCGTCGCTGGGCCTGGCTCGGCTGGGGCGTGGGCGCGATCGGCGTCGTCCTCTCCGCTTGGGCGCTCCGAGCCACCTGGTCGGCGAGACCCGCGCCGCCGGCGGCCAAGCACCTCAACGTTGTTCTGCCGGATTCGGCGCCGCTCTCCTTCGCGAGCTTGGGCAGCCTCGACCCGGGGCGCCGGGCACTGGCGCTGTCGCCGGATGGTAAGACCCTGTTCTATGTGGCGGGCGGCAATGGCGCCTATCGCCTCTACCGCCGCGACATCGGCGCGTTCGAGGCGACACCCGTCGCCGGGACCGAGGGCGCCTGGGACCCGCTCGTCTCTCCGGACGGCGAGTGGATCGCCTTCCTCGTCGGATCGGAACTGCGCAAGGTGCCGACCGGGGGCGGGGCGGCGGTGGCGCTCGCCGCGATTCCGGAATCGAATGGCCTTGCTTGGAGTTCGGACGGACGGATCCTCGTGTCCGCCCGCGAGGGATCGGAGCTGGGATGGGTGCCGCAGTCGGGCGGGCCGGTGGAGACGATACCGAATCCCCACGGTGTCGCCCGCTCACTCCCGAGTCTGCTGCCTGACGGTCGCCACGCGTTGATCGAGACCTCCAGTTTCCGCGGCTACAACTCCCTGGTCGGGGTCGTCGACCTCGAGACCGGGCGGACCCTGGCGTTGACGCCGTCCGGGCCGGTCTCCGTGGACTCGCTCGATCCTGCGACCGCGATCCGCGGTCAGCAGCCCCAGTATCTCGCGTCTGGACAGCTGGTCTACACCACCCCGGCCGGGCTGATGGCCATCGGGTTCGATCCCGTCAGCCATCGCGTCCGCGGCCGCGCGGTGGAGGTCCTGAGCGGCGTCCGGTCGGTCTGGGGCGGCACCCAGTACGCGGTGGCGATCGATGGAACCCTGGTGTATGCGCCGGGCGTCGACGCGGATCTTGGGGTGCTGGTCTGGGCCTCGCGTGACGGTGCGGTGGACAGTCTCGGCTTCGGGCCGCAGCGATTCGGAACGTTCTCGCTCAGCCCCGATGGCCGGCGCATCGCCGCGTTGGTCACGTCGTCGGCTGGAGCGCTCGAGCTCTGGGTGTACGACGTCGAACGTGGCACGGAGGCCAAGGTCATCACCCGCGGCATCCCGTTCGCTCCGCGGTGGTGGCCGGACGGGAGGCGGGTTGTCTTCACGGAAACCGCCACCCAGGCGCCCTATGGGCAGGTGGTCGTGCGACAGCTCGTCGAGAGCGCGGGCGATCGGGATACCCTCGCCGTGGGGTGGCTGCTCAACGACATCGCGCCGGACACGCTGGAGGCAACGGGTTCGCCCGGCTCCGGTGGCGCCTGGATCGTGCCCCTGGTTCTCGGGAAGGACCCCGTTCCCATCGACTCCTTCCCGGCGGCCTGGGGACCGGCGTACTCGCCGGACCAGCGCTGGATTGCGTACACGTCGAACGAAGCGGGCCGGTACGAGATCTACGTGACCGACGCCGGCCGGCGTGGCGCGCGACAGAAGGTCTCGCTCGCCGGGGGCGAGGAGCCGGTCTGGTCGCCGCGGGGCGACGAGCTCTTCTATCGCTGGGGCCAGGAGTGGGTCGCGGTAGCGGTTCCGCCACCGGGCGCCTCGACGTTCGGCCGTCCGCAGGCGATTTTCCGCGGGCCCTACGTGAACGTGTACGGGCGCTCCCACGATATCGCCCCCGATGGGCGGCGGCATCTCCTCATACTTGGCCCTCCCGAACAGTCCACCACCCGCCTCAACGTGATCACCAATTGGACCGACGCCGTGCGGCGGAGGATCGCGCGATGAGCGCCGTCCCCGAACGCCGGTGGGGCGCGCTAGCCAAGTTGGTGGGGAAGGGGTGAGCGTGGGTCGGACCGTGTCGCTCACCCGAGTTTGTCAGGCCCCTGACAAACTCGATACCGGACCCGGGTTGCACTCGCCCCACCCGCCCGGCCGTGTCGAAATCAGCCCTAACCGCGTGAATACGGTGAGGCCGATCCGAAGCCGACGACGATATTGACTCCATGGATCGGAGCGACCTCGAACCCGTCACCCTCGAACGACTGTTGGCCCTCTGTCGACGCGGTGCGGCGGCCGGCCGGTTCCTGGGCCGGATCGGGCCCGCCGGCCTGACGGTCGTGCAGCTCGGCATCTTGGCCGACCTGGACCGTTCCGGCGCTCTTCACCAGAGGGAGCTGGCCCGGCGCCAGAGTTGTCGGCGCCAATCGGTCGACGAGGCCGTCCGGAGCCTCGCGGCTGCGGGTTGGATTCGGCGCATCCCCACGACGGACCGCCGCCTCAGCCGGTGGGTCCTCGAACCCGAGGGTGCCGCCCAACTCGGCCGGGTACGAGATCGGGTGGGCGGCTTCCCGCCGGGCGCTCTCGCCCGGATCCTCACGGTCGACGGGCGGGAGCTCTGCTGGGAGTGGTGACCGGCTGAGGGGTCCCGGGACCTCCTCCGTCAGAGCCGGAACAAGTAACTCCACTTGACGAAGAAGTTGTCTCGCGACCGGGTCAGCCCCTGGAACCGGAAGGCTTCGTCCTCGACCATGCTGCTTCCGTAGCCCGCGAAGAACACCGTGCCGGGGGTCGGCTGATAGGAAAACAGGAAGTCGATCCGGAAGGCGTTCTGGTCGAGCGGGAGCGCGAGATCCCTGCGATACCGACCGGTGGCCGGGTCCCGGATCAGAATCGGGGCATTGGTTCGGGTGTCGTCACGGAGACTGTCGCGCTGGAACGCCTGGTACTCGCCCACCGCCCGCAGAAAAACCGACCGCGAGAGTTGGTACTCGACCTTGAGCCGCGGCAGGAGTTTTCGGGAGACGAGCGACCCGTCCGACGACCGGTGATAGATCTGGAGCGGCAGCCTCGACTCGGCCCGGAGCTTCGGCGTGGGGCGATACGAGAGCGTCAGCGAGGCCACCCGGATGTCGGCGGCGGACCATTCGGAGTAATTGATATCCTTGCCGAAAGCGAAGTAGACGTCGAGCAGGAATCCGGACAGCTCCGGGGTGCTCAGGGTCACGCCGCCGGCGAGCGACGGGAGGCGCTGACCGGCGGGATAGGCGACGGTGTCGAGTCCGGCGTCGGCCGGCACTTCGATGGCGTAATCCCGGAACAGCCGCCGGTCGTAGCCGTAGTTGAACCGGTATCCCGTGAAGCCGATGTCCCACCCGCCCCGGAAGGTCAGGTTGAGGCGCTGCAATAGGCGCCGGTCGCGCGAGGCTAGGCCGCTCCGGAAATCCGGATACGCCCATACCAGGTCGGCGAAGAGCGAGGTGCTGACCCGCTCGACCAGGGCGCCGCGCTTGCCGTAGAGGGTGACCGACGGCGCGATCGAGGCCTGGGCCATGTCCGGTTCGCTGATGAACCCGCTGCCGGCCACGAACTGGTCCGACACCGCGTTGACGGTGGCCTGGAGCCCGAAGGTCCGTCCGCTGTGGCGAAACTCGGCGTAGCCCATGGGGGCGGTCCGGGTGCCGGTTGAGTTCCGGTCGCGGCTGACCGCGCCGAAGAACGAGATGCTGGTGAGCGGGCTCAGGGCCAGCCGTCCGTCGAACTCGCCGACCCGGTTGTAGTCGCTGCCGTCGACCCGGTCGGTGTAGGCCACGCCTAACCGCGACCGGCCGCCGATGGTGCGCTGGAGCCGGAGCACGTTGTTCACCGGATGGTGCCGTCCGGTGGCTGAGGTGACCCGGCTATCGATGGCGGACAGGAATCCGAAACTCATCCCGGACACTTGGCCGGTGACCTTGGCGGCCCCGATCGGGGCCGCGATCCGCCGGGTATAGATCACCCGGCTTGGGGTGGTGAAATACTCGAGCCCGTCGAGGAAGAACGGCCGCTTTTCGGCGAAGAACACGGCGCGGCGCGGATCGGTCACCAGCTGGCCGGCATCGGACTCGACCTGGGAAAAATCCGGATTGGCCGTGCCATTGAACGTGAGGTTGGTCGAGAGGCCCCATTTGAGGTTCCCGCCGAACTCCGGCCGGCCGCCGTCATAGCCCCAGGCGCCGGACAGCGGGGCGCCGCTCACGGTGCTGGTGACGATCGGGGTGACTTCGAGCACCCGGCCGCGGCGGAGCCGCTCGAGGCCGACCAGCGTTCCGCTCTGGCCCACGAACGAGGTGGCCGCCCGGCTGGCCGGCGCCCAGGTGTCTTCCCGCCCGGTGGCGGCGACCCGCCGGACGATCTGGAGCGACCAGTCCTGCCGCTCACCCGCCTGGTAGCGGAGCGTTTTGAACGGGATCCGGACTTCGACCTCGTAACCGGCATCGGTCAGCCGGCCCTTCGACTCGAAGGTAAAATCGGGGGTCAGGTCCGGCTGCTCGCGGCCGCCCCGGTCGGAGCCCTCGCCGTAGGCCGACCGGCGGGTCGATCCCTCCGTCAGCGCGCCATCGGCCTGCACACCGAGGGGGTTGACCGCGAAGACGAAGGCCTGGCGGCCGTCGTTGAACGTGCCGAGCTGGATTTCGATGTAGTCGTCGCTCTGGATGCCCTTGTCGCGATCGCCCAGATGGGCCCGGACACTTCCTGCCGGAGCCGTGGCGCGGGCGGCAAAGTGGATGGCCGTGGGGGAATACCAGACCAAAACTTCAGTCGGGTCTTCGGCCGGCCGGCCGTCCGCCGGGCTGAATTGGGAAAACCCGGTGAGCCGAGCGGCCTCGGCCCAGGCCGGTTCGTCGAGGATCCCGTCGATCGTGGCGGTGGCTTCGATCCGGGGCGGGGTGACCCGCGGGACGGGGCCAATCCGGCCGGCCTGGAGGACGGCGACGAGCGCGAGGAACATGGTGGGAAACTACCCGGATTCCCGCGGGAGCGGAGCCCGCTATTTTCCCGGCGCAACCATTTTCTCTCCGGAGACCGACGATGCCGAACCAACTGACCCGGGCCGCCTGGGCCCTGGGTGCCCTCGCCCTTGCCGGACCTGGCATGCTGTCGGCCCAGGCCAGAAGCGATTCCCCGCGGGCCGTCCTGGTGACCGGCGCGAGTTCCGGCATCGGCCGGACCATCACCGAACTGCTGGCTTCGAAGGGGCATTTCGTCTATGCGGGCGCGCGGAGCGAGGAAGACCTCCGCGCCCTCAATGCCATCAAGAACGTCGAGGCCCTTCGTCTTGACGTGACCAAGCCCGCCGAGATCGCCGCGGCCGTCGAAACGGTGCGGCGGGCCGGGCGGGGTCTCTATGGCGTGGTGAACAATGCCGGCGTCGCGATCCTCGGTCCGATGATCGAGATCGACGAGGAGGACCTCGCCTTTCAGTTCGACGTCAACGTCTACGGTCCCTACCGGATCACCAAGGCGTTCGCACCGCTGATCATCGAAAGCCGGGGGCGGATTACCACCATCGGGTCGATCAACGGCATCGTCGCCGGCCCGCTCTCGGGGCCGTACGCGATGAGCAAGCACGCCGTCGAGGGGTTCACCGATGCGCTGGCACTCGAGATGGCCAGTCTGGGCGTCAAGGTCAGCATCGTCGAGCCGGGCCGATACCGGTCGAGCATGTCCGCCAACGTGCTGCGCCGGTGGCGGGAAAAGAACCGGAGCACCGCGGGCTCCCGGTTCGAGGCGCCGTACCAGCGACTGGTGGCGGCGTTCGACCCGGCCAACGAGTCGCGATATCCGGAGCCGCTCGAGGTGGCCCAGGCGGTCGAGCACGCCCTGTTCGACGCCAGGCCGAAGCTTCGTTACCTGGTGGCCCCGACGGCCGGCCAGACTCACAGCGCGGTTCGCCGCGCCCTCGAGAAGGTGACCGAACTGAACGAACGGCAGCAGTTCTCGCTCGACCGGGCGGCGCTGGTCGCCATGCTCGATTCCATCCTGGCCCGATAGGGGAAAAACCATCATGATCCGACCCGCAACCGCGCTGCTGACGGGACTCGTCCTCATCACCACCACCGCCGGCGCCCAGACCCAGCCGGCGGCGAACACGCCGGCGGGCTTTGCCGCCGAAACGATGCTTCAGTTCGAGGCGTCGATGGAGAAGTTCATCGCGCTGGCCGAGGCCTGCCGGCGGACAAGTTCGGCTGGAGCCCGGGGCCCGGGGTGATGACCGTCGCCAAAGTGTACGCCCACGTCGCCCGGTACAACTACCTCTATCCGGCCACCAGCCTGGGCGTGCCCGCGCCCGGCGGCCGGGACGCCGATGCCGCCGAGAACCTTGCCGACCAGGCCGCGCTGGTGGCCCGCCTCAGGGAGTCACGGGACCACGTTCGCCAGGCGGTGAAGTCCCTACTCGGTGCTCGGCGCTCGGCACTCGGCGCTTGGTGGGACCAGCGACTTCAGGAGGTGGAGACCCAAGCTACGTTCAGCGGTTGGGCCGGTACCAGTAGCGGTCGGTGAAGGCGGTGCCACCCCGCCCGCGCAGGTGGCGAACGCCCTCGAGCATCAGCCCGAAATAGTGCCAATCCCCGAACTCGTCGAATTTCCGGGTCGATGCGATGGCCTTGGCGCCCCGCAGCCGGGCCAGCCGCTGTCCCCGGCCCCGGCCGAGCCGCCGGAGGGCGAGCAGAAAGGCGACGTCCTCGGCCACGAGGCGGTTCTCGTCGTATCCGCCGACAGCCAGGTAGTCCTCCCGGCGGCAGAACACCACGCCGGTGTCCATCCCGGTGAGCCAGACCATCGGAATCATCGTAATGAAGGTCAGGGCGAGGCCGAGGGACATTCGCTCGAGCCGGACGCCCGTCGCCCCGGCTACGACGCGGCCGGTCGCGATCGCCCGGTCGATGGCCCGGAAGGTTTCCGGATGCACCCGCATGTCGGCGTCCACGAATGCCAGGATCTCGCCCCGGGCCTCGGCCGCGCCGCCGTTCCTGGCCGCCGCGATCACGCGCCGCTCCACCCGGGTCACCCGGCAACCCCGCTCGGCGGCAACCCGGGCAGTTCCGTCGGTCGATGCGTTGTCGGCGACGATGACTTCGATGCCCTCCGCCGGGCCGTAGACATTCCGGGCGACGGCGAGGGACTCGAGGAGCCTGGGGAGATAGCGCTCTTCGTTGAATGCGGGGATGATGACCGAGTACCGGGGCGGCATCATTGGCCCACCGTCCCTACAACCGTGACAGGTAGGTGAGCTTCACCAGGCCGGCGCGCTCTCGCGGGGCCCAGAGCCGGTTGCCGTCTCCCCGGCGCTCGTTGAACACCAGGAACAGATCGCTGCCGGGACGAAAGGTGTAGCCGATTCGGAAATTGGCACCCAGGTCCCGCTCGAACGCGTTGTATTGGAGCAGGGTGTTGGCCACCAGCTTGGTCGACAGGGCCACCGTAAGCCGCACGGTGGCCAGATCGGCCGTGAAGCTCCCGCCCGGCAAATCGACGAGACTCCGGTTGAGGTTCAAGCCGAGCGCGAAATTGGGCGATGGCGCGACCGACAGTTCTCCGCCGAGGGAGTGGATCGTTCCGCCATACGTCCCCTGCAGGGTCAGGTTGGTCCGCAGCACGATCGGCCGCCGCTGGCTCGAGCTCGCGAACCAGTTGAAGGACCAGGTGTCATACTGCCCCGCCGGAACCGGCACGCTGTCGGACACCGAAAAGCCCTCCTCCAGCCGGGTGAACCCACCGGTGTACCAGATAAAGAAGCGATCGCCCGAGTTCCAGTCCGCGGAGGCGCTCGGCGAAACCGTCCAGTCCTGGACGGTCCCGGCGCCATTGGTGATCAGTTGGGCGTCGGTCGAGAAATCGAGACGGCGGAGTCCCAGGACCTTGGGGCGGGTGGTGACCCGGACATTCGCATCGCTCCGTTGGATATCGGTCCGGGTGACGAAGCCGAGGTCGGCGCGGGCATTCCGGTCGACCAGCAGGTGGGCCAGCCGGGCCCCGAACCGTTCGGTCTCAATCTGGGCTTCGATTCGGCCCGAAAACCCGGCTCGGGCGTCCTTTGCGGTCGTGGTGGCGGCGTACCCTTGCATGGTGAGCGAGGGACTCGGCCGGATCAGGAAGTCCACGCCTCCGGCGGTGTTCCAGTCATCGCCCGAGCGTTGATCGGTGGCCATCACGCCCAAGTACCCGCCGGTGCTGAAGTCGCGCTTGACCCGGACCACGGCATGGTTCTGCCGGGGAACCCCGAACGCCGGGTCGGTCACGACATTCAAGACCCCGATCGATTGGCGCCCGGCGCGGCCGGTGAGGCGGAGCCCGCCCAGCAACGGCACTGGGCCGTCGTCGGCCACTCCGATTCGGCGGGAGAAGAACATCAGGAACGGCGGCGGCTCGAACGCGCTTCGGAATCCGAACTCGAAGATCCCGGCGTTCTCGAGAAAGAAATCCCGCTTTTCCGGAAAGAAGAGATTGAACCGGGTCAGATTGACCTTTTCGTCATCGACTTCAGCTTGGGCAAAATCGGTGTTGGCGGTGAGGTCGAGCAGCAGCCCGGGGGCGACCTCGGTCTTGAGGTCGAGACCGGCCTCGAGGCGGCCGTCGGTGGCGACGGTGGCCCCATCGACCGTGCGACTCGCGCCGCCGAGCAGGTACGGCTTCACGTCGAGGTTCGCGCCGGGGCGGGGTAGGGCCCCGATCCCGGCGAGGTGCCCGGCGTTGCTCACCCGATGGAAACCTTCGGGGTCGCGCCCCCACGAGGTCCAGAGCGATTCCTCGTTGATCCGGGCTTGATACCGGCCCACGTTGAATCCCCAGATGGCCGCGGAGTCGGCGGGATACCGGATTGACCGGAGGGGAATCGCGAACTCGGCGCTCCAGCCTTCGGCCGTTCGGCTCGCGGCCACCTGCCAGACGCCCCGCCAATCCGCGTTCATGTCTTGGCCGTCGTTGCTCACCAAGGCGTCGAACTCGGCCCCGTTGGCGTTGGTCGCGAACACGTAGGCCGAGCGGCGATCGTGCATTGGATCGAGGAGAATCGCGACGACGTCGTCGCCCTTGAAACGGAGTCCGGACTCGAAATCGCTGACTCGGACCAGTTGGTCGCGCTGGAGAATCCGGGCGATGACCTCGTCGGGGCGGGAGTCCCGGGCCAGGACGCCGACGTAGACCGTGGCGCCGTCGATCACGACCCGGACCTCGGTGGTCTCGGTGGCCGGCTGGCCGACGGCGGGTTCGCGCTGGCGAAAATCGGTGGCGGCGGGGACCGAGTGCCAGAACGGCTCGGTGAGGAGGCCGTCGAGCCGAACGGCGGTGCCCGGCGCCAGGCGAACGACCGCCACTTCGGGGGGGCGGTGGTCCTGCGCGGAGAGCGGAACGGAAAGGCCGAGCAGGAGAAGTCGACGCACCGGACGAAGATACTCGGAAGGGGCTCGGAGGGCGCGGCCGAGGCCGGTGGCCGGTTTTTCCCCGGTTTGTCGCGTAGTCAGGAAACGCCTTCGGAGGTTGTATGCGCGGTGTCCTGGTCCGGGTTGGCCGCCATGGTCCCCATCGCGCGGGTCGAGTGTCCGGGGGGCCGCCAAACCGCCCCGGTTCGCTGAGGGTCGGTGGTGACCCCCGGTGAAAGGCGGTAACTTTCGCCACCGTTCGACCCCGCCTGACCCCGCGTTCTCGAAGGATCTCTTCGATGGCCCAAGCTCCGGACGCCGGCGCCCGGTTCGCGCCGGCCGCGGTCTCACTCTTCGATTCGGCCTTCAATGCCACCGATGATGGGGTCCTGATCGTCGATCTCGCGGGTCGCGTGGTGTACCACAACGCCCCCTTCATCCGGATGTGGAACTTGGCCGCCCCGCTCGTGGTGGGACGGGAGGGCGATGACGGGCTGAATGCGGTGTTGGTTCAGATCCGGGAGTCGGCCGTGTTCCTGGCGGAAGTCCGGCGGCTATCCGCCGATCCGGACGCGGCGACCGACGCTGTGGTGCCGTTGGCCGACGGCCGTCGGTTCGAGGTCCGGAGCCAGCCTCAGCGCTTGGGTGGGGACGTGATCGGCCGGGTCTGGTGGTTCCGGGACGTGACCGACCGCCAACGGATGGTCGAGGCCCTCCGCCAGTCCGAGGATCGCTTCAGCCGTCTGTTCTTGGCCAGTCCGTTCTCAATCCTCCTGGCCACTTATCCCGAAGGCCGGATCGTCGACGTCAATCCGGCGTTCTGCCGGCTGTTCGAGCGGGAGCGGGGCGCGGTCATCGGGAAGACCACCAACGAGATCAACCTGTGGGCCAACGCGGAAGACCGCGAGCGGATGGTGTCGCATCTGCGGGCCGGCCAGGCCGTGAAGGGCATGGAGTTCACGTTCGCCACGCCGACGGGGGAGCCTCGGGTGGTGTTCTTGTCGATCGAATTGGTCGAACTCGGCGGCCAGTGGCATGCACTCGCGTCGTCGGTCGACGTGACCGAGCGGCGCCGGGTCGAGGACGTGGTGCGGCGCCAGGGCGTGCTGCTCGACGCGATCATGGCTGGGACGGCCGACGCGATCTTCGTGAAGGACCTCGAGGGGCGCTATCAACTGGTCAACCCCGCCGGCGCACGATTGATGGGGCGGGCCGTCGATGAGGTGGTGGGACGGACCGATTGGGAACTCTTTCCCCCGGAGACGGCGGCCGAGTTCCGGCGGAACGACAGTACGGTCATGGCTCAGGGGCAGGGGCAACTCCGCGAGGAGGTCGCCCGGATCGGCGATCGGCATTTAGTGTTCTTGGCGCAAAAGGCCCCGTGGCGAGACCCCGACGGGAACATCATCGGCGTCGTTGGGAGCTCTCGGGATGTCACGGCCCAGCGGCAGCTGGAAGAGGGTCTTCGCCAGGCTCAAAAGATCGAAGCGCTCGGGACGCTGGCGGGGGGCATCGCCCACGACTTCAACAACATTCTCGCCGCCATCGTCGGGCACGCCGAGTATCTCGGTACCCAACTCGGTAGCCAGTCCGGCCTCGGCGAGGAGGTGACCGGGATCCTTGGTGCCAGCCGCCGAGCGAAAGCGCTGGTCCGCCAGATCCTCACCTTCAGCCGCCAGCAACCTGAGGAGCGGAACGTGATTGCGCTCGCTCCGGTGGTGGAGGAAGCGCTCGCCCTGCTCCGGGCCACCGTGCCGGCCACCATTACCCTCGAGTCCGATCTCGGTGATGGCGGCGCATTGGTGCTGGCCGATTCAACCCAAGTGCATCAGGTCCTCGTGAACCTCGGGACCAATGCCGCGCACGCCATGCAGCGGGGCGGCGGGGTGCTCCGGATCGAGCAACGGACGGTCGACGCCAGTCACCCTGACGCCGGCCCGGTTCCGGCCTCACTGCCACCGGGGAGGTACGTCCGCCTGATGGTCGCCGACAGCGGGCAGGGCATGTCACCGGAAATCCTTCGGCGGGCGTTCGATCCGTTCTTCACCACCAAACGCCCGGCAGAGGGCACTGGCCTGGGGTTAGCGGTGGTGCACGGCATCATGCGAAGCCACGACGGCGGCATCGTGATCGAGAGCGATGCCGGGGCCGGAACCAAGGCGTGGCTCTACTTCCCGCAGGTAGCCGGCCCGGCGTCGGCGGCGCTGGGCGAGTTGGCCCCTCCACCGCTTGGCCACGGCGAGACCGTGATGCTGGTGGACGACGAGCCGGCGCTCGTCCGGTTAGGCACTCGGCTCCTGGTGAGCCTTGGATACCGGGCCGTGGGGTATGGGTCCGCCGAGACGGCGCTCGAGGCCTTCCTGGCCGCGCCGGAGGCCGTGGATCTGGTGTTCACGGACCTGATGATGCCCGGCATGACGGGCGTCGAGCTCGCTCGGAAGATGTTGGCTCGCCGTCCCGATCTCAAAGTTGTCATGGCCTCCGGCTACGCGGGAGCCCTTGGGCCGGAGGAACTCCGGGAATTGGGAATTGGGGAATTGGTCTCCAAACCGTTCGACCTTCGAACGGTGGGCGACGCCATCGCGCGGTGCTTGCGGAGCCTCCCGCGCTAGGCCGGGGTCGCGGGGCGCGTTAAGTTGACTTGAAGTCGTTTGGCGAACCGGCCCGGGCTAGGACCCGGGCCATTCTTTTTGCACGGGAGGCCCACGACGGTGGAGAAGACCACGTGGGGTGCCATCGTCGCCCGGTACCAGCAACCGGAGACCCACCGGGCCGTCATCCAGTTGGCCACGACGCTCCTGCCCCTGGCCGTCCTGCTCTCGCTGATGCACCGGTCCCTCGCCGGCTCCTACCTGGTGACCCTGCTGCTGGCAGTGCCGGCGGGCGGGCTGCTGGTGCGGACCTTCATCATCATGCACGACTGCGGCCACGGTTCGTTCTTCAAATCGCGGCGGGCCAATGAAATCACCGGGTGGATAACGGGGGTTCTGACGCTGACGCCATTCGCCCAATGGCGAAAGGACCATGCCTTGCACCATGCCTCCGCGGGCGACCTCGACCGGCGGGGGCACGGCGACATCGAGACGATGACGGTCCGCGAATATGCCGGCCTCACGCCCGAACGCCAACGGCGCTACCGCTTTGTCCGCCATCCGCTGGTGCTGCTCGGGCTCGGGCCGATTTACCTGATGCTGAGCCAGCGACGGTTGATCAAGGGTGTGCCGCTCAACCAGCTTCAGCGGTTCAGCGTTTGGTCGACGAATCTTGCGATTCTGGCGATCGGCGTCGCGGGCTCGCTCTGGATCGGGTTCGGCCCGTTCGTCGCGATTTACTTCCCCGCCATCTTTATCGCCGCCTCAGCCGGGATTGGGCTCTTCTATGCCCAACATCAATTTGAGGACACCTATTGGAATCAGCATCGGGAATGGGACTACGCGGCGGCCGCGATTCACGGCAGCTCGTACTTCAAGCTGAATCCCGTACTTCAGTGGTTCACCGGCAACATCGGTCTCCATCATGTCCACCACCTCGGCCCCCGGATCCCGAACTACAATCTCAAGCGGTGCCACGACGAGAACGCGCTCTTCCACGAGGTGACGGTCCTGACCCTCGCCACCGCGGCCAAGACCCTTCGGCTCGGACTCTGGGACGAGGCCGCCGCACGGTTGATCAGCTTCCAGGAGTTTGAGACGCGGATTCAGTAGTCGCTCCCGCCGGGCTGGAGGCTCCTTTCACGCGGCCCCGAACGATTCGGCCCGAGGGCAGCAGGCCGGCTCGCTGCAAGGTCAATCGGGACCCGGTATTATCGGCGGCGCAGCGGGCCGCCGGTACCCGCCCGGCCTGATAGCACACCCGCTTCAATTCTTGGATCAGATAGCTGCCGTAGCCGCGGCGGCGCGCCGGCGGTGCCACCTCCATGTACAGGTCGGCAAACGGCGGGTTGTAGTGGAGAAAGAATCCGCCGGTCGCGACGATCGCACCGCCGGCCTCCACACCCCAGTCACCGACCGGGACGAGGGTATGGGGGAACGCCGCGGCCCGCTCCGCGTCGGTCAATCGGCGGACCGCCCCGTCCGGTGCCGGGATCGTCGATGTGAGGGCGTCTTCGAAGAGGATCGTCGTGCTGGTCAAATCGTCCGCGCAATCAAAGATCAACACTGACAAGAGTGGATCGTTGGTCTGGGTTTCGATCCATTCGGCCCCGGTGGCGGTGATGAACGCGCGAAGCAGCGTCAGCGCCGACCCTCGATCGGCGGGGTCGACGAAGAATTCCTTAATGGTATCCTTCGGTTGCCCCGGGTCGCCGCCGACCGCACCGTATCCCACCACGCGGCCGTCGAGCCGGAGGGTACTGATGTCGGTGAACCCGCGGGTGTGCCACGAATCGTGGACGATCTGGCAGTTCATTTCCCGGCGGTACCGTTCTCGCCATGGCCGCCACCACGCCTCATCGGCTGGAGCGATCTCGATCCGCGCCGCTCTGGTCACGGGGCCGGGCCCCGCGGTACCTGCCGATACCCGGTGGCCTGCTGCAGGCGGGCCAGTTCCGCCGCGACGGAGGGCAGAACAGCTCGCCCCTGGTCCGACCCGATGAGGTTGTCCATCTCGAACGGGTCCGATGCCAGGTCGTACAGTTCGTCCATGCCGGGCAGTTCGAGATAGTGGATATAGGTGTAGCGCTCGGTGCGGACCGCCTGATACCCCATGTTCTTGATCCGTGGAAAGACCGCGTCGCTGTAGTACTCGATCAGCACCGACGTCCGCCACGGCACGCTGGTTCCGCGGAGGAGCGGGACGAGTGAGCTGCCGTGCCGTGGCACGGTGTCGGCCACCCGGGCCAACTCGAGGATCGTCGGCGCGAGGTCGATGGTCTGGACCATTTGGGTTGGGGTGGCGCCGGCCACCGCAATCGGCGGGTATCGGACGATCAACGGAATCCGGGCCGTTTCCTCGTAGGCCAGCCGGCGCTCGTCGTTGAGATGGTGCTCGCCGTAGAAATACCCGTGGTCGCTGGTCAGGATGATGGCGGTCCGGTTGTACTCGCCCATGGCCTTGAGCGTCTGGACGATCCGCGCCAGGCTCTCGTCGACCCCGAGCAGCATTTCGAGCCGGCCCCGAATGTCGGTGTCCGGGGTCCCGGTACCCGGGCCGAGCGGGGGGACCCCGTCGAGCCGGCGGAGCAACGCCGGTTTTCGGACCACGGGAGGCCCGGCGTTAGGCCGTCTGGGTACCACCGCCGTCGCGTACCGGCCCCGGTGCCGCTCCGCGGGAACGAAACCCGCCCCTTGGCCGGTTACCGGCGCCATGCTGCCGTCGTTCCGCTGGACGACGTTCGGATGGAGGGCTTTGTGGGCCAGGAACACCAGGAACGGTTTCCCGCGCGACTGCTCCATGAAGGTGACGACGCGGTCGGTGAGGAGGTCGGTGACGTATCCCTTCTCCTCGATCCGGGTGCCGTCGACGTTGAACTTGGGGTCCGTCGCCTCGCCCTGGCCCTTCATCGCCACCCAGCGGGTGAACCCGGGCCGGGGGGTGTCGTCGTTCCCCATGTGCCACTTGCCGAAGAACCCGGTTTGGTAACCGGCTCCAGCCAGCGGACGCGCGAACGTCGGGAGCAAGTGACTGGCCGAGTCTCGCGCGGTGTTGTCGATGATCCCGTTGGTGTGGACGTACTGTCCGGTCAGGATCGCGGCCCGGCTCGGCGAGCAGAGCGGGGTGGTGGCGAAGGCGTTCCGGAACCGGACCCCGTCCCGCGCCAGTTGATCGATGGCCGGGGTTTCGACGAACGGATGTCCCTCGATGCCGAGGTCGTCCCACCGGAGATCGTCGACCAGGACGACGACCACGTTAGGCGGCCGCGGGTTCGGTCCGGCCCCGCCCGACGGGGTACAGGCGGTCAGGCTGAGTGCCGCGGGGAGCAACCAACGCCAGTGCCGGGTCATCCGGGGCCTCCTTGGGCGGCCTTCCATTGGTGCCACTGCGCGATGGTCATGACGGTTCGAAAACCAATGTGCGAGGTGCCGGTGTCGGGCGCCCCGGGGCTTCGGGCACTGACGCGGTAGCCGCGGCAGTAGGAATCGTTGCAGAGGTAGGACCCGCCCCGGATGACCCGGGCCGGCTGGCCTTCGGTTCGAGGATCGAGTCCGGCCGGGGGTCCAGTCGGATTGGAGACCAGCCCGCGCCGGGCGTCGGCGGCGTAGCTGTCGGGCCGGTACCAGTCGAGGGTCCACTGCCAGACGTTGCCCGCCATGTCGAAGAGCCCGAAGCCGGTGGCCGGGTATTGTCCCACGGGCTTGGGTGCCGCGGCATGGGTCGGGAAGGCGCCCTGATAGATGTTCGCCTGCGGGTGCTCGGCATCGAACCCGGCGTCACCCCAGGCGTGGTGACTCCGGCTGGCGCCGCCTCGGGCCGCGAACTCCCACTCCGCCTCGGTCGGGAGGCGGCGGCCGGCCCAGGTCGCGTACGCGACGGCATCGTCCCACGCCACGTGAACGACGGGATAGGCGTCTTTGCCTCGGATCGAGCTCGTTGGGCCATCGGGGTGTCGCCAGTCGGCGCCGGGGGTCCATTGCCACCACCGCGACCAATCTTGAAGATCGACCGTGTGGGCGGTCGGGGCGAACACCAGTGAGCCGGGGACCAAGAGCGTGGGATCGGGCGGCGGCGAGCCGGGCGGGAGTTGCCGCATCAATTCGGTGACGGCCGGGGCCCGTTCCGCCACGGTGACGTACTGGGTGGCCTCGACGAAGACGGCGAACTTCGCGTTGGTGATGGTGTGCAGGTCGATGAAGAACCCGTCGACCCGTACGCGGTGGACGGGTTGTTCCCCTTCGCCGGCGTACTGGTCGTCGCCGCCCATGATAAATTCGCCGCCAGGAACCCAGACCATGCCCGGCGGGGCGTCACCGGGCGGGGCGGTCGGTGGGGCGACGATCGTCTCCGCCCGGTCGTTCGATCGGCAGCCGACGGCTATCAACCCGGCGACCGCGACCATGGCTCTGCCGCGGATCACCGGAGTCCGCCACGCTGGCGATGCCCGATCACTACTTCACCTTCTTGCCCCGAATGCCACCCGCGATCGTAATCCCGACCACCTTACCGCCTCGATCCTTCCCGAAGACGACCGGCGTGCCGCTCGACCGGATGAAAAACGTGCTATCTGAATCGGCCACCAGTTCCGCATTCATCACCCGGCCCGGCACGTCGAGGAAGAGCTTGCCACCATCCACCCGTACCGTGGCCGGCAGCGGCTCTGGCCCGCCCGCCAGCAGGTAGTCTCCCGAGAGGGCGCCGAAGGTTGCCGGATCACGGGCCACCGCGGTCCGGGCCGTGGGCCGGTGACTCGGCCACCCATATTCCTCCGCCACCGCCGCTTGGATCTCGTTCATCAATTGGCTTCCGTTGTCGCTGTTCGCCATGGCGATGAACCCCTGGCCCCGCTCGGCAAACGCGACGAAGACGGCCTGGAATCCCTCGTCCGCCCCGTTGTGCTCAAATGACAGATCGACCCCTTTGCCGCCGATCACGTAGCCGATCCCGAACGGTTCCTTCTGCACGGTGAACATCTCGCCAAGCGTGGCCTTGCTCACCAGCTTGGCCGACTGACCCGCCCAGGTCTGCTGGAGCTCGATCGCGAGGGTCGCGAGATCTGAGGCGGTGGTCCAGAGCCCGGCGGCACTCATCTCGGGATAGGTGTGGTATCGCCCTTTGACGAGCTTGCCGTCGGAGTACGTGCCGGTGGACGCGCTAGCCGCGAGGGAGTCCGGTAGTGGATTGTCATAGGTGCTGTGAGTCATCCCCGCCGGGACCAGGACCAGTTCCTTCATCAACCCGGGGAAGGATTTCTGGGTGACATCCGTGGCGACCAGCATCGCGACCGTGGTGCCGCCGCCCGAGTAGCGCGAGATCGCCCCGGGGAAGGTGTCGACTCGCACCGCCGCGGTGTTGGCCGGCTTGATCCCGTCGAGGACCTGGACCACCGTGGGCACCGGCGTCCCGGCCTCATAGCCGGGAAACCCGTGGACGGTGAGGCCCGCGTTGTGACTCAGGAGCCGCCGGAGGGTGACCTTCTCCGTGGCGGTGAACCGGTTCTCCGGCACCTTCCACGAGGCGAGCTTGACGTTGACGTCCTCGTCGAGCGAGAGCCGGCCATCCTGGACCAGCCGCATCAGGCCGACCGCAAAGGTCGGCTTGCTGATCGAACCGGCCTGGAAGAGGGTCTCCGCGGTTACCGAGTCGGTCCCGCCGGCCTCTTTCACCCCGAAGCCCCGGGCCCAGACGATTCGTCCGCTGTCGATCACGGCGACGCTGAGGCCGGGAACTTTGTGATGCGCCATCCGGTCGGCCAGCGTCCAGCGGACCGGCGCCTCGCCGGTGATCCTGATGCTCGGCCGGAGCCCGTTGACCACCCGGTCGATCCGGGCGGCGGCGGTGGAATCTGGGTTAGGCCCCGCCGGCTTGGCGGGACCGCACGCCACGACCAGCGTGAGCGGGGCGACGATCCAAGAGCGCATCATCGGAACCCCCGCCAGGTTTCCCGCTTGACCATGTCCCGCAACTCGTCCGATTTGGGTCGCTTGCTGGGATCGGGATAGACCCGTTTACCGGCGGCGTCCATCGCGGCGGAGAAGCCGTCGAACTGGGCCTGGTCTTTGAGCCGGAAGACCCGGAGGTGGGTCCACTCGCCGTTCGGCTGGTCGGGCAGGTAGGTCCGGAGTTCCTCGAACGCGCCGGCCCGCTCCGCCTCGGCGTCGATCGGCTCGGCCACTCGGCGGATGTATTCCTCGTACTCGAGTGCCTTGCCGGGTCGGGCTTTCCAGTAGATCGCGATGAAGATCGGGGCGTTTTGGGCGCACGGGGCGGGGCAGGCGGGCGCCTGGGCGCCGAGGGCCGGGGCGAGCGCGGCGGACGCTAGGACGAGGGCGGCGAAGAGGCGTGTCATCCTGCCAAGTTACCGCCGTCCGAATCTGGAAGCCACGCGGCGCCCGCCGCCAAACCAGGCCAGTCCGTTGGTTCGTTCCGGTCTGAACTCGGTGGCCGATCCCGGCGTCGCGACGTAATTTGAAATCCCGAGCCATCCCCCATCGGGTCGAGGTTGCGGTGCTCGTCGTTGCTGATTGCGTCGGATGCCTGCAGTGACTACATTGTCTGCATGCAATACACTCTTCGCAATGTTCCCGCTAACCTCGACCGAGCCCTCCGGCGCCTCGCCCGCCGGGAGGGCCGGAGTCTCAACGAGGTGACCCTCGCCGCCCTCAGTCGGGCCGTGGGTGCCGACGAGGAACCGATCCCCTACCGCCAGCTGCGAGACTTGGCCGGTACCTGGGAGCACGATCCCGAATTCGACGCCGCGCTCGAGGCCCAGGATCGAATCGATCCGGATCTCTGGCGATGAGGCTGGCCCTCGATACCAACCGATACGTCGATTTCTGTCGGGGCGTCCCCGAGGTGGTCGCGATACTCGAACACGCCGAAGCGGTGTACTTGCCTTTCGTCGTGGTCGGAGAGCTCCGGGCCGGTTTCGCGGTGGGGACCAGGGGGCCGAAGAACGAGCGTACCCTGCGACGATTCCAAATGCGGCCGGGGGTGAGCATGCTGCTCGCCGACGAGCAAACGACCCACCACTATGCGGCCGTCTATCGGCAACTGCGGGTCCAAGGCACCCCAATACCCACGAATGACCTGTGGATAGCGGCGTTGGTGCTCCAACACGACCTCAGCCTCTACGCGCGCGATCAGCACTTTGATCACCTTCCCCAGTTGGTTCGGGCCTAGGGGATGGCCCGGCGCTCGTCCCCCAATGCCACGAGCTGGACCAAGCAAAGGGCGCTGCTCGAGGAGCGGCCATCTGAGGTGACCTTCAAACGGAAGGACCCCGGCGGCCGGTGAGCCGGGCTCAGGTCATCAGCGCCGCGTTTTCCGGCAGGAGCGCGCCACCATCGACGATGATGGTCTGGCCGGTGACATAGCTGGCCCCGTCACTCGCGAGATAGAGCATCGCGTACGCCATGTCGAGCGGCGTACCAAACCGCTTGAGCGGAACGAAACGCGCCATCGCATCTCGCTCCACTGAGGTGGTCAGTTCCTCGACACCGGGTGTGAGCACCAGCCCGGGTTCGATCCCGTTGACGGTGATTCCGAACGGTGCCAGCTCCACCGCCGCCGCTCGGATGAAGCCGTTCATCCCGGCCTTGGAGGCGGCGTAGTGGGCGAGGCCGCCCAACCCAGTCCGATTCCCGGTCACCGACGAGGTAAACAGGACCCGCCCGCCGCCGCGTTCTTTCAGGTGCGGCAAGCAGGCCTTCGTTAGGCGGAATGCGCTGGTGAGGTTCACCTCCATGACCCGATTCCAGTCTCCGTCCTCGATCTGCTCCAGGGGCTGGGAGGGGTAGATCCCGGCGTTGTGCACCAGCACATCGACGGTCCCGAACCTCGCCACCGTCCCTTGCACGACCGCCTGGACGCCTTCCTGACCACCGATGTCGGCGACGATCCCGTGGGCGGTTCCGCCGGCGCCGGTGATATCGGCTACCGTCCGCTCCACTTGGGCCGCGGTGCGGGCGTTCACGACGATGAGGGCTCCCTCGGCCGCAAACAACTTGGCGATTGCCTCGCCGATGCCACGCCCCGCGCCGGTGACGATGACCACCTTGCCGGACAGTCCTGAAAGCGCTGGTCCTGCCATGCGGTGACTCCTGGTCGAGTAAGCGTGAGTGGGCCCGTCGGGCGAGGCTACGACAAAGTCCGGGTGCCCACAAGGGTCCAGGTTCACCACACCGGAAGGGTGGCCCCCCTCGACCAGCTCCTGGTCGCCGACCGGCCCGATGCGTTCGCTTGACATACACCCATATTGCCGCGTATGTATTGATATATGAAGACAACCGTCGAGATATCTGATGGCCTCGCCGCCGAAGCTCGTCGGGTGGCGCAGCGGGAGAACCGGTCGCTCCGGGCGCTGATCGAGGAGGGTCTCCGGCTGGTGATTGGCCAGCGGCGGACTCGCCGCGGCGGTTTCCGCCTGCGACCCGCGGCCTTTGGCGGCGGGGGCCTCCAACCGGGACTCGAGTCCGGCGGCTGGGACGAGATCCGCCAACGGGTGTACGAAGGGCGGGGGGAGTGATCGCGGTCGACACCAACCTGCTGGTGTACGCCCACCGGGAGGACTCGCCTTGGCACGGGGCGGCCCATGCTTGGTTGGTGGGGGTGGCCGAGGGCGCCGCCCCCTGGTCGATCCCGTGGCCATGCCTCCACGAATTCCTCGCGATCGTGACCCATCCCCGGATCTACCGACCTCCGACCCCCCGAGACCGCGCCGTGGATCAGGTGGAGGCTTGGCTCGAGGCCCCGGGGCTCGTGCTGCTCGGCGAGGGCGAGGGATACTGGCCGACCCTGCGGGGCCTGATCCTGGAGGGTGGGGTGGTCGGGGGCCAGGTTCACGATGCTCGGATTGCGGCCCTGTGCCGACATCATGGCGTCGAGGCGTTGTGCAGCGCCGATCGGGACTTCAGTCGGTTCCCCGCGGTCGTGCTCCGGAACCCCTTGGTGCGCTAAGCCCCGGAACGCAACGAGGGCCGGCGGGCGAGATCATGGCCGAGCATCAGTATCTTCTTGTCATGCTCGTGCCAGCGTTGCTCGTCGTCGATTCGCTGACCCGATCGTTCGGGGCCATCCCGGGTGGCGTGACCGATGGATACGCCGCCACGCTCCGGGGCGAGGTCTTCACTTATCACTCGGCCCATCCGACCGCCCGTGCGTCGCTCCTCGTCCGCTCACTCGACAGCAGCAACGCCACGCGATGGCGGACGGTGCCGGTCTCGGCGGGCCCCGACGGTACTCGCCAGGTGGCGTTCCTCGCGGCGATGGACGTCACTGATCCCGGTCAGTCGCCGGTTCGCTTCTGGGTCACGATCAACGGCACCCATCGCTTCGCGTTGCCCCAGCCCGCGACGGCGGCAGCGAGCTGGCGGATCGCGGGCGGTGAGGGAATTACCCTCGACTTCCGCCGGCTCCTGATCGACAAGTTCGGCGACGTGCACGGCGTCTTCACGGTGGCCATGCCTGCGGCACTCGCCCCCGCCGGCGAGCCGCTCACGCTGCAGGTCCAAGGGGAGAGTGTCGGCAGGATGAGTTGGTTCATCCTCTACACCGTGTCGATGCAGCCTACCCTCAGGCCGCACGCCGAGCAGATGCTGGCGCGCGAGGGAACGGCCCGGTACCAGACGGTGCGGGTCGACGCCTGGAACCCGTTCGACACCGCGACCGTTGCCGTCGCGGTGAACGGGAAGCCTCGGCAGACGACGCTCCTCGCGGCCGGCGGGACGACCTTCCGGGTCAACGTCCCCGCGGTTCGCCGGCCTGCTACCGTGGCCATCTCAGTGAGCGGCCGGTCCGGGCGCGCCGACTTTCCAGCCGTGCCGCTCCTGCCGGTCGTGCCCCGCGAAATCCATCTGATCAATCACAGCCACCTCGACATCGGCTACACCGATCCCTATCCCCTGGTCCGCGACAAGCACTGGCGCGGTTACGACAGCGCGCTGGCGTACGTCGCGCGCTCGCGCCCCAATCCAGAGGGGGCCCGGTTCCGCTGGAACATCGAGGGACTGTGGCCGGTCGACGGCTACCTGCGGGAGCGCAGTGCCGCCGACACCAGTCGCCTCCTGGCCGCCGTTCGCGCCGGCAACCTGACCCTCAGCGGCCTCTACGCCAACCTGATGACCGGGCTCCTCGGCGGCGAGGAGTTGGTCCACGCCTTCGACTACGCCCGGACGCTCCGCCAAGATCACGGCATCGCGATCGGCACGGCCATGACCAGCGACGTGCCCGGTTTTACCTGGGGCTTGGTGCCGGCGCTGGCCCAGCACGGGATCCGCTACCTCTCGAGTGGTCCGAACTACATCCCTTCGCTGGCGCAGAGCGGCGACCGGATCGGCCACACCCTCGAAAGTTGGGGCGACCGGCCCTTCTGGTGGATTGGGCCGAGCGGCCGAGACAGCGTCCTGGTGATGACGGCCGGGCGCGGGTATTCGTGGATCGGCGGGTGGCCCCGAGGGCGCCTAACGCTCGAGGACGCCGGCGTGATGAGCGAATACATGGACGACCTCCGGGCGCGCGGCTACCCCTGGGATATCGTCCAGGTCCGCTATGCGATCGGCGGCGACAACGGGTTCCCCGATGCCGAGCTTGCCACCGTGGTCCGGCAGTGGAACGAGCGGTACCTGAGTCCCCGGCTGGTGATCTCGACCTTGCCCCGGATGTTTGCCGCGATGGAGCGGCGTCACGGCCGGGCACTTCCCCGGATCCGGGGCGATCTCACCGGCTACTGGGAGGACGGCGCCGTCAGCTCGGCGCGGGAGCATCTCCTGGCTCGGGCGAGCGCCGCCCGGCTGGTGCAGGCCGGGACCCTGGCCGCGATTCGGGGCCAGACCGTTTCCGCCCCCGCGAGTCGCGCGGCCTGGCGAGAAGTCCTGCTTTGGGACGAGCACACCTGGGGCGCGGACCGGAGCATCAGCGACCCCGATGATCCCGGCACCCTTGAGCAATGGCGCCTCAAGCAGCGCTTCGCCCTCGACGCCGACTCGGCCAGCCGCGCGCTGCTCGGGGAGGCCGGGCGGGTGTCGGTGCCGGGGCAGGGCGTCGATCTCTGGAATACCCACGACTTCGAGCGGCGCGGTGTCACCGTCATTCCCGACTCGCTGAGCCGGACCGGCGACCGTGCGCGAGGGATGGATGGACGCCTGGTGCCATCCCAACGACTGCGCAAGGGCGGGCTCGCCGTCGAACTCCCGCTCCGGCCGATGGGGGCCACCCGCGTCCTCACCGAACCCGGCGTCGCCGAGCCACCGGGTGAGCCGGCCGCCGGCGCTTCGGGCGACTCGCTCTGGAACGGGCGCCTTGTGGTCCGGATCGACGGGCAAACGGGTGCGGTGGCCGGCGTTCGTTGGCGGGGACGGCAGCTGGTGGACACCCGGCGCGGCGGGTGGAACCGGTACCGCTATCTGTTAGGCCGCGACACCACTCAGGCGGCGGAGGCGGCAGGCACCAGGATCGAGGTCCTCGATGGCGGCCCGCTGGTCGCCACGCTCCGCGTTACCAGCCACGCACCCGGTGCCGTGTCCTTGGTGCGGGACGTGACGCTGCACGCCGGAAGCGACGCGGTCCGGGTGGTAACCCATCTCGACAAATCGAAGGAGCGCGGCAAGGAGGCGGTGCACCTGGGCTTTCCGCTGGCCGTTCCCGGCGGCACCGTGCGAATGGAGCAGGGCCTCGCGGTGGTCCGGCCCGATATTGACCAAGCCGCCGGCGCCAACCGCAACCTCTATCCGGTGCAGCGATGGCTCGACGCGAGTAACGCCGATTTCGGCGTAACCGTCGTCACCCCCGACTTGGCGCTCTGGCAGCTCAACGGCCTAACGGCTGAGGCGTTCAAGCGCTCCGACGGCACCGAAGACTGGCTTCGCCAGGCGCTCCCGGGCACCGAGCTGGTGGCCTATGCGATGAACAACTATTGGCACACCAACTTCAAGGCGGATCAGCCGGGGCCGGTGTCGTTCAGGGTGACGCTGCTGCCGCACGGCCCCTTCGACCCGGCGGCGGCCACTCGGGCCGGACTCGACGCCAGCGAACCGCCGGTGGTGACGCCGGCAGGGTCGGAGCCGCCGGGAGAAACGCTGTTCACGCTCGACACCCCGGCGGTGACCGTGGCGAGCGTGGTGCCCACGGCCGATGGCCGGGCCGACCTGGTGCGGCTCTGGAATCCCGGCACCCGGGCCATCCGGGTGGGGTTCTCATGGGGCCGAGCCGCGGCCCGGACCATTCGAATGAGCTCGCCGTTCGAGGAACGGGGTTCGCCGGCACCGGTGCGGATCTCCGTTCCGGCCCAGAGCTCGGTGACGGTCCGGATCGAGCGGCCGGCCGGGCCCCGCTGATATCTTCGAGGAGATCCGAGCGGCCGATCAGCCTCGCCCCGCTGCGCGCTCCGAACGAAAGGACCGCCCCAACCATGTTCGCATTCATCGGTTTCGCTGCGATCGTCGGCATTGCTCCCCAAGGCCCAGTGCCTCGTCCCCCAGTCGATCCCCGGCTCTACGCGGGCCTCGTTTGGCGAAATGTTGGACCGTTCCGAGGCGGTCGGGTGTCCGCGGTGTCGGGCGCGATCGGGCAACCCGGCGTCTTCTATGCCGGCTTCCCGGCCGGCGGAGTGTGGAAGACCACCAGCGCGGGCGCGACCTGGTTTCCGGTCTTCGATGCGATCCGGTCGGTGTCGTCGATCGGCGCGGTCGAGGTGGCACCGTCGAATCCCGACGTGATCTACGTCGGCACCGGCGACATGATCACGGCCACCACCCTCGACCAGGGCGACGGGGTCTACCGGTCTACCGATGCCGGGAAGACCTGGCGGCACCTGGGCCTCGAGGCCACCAAGCACATCCCGTCGATCCTGGTGGATCCGCGCTCGTCCGAGGTGGTGCTGCTCGCGGCCCAGGGCGACCCGATCCGGAGGACGGACCAGCGAGGGGTGTTCCGGAGCACTGACGGCGGGAAGCATTGGGTTCGGACCCTCTTCGTCGACCAGGAGACCGGGGCCCAGAAACTCGCCCGGGCCGCCGACGTGCCGGACGTGATCTTTGCGACCACGGTGAAGCATTTCGTGCCGCCGGGATACCCGATTGAGAAGCTCCGGTCCTGGCAGTTCGGCCTCGCGCCACGGACCGGTACCGCGGTGTTCAAATCGGTCGACGGGGGTGTGACCTGGCGCGAACTCTCGGGCGGCGGTTTGCCCCGGCTCGAAGGCCGGACCTCGATCGCGGTGGCCATGAACACCAACGCGGCACGAGTGTTCCTGATCGGCAACTCCGGGCTCTACCGGTCGGATGACGGCGGGACGACATGGCGCCAGATGGCCGCTGACGATCAGCGGATCCGGAACGGCCAAAGCGGGTATGACTGCGGCGTGTATGTCGATCCGAAGAACCCCGATCTCGTGTACACGCTGGCCACCTCGAGCTACGTCTCCACCGACGGCGGCAAGACCTTCACGGGTCTCAAAGGCGCTCCGGGGGGTGACGATCCCCAGCAGCTGTGGATCGATCCCACCGATGGCCGCCGGATGCTGATGGGGCTCGACCAGGGCGCCAGCGTCTCGCTCGACGGCGGGACCACCTGGAGTTCCTGGTACAACCAGTCCACCGAACAGCTCTATCACGTGGCCACCGACAACTCATACCCGTACTGGATCTACGCCACGCAGCAGGACGCGAGTGCGATCCGGACCCGGAGCCGAGGCAACTACGGCGCCGTCACCATGTTCGACTGGAATTCAGTGAACGGCTGGGAGTGGGGCACGGTGCTGCCCGATCCGCTCGATCCCAACACCGTGTTCGCCAGCGGGAACGGGATCGTCAAGATCTCTTATCCGAGCGAACAGTGGATCAACGTGAGCCCCGCCGTCGATCCCGCGGCCACGGTCCGCCTCAGCAATTCTCAGCCGCTGGTCTGGGCGCCCTGGAATCCCCGGCAACTGATCGCCGGACTGAACTACGTGGTGTCCACCACCGACCGGGGCGCCCACTGGACCCGGATCAGCCCGGACCTCGGTATCCCCAAGGGCCTCGACTCCGCCACGGCGGCCGGAACGCCTAACGGTCTCGGGGCGATCGAGGCGCTCGCGGCCTCACCGGTGGGGCGGGGAACGATCTGGGCATCAACCAGCAACGGTTTGATCCACCTGACGCGCGACGGGGGCCGGAGTTGGACCGATGTTAGCATCCCCGGTCTGACGGATCCCCGACGGGCCAACATTTCGGGGCTCGAGGCATCGCCCCACCAGCCGGGCACCGCCTACGCCGCGCTCGAGTACATCCGGCTGGGCGATCACACCCCTCATGTCTACCGAACCCGCGACTACGGCAAGACCTGGACGAAGATCATTGCCGGACTCCCGGCCGACGAGCCGAGCGGGAGTCTGACCCGGGTGATCCGGGCCGATCCGAAGCAGCCGGGCCTGCTGTTCGTGGGGACCGAAAGCGGCGTCCACGTCTCATTCGATGACGGCGACCAATGGCATTCGCTGGCCCTCAATCTCCCCGTCACGTCGTATCGCGACATCACCATCAAGGGCAACGATCTCGTCGTGGCCACCTATGGCCGGGGCATCTGGATCCTCGACGACTTCTCGGCGCTCCGGCAAATCACGCCGGAGATCGCGAATCGACCCGTCCACCTCTTTGCGCCGGGCTTGGCCACCCGGGTTCGACGGAACGTCGGCTCGGCGACCCCGCTCCCGCCCGAAATCCCGCATGGGCTGAATCCGCCCGACGGCGCGATCCTCGATTACTACCTGGCCACCAAGCCGGTTGGTGAGATCACGATTGAGATTCAGAACGCCACCGGCCGGGTCATCCGTCGGATGTCGAGCGTCGCTGAGGCACCGGTGGCGGAGGCGGCGCGCCCGCCCCATCCGAACTACTGGCTGGCGACGCCGGCCGGCCTCCCGGCCAATGCCGGCGGCAACCGGGCCAACTGGGATCTTCGGTATGACGCGCCGAAGGCGTTCAGCCATAGCTTCGAGATCAACGCCAACCTTGGTTTGACGCCGGCATCTCCGGAGGGGCCGCTGGCGTTGCCGGGAGTCTACACCGTTAGGCTCAGCGTGGACGGGAAACCTTACACCCAACGATTCACGGTCCGGAACGATCCGCGATCGAACGCCACCTCGGCGGCGCTCAGTGCCCAGCACCGTCTTCTGACCAATCTCCACACGGCCATCGACGCCATGTGGGACGGTCACCTTCAGGCCACCGCCCTGCGAACAGCGCTTCCCAAAGCCGGAGGCGCCAACCCCCCGGCCGAGGTGGCAACGGCCGCCGCGACCCTGACAGGGATGCTCGATGGGCTCACCGGGACGGAGGCGGCCGGTCCGACGCCCACCTTTCGGAGCGTGAGCGGAAAGTTGGTCAATCAACTGATGGCCCAAGAGAATGCCGACCTCGCGCCGACGCCGGCCATGGCGGCGGCCTTCGAAGGAACCTGCCGGGACCTTCGGAGCGTGGCCGCGGTCTGGGGCCGGGTGACTGGGGCGGCGGCGGTATTCAATGCCGCGCTGGCCCGAGCGGGAATCGCGGCGCTTCCGGTCCCGGCGGCGGCTTGGACCGCGACCCGTGGCGGGTGCGGTGGGGAGCGACCCCGGGCTTGATGATGGAATTCCCCCGCGCCGCCGGCGTTCTGCTCCACCCCACGTCGCTCCCCGGCCCGAACGGGGTCGGGGACCTCGGCCCAGAGGCGCACCGGTTCCTCGACTTCCTCACGGAGTCGGGGCTCACGATCTGGCAGATGCTGCCGCTCGGGCCCACCGGCTACGGAAACTCGCCCTATCAGTGCTTCTCGGCTTTTGCCGGCAATCCGCTGCTGATTCACGTCCCGGCCGTGGCCGGCGAGTTTCCGGTGGATGTGGTGGACTTCCCGTCGGTCATCGCCCACAAGCAAGCCACGCTTCGCCAGGCAACCGCGGCTCTCGTCCTCGACGACTCCTATGGGGCCTTCGTCGCCGAACAGGAATGGTGGCTCGAGGACTACGCGCTGTTCATGGCACTCAAACACGAACACGGTGGGGTGGCGTGGACCGATTGGGACGCCAGGGCGGCCCGCCGCGATCCGGTCGCGCTCGATCGCTGGCGGACCCGGCTCGGCGACTCGGTGGAGCACTACCGGCGGGAGCAGTGGTTGTTCTACACCCAGTTCGGCGCGCTGAAACAGGCCTGCCGGGACCGGGGGATCCAGCTCATGGGCGACGTTCCGATCTACGTTGCCCACGACTCGGCCGACGTCTGGTCCAATGCGTCGCTGTTCCAGCTCGACGATCGCGGACGCCCGCTGGTCCAGGCCGGTGTGCCTCCGGATTACTTCAGCGCCACCGGCCAGCTCTGGGGGAATCCCATCTATGACTGGTCGGCGATGCGGGCGGGGGGCTACGACTGGTGGATTCGCCGGATGCGGTCCGCGTTCGAGCTCTTCGACCTGGTCCGGGTCGATCACTTTCGGGGTTTCGAGTCCTACTGGGAGGTGCCGGCCACCGACCTGACCGCGGCCACCGGTCGGTGGATCGAGGGGCCCGGCGCCGAACTGTTTGCCGCGATCACCAGAGCCCTCGGCCCGCTTCCCATCGTGGCCGAGAACCTCGGCCTTATCACCCCCGCGGTTGAGGTGCTCCGGGAGCAATTCGGCTACCCGGGGATGGGTATTCTCCAATTTGCGTTCGGCACCGACGGACCGGCGAATCTCTTCCTGCCCCACACCTATCCTCACAATCGCGTGGTGTACACCGGCACCCACGATAACGACACCACCCTGGGTTGGTGGCACTCGACCGGGGCCGGGGACTCCACCCGGAGCGCGGAGGCCGTTACGCGGGAGCGAGACCACGCCTTGCGTTACCTCGCCACCGATGGGCGCGAGATGCACTGGACGCTGATCCGGGCCGCCCTGGCCTCGGTGGCGAACACGGCGCTGATTCCAATGCAGGACATCTTGGGGCTGGGGAGCGAGGCGCGGATGAACCTGCCCGGCCGCCAGTCCGGCAACTGGGGCTTCCGCTTTTCGTCGGACCAACTCACGCCCACCATCAGCCGCCGGCTCCGCGAGTTGGTGGACCTTTACGAACGGTAGGGTAGCCGGGAGACTCAAGGAGTCCGGTTCATGGAAAAGATTCGAACGCTCGTCCACGACGACCACGAAGCCATTGCCCGCCAAGTCGCCGCGGTCATGGCCGCCGCCATCCGCGCCGCGAACGCCGAGGGCCGCCATGCCGTGCTTGGGCTCGCCACAGGGTCGACCCCGGTCGGGGTGTATCGGGAGCTAATCCGGCTCCACCGTGAGGATGGACTTTCGTTCTCCCGGGTGGTGACGTTCAATCTCGACGAGTACTACCCAATGGACCCGTCGAGCATCCACTCCTACCAGCGGTTCATGCGGGAACACTTGTTCGATCACGTCGATATCGATCCGGTCAACATCCATCTGCCCTCCGGCAGGGTGCCGCGCGGCGATATCGAGGCCGAGTGCGCCGGGTACGAGGCGGCGATCCGGGCCGCCGGCGGGATCGACCTCCAACTGCTCGGCATCGGGAAGACCGGGCACATCGGTTTCAACGAACCGGGCTCCGGGGCCCGGAGCCGGACCCGTCTGGTGACCCTCGACACCGTGACCCGCCGGGATGCGGCCGCCGATTTCTTCGGGGAGGCCTTCGTGCCCCGTGAGGCGGTGACGATGGGGGTCGCCACGATTCTCGAGGCCCGCCAGATCGCGATTCTCGCGACCGGCGAACATAAGGCCGGCATCGTTCGGCGAGCCGTTGAAGGGCCGGTCGACACCGAGGTGGCGGCCACTTTCCTCCAGGGCCATTCAGCCACCACGTTCTATCTCGACCGGGCGGCGGCGGCCGGCCTCACCCGGATCGCCACGCCGTGGCTGGTCGACGAGGTCGAGTGGAATGACCGGTTAGCGCTCGACGCCGTAGTGTGGCTGGCGCACCAGGCCGGCCGCGGCATCCTCAAGCTGACCCAGCGGGACTACGTCGAACACCGGCTCTCTTCGCTGCTCGCCAAGTTCGGGTCGCCCGGCGACGTGAACGGCTTTGCCTTCAACGCCCTCGGCGCCAAGATCCGGGGCCGCTCGAAGTTGCCCCGACAACAGAAAGTGATCTGCTTCTCGCCCCATCCCGACGATGATGTGATCTCGATGGGCGGGATGCTCCGCAAGCTGGTCCTGAACCAAAATGAGATCACGGTCGCCTACCTCACCAGCGGCAACATCGCCGTGTTCGACCACGACCTCCGGCGGTACCTCGACTTTCTGGCCCGGTTTGCCCGGGAGTTCCGGGTGGCTCCCGAGGCCACGGAGGCCTTGGTGGGCCGGGTCGGTGAGTTTCTGGAGACGAAGCCACCGGGGCAGGTGGATATTCCCGAGGCGCTCGACCTCAAACGAATGATCCGGGAGAGCGAGGCGGTCAGCGGGATCGAAACGTTAGGCCTGGCCCGGTCGGCCGCCCGGTTTCTCAACTTGCCGTTCTACCGGACCGGCAGGGTCCGGAAAGACCCAGTGGGGCCCGCCGACGTCGCGGTCATTCAAGCCTTGCTCGAGGAAGTCGAACCCGACGTGGTGTTCGTCGCCGGAGACCTCTCGGATCCGCACGGCACCCACCGGATGTGCAAAGAGGCCATCGATCTGGCCTTGGCCCGGGTAACCCGGCGGCCGGAGGTCTGGCTCTACCGGGGCGCCTGGCAGGAGTGGTCGGTGACCGAGGCCACATGGCTGGTGCCGCTCTCACAGGAGGAGTTGAGTCTCAAGATCCAGGCGATCTTCAAGCACCAGTCGCAGAAGGATTCGGCGCCGTTCCCCGGGTTCGACGAACGGGAGTTCTGGCAGCGGGTCGAGGCCCGCAACAAGGAGACGGCGGCTTCGCTCGACCGGCTCGGCTTGGCGGAGTACTTCGCGATGGAAGCCTACGTGGTTGAGCCCGCCTAACGAAGCGGAGGAACAGTCGCCGGCGCCCGGCGGTGCCGGGTCGCCTGCTCGTAGTCGTATCCGAGCGCAATCAGTCGGGCCTCGCTCCAGGCCCGCCCGAAGAACTGGAGGCCGGCCGGCAGGCGGCCGCCTCGGGTGGAGCCCATGGGGACGGTCAGGGCGGGAAACCCGGTGACCGGGGAGAAGACCTGGTTGTTGTCGCCGGCCGGCGTGTTGAGGTCACCGATCAACCGGGGCGGGTTGCTCCAGGTCGGGTAGATCAAGGCGTCGAGCCGCTCCCGTTCCATCAAGGCCGTCACTGCCGCTCCGAGTTGTTTCCGGGCCTCGAGGCCGTTTCGGCAACCCGGGTCGGTGGCTGGGATCCGATCATCGGCTTCCGCCGCCCGCATCGCGGTTTCGATCGAGGGGTGGAACTTCCGGCTCGCGAGAATGTCCTTCAACGTCTTGACCGGAACCCGGTCGCCTTGGTCGGCCAGGAACCGGTTGAGATCCGGCTTGAAACCGAGGCAGCCGTCCTCGTCGCTCGGCAGCCGGTCGAATCCCTCCACCGCCACCGGGTCAACGATCGTGGCGCCCTGCGCCGCGAGGTCGGCGAGGGCCCGGGCGAACAGCGCCCGGATCTCCGGGTCCGTCGTCGGCGTGTCGTAGGCCTGATGGAGCACTCCGATCCGGCTGCCCTTGAGGCCACCCCGGACGAGGGACTTGGTGTAATCCGGGATCGGGTGGTCCCGGACCGCGCCGGTCACCGGATCGGCCGGGTCTTCACCCGCCACGACCTGGAAGACCTTAACCGCGTCCGCCACGGTCCGGGCCATCGGGCCCGCGATGTCGTAGAAAAGACCGAGCGGGACGATCCCCGCTCGGCTGGTGAGGCCCATGGTCGAGCGAATGCCTACTAAGGACTGATGCGAGGATGGCCCTCGAATTGAATTGCCGGTGTCGGTGCCGAGACCGACGAGACCGAGGTTGGCGGCCACGGCCGCCGCGGTGCCGCCACTCGAGCCGGCGGTGACCCGGTCGAGCGCATACGGGTTCTTGGTGTAGCCGGGTAGGATCGAGCTGACCGTTTCGTACGGGCTCCAGGCGAACTCGTCCATGTTGCTCTTGGCGAGGACGATGGCGCCGGCTTCACGCACCCGCCGAACCTGAAACGCATCGTGCTCCGGCACGAACCCCTTGAGGGCGAGCGACCCGGCGGTTGTTTGGAGGCCCGCGGTGGTGAAATTGTCCTTGACGATCATCGGCACACAGTGGAGCGGACCAAGCGGCCCGCGCCGGGCCATGACCCGGTCCAGGGAATCGGCCTCGGCGAGGGCCGCCGGATTGATCAGGATGAGCGAGTTGATCGCCGGCCCCTGCTTGTCGTAGGCCTCGATCCGGGCGAGATAGTGTGACACCAGCCGGCGGCAGGTGAGGCGCCCGCTCCGGAGCGCCGTCTCAACCTCGGCGATGGTGGCCTCCTCGACCCGGAAACCGGTGCGCTGGGCGCGGACAGCCGGCGCGGCGGCGAGCCCCGCGATCAGACCGATTGCAAGACGTCGATTTGCCACGGCGAAATGGTCCTTTCGGTTACCCACGGAAATGGTTCATCGTTCCGGCCAAGGGGCCGACAGGTCTCGACCGGGGTGAGCCCGGCCGCCCGGTACACCTCGCGGCGACCTTCGTCGGTCCAGAGCACGTCCGTCACGGGTCGGCGGTCGGCCCCATCGAGCATCACCGCGGAGACGGGGTCGCCATTGGCGGCGAATCGGTTGCCTGGAAAGTCCCGGGTCGAGAACGACACCCATTCGTTGACATACACGGCGGGTGCGGCCGAGACGTTGATGATGGCGCCGCCCGCGGCGAGACGCGACCTCAAGCCCCGGAAGATCGCGGCCTTGATTTCGGTGGTCGCGATGTTGTCGAAGGGGAACACCGAAAGGATCAGGTCGTACCCGCCGGCCGGCAACCCCGTGAGGTTGCCGGGGGGGACGACCCGATAGTCGCCGTCCGGATCTCGGGCCCGGGCCGCGTCGATCATCGGCGCCGAGATATCGACCCCGACGGCCGAGAAGCCGAGCCCCCGGAGGAACCGGGTGGACCGCCCAGCGCCGCAGCCGAAGTCGAGGGCCCGGACGCCGCCCGCATGCCGGGCGATCAGATCGGGGAGGTCGCGGTAGGCGAGATAGTACGTCCCAGGGAACTCGAGGCCGGCGTAGGATGCGGCCCGAGCCGGGTCGTCGTACGGGTTGCCGCGATCATGATCCACCATGATCCAACCTACCGGCCCGTCCTCTCGTGACCAAGTGCCCTCGGAACAGGACACCCGCCCCTCGGGGGCCGTTCTCGTAAGATGTTTGCTGGTAGGGACGTACGCCGCTCAGAGGGAATGGAACGATTCTTCCACCGGCGGAGGTGTCCGCTGTCAAATTGGCGTTCGATCCGATTCGTCGAGGTCTCCCATGGCTGAACCCCAGCATTTCCGCCTCCTTCCGACCACCTTCCTCGCTTCGTTTGCTCTGAGTTCCAGCGCCTGTGTCGTCGCCGCCGCCGGGGTTGGCGCCGGTGGCGCGGTCTACGTCACGGAACGGGATGTGGAGTCCCAGGTTGCCCTCCCGGTCGACGCGGCTACCGATGCCGTCCGGCAAGCCTTTCGTGACCTCGGAATCGTGGAGGGACGATACGCCACCGAACAAGATGGGAGCCGGGAGGAACGGACCTTGACCGGAACGACCGAAGACCGCGAGGTCAGGGTCAAGGTCAGGTCGGAGGGCTCCGGAAGCCGGGTATCGGTCACGGTGCGCCGCGATGAGGTTGGGTGGGACAAGAAGCTGGCGCGGGACATCGTGGACCGGGTCGTTCGGGCCGCAGCCCGATGAAGGTTGGTTCACGGCGGTTTCCGATTCCTGATGCCCGAAGCCACTACTTTTTGATCGGTCAGGTGCGGGTGTCCATCTGGGGGAGACTACAATGAATCGTCAGGCTTTAGTCGTAATTGGCGCCTTGGTGGCGGCGGGTCCGCTGGTAGCCCAGCAGCACGATAAGCACGAAGGCATGGACATGGATAAGGGCATGAAGATGATGATGATGGAGACGCCGTGGCGAGAGATGAACGGCTTCCATTCGTTGCTTCATCTGAGCCATCAGCCGGTGATGAAGTCGGGTGACTGGGCGCCGGCCAAACGGAATGCCGGCTTGCTCGCCGACGCCGCCGAGGCGTGGGCCAAGTCGACGGCTCCGGCCGAATGCAAGGCGCCGGCGGATGCCGGCGAGCAAGTGGCCGCGATCGCGACGGGCACCAGGGCCTATGCCACGCTCGTCGAGGCCAAGGCGACGGACGAAGAAATCAAGGCGGCACTTGGCAAGATCCATGACCAGTTCGAGGCGGCCCACATGGTCTGCATGCCGATGGGGATGGGCAAGGGCATGAAGGGCATGGATCACGGGAAACCGCCGGTCTGATTCCACGGGCCGGCGGTCGGTCTTTCGGGCTTCCGCGCTACCGTTGTTTTCTGATCTCCAGGTCGCCGTTGCCGGAACTCATCACCAACCGCCCGCCGCCTTTCCCGAGCGTGCCCCGGATCCGCGACGGATCCAGCCGTCCCCGCATTTGGATCGGGAAGTCGACCGTCACGTGACCGTTGCCGGTGCTCGACTCGAGTTCCGCGCCGAACGCCTCGGGAACGGTCACCGTAATCCGGCCGTTGCCGGTCGAGAAACTCATCGCCGGCGACCCCTCCAGCCGGTCCATCGACACATCGATACTGCCGTTGCCCGAGCTTGCCTCGACCGGGCCTAACGACGTCGCCACCCGGATGTCGCCGTTGCCGCTGGTGGCCTCCACCGGTCCCTCGGCGCCATCGACGGTCACTTTGCCGTTTCCGGACGAGGCCCGGACTTCCCCGGCGCTGCCCGTCACGTCGACCCGCCCGTTGCCGCTCGACGCGATGACTTCCGGGCCGCCGCCGGAGACGCTGATGTCGCCGTTGCCGCTTCCGGCCCGGACCCGAACGCCCGCCGGAATCCGGACCGTGAAGTTGACCCGGAGTTGATGATCGTCCGACCAGTCCCGTGACCGGCGGCGCGATCGGTACCCGCCGTCCTTGTCGCATTCGTCCTCGTCCTCGAACACCGCGCACACGGTGACGCCGCCCTCCCCCCGCCGGACGACGAAGCCGATGTCCTCGATCGAGCCCCGGCGGACGACCTTAACGGCCTGAATCTCGACCCGGTTCCCGGTCCCCTGGGTGATCTTCACGAAGCCGTTCGGCGAGGCGATCCGAACCCAGTCGCCTGTGGCCACGGTTTCATTCAATGAAAAGGAGGTGTCGTTTCGCCCGACGATTTGTTGCGCGTCCGCCGTTTGGGCCAATCCGGCGAGGAGTCCGGCGGCCACCGTCAGCTGCTTTCTCATTGGTACCCCATCTGGTTCGAGTTCCCCTTTGATGCCGCATTGCTCCGGAACGTTGGAGGCGGCCCGCCTTTGACCTATGAGAGAATGGTGCCAGCCGGCCCCGAGGGGCAACTCGATGCCGGCGAAGCATTTGGCTGCGCGAAGGCAAAGGCGGCTCGTCCCACGACCGGGAACGCTGGTTCCGGATCCGGGAGGCGCCGCAGTCGGGTTACTCACCGAGGTTAGGTTCCGACGGCCGAAACCAGGTTCTTCGGACGGTCGTAGGGGCGCCGCCACCAGTTACGACGCCAAGGGAGGGTGATGGTCAATCGGGTTGCGGTCGCCGCAAATATCAGAGTTGGCATTGACGCCCTGCGGATTCATCCGCTCCGGACCATGCTCTCCGTTCTCGGCATCATCATCGGCTCCGCCTCCCTGGTCGCCACCATGGCGGTGAGCGACGGGATGATGGCGTTTGCCCGCGGCCAGATCCAACAGCAGACCGCGGTCCAAGTCATCAGTATCGGATCCCGAACCACCGACTACCGGCAGGGCCAGTGGGTCCCGATCCCGGACTACCCGGTCTTCACCCCGGCCGACGTTGAATCGGCCCGCCGAGGCATCGAAGGCGTGGCCGGTGTGACGATGCAGTTGACCGGGAGCGCGCCGGCCCGGTACCGCGGCAACGAGCATCAAGCCAGCGTGACCCTCGGCACGGCCGACCTTCCCGACTTTGCGGTGATCGAGATCGGCGCGGGCCGATTCTTCAGCGCCGTCGAGGCGAGTCACAATTCGCCGGTGGTGGTCATCAACTATGCCCTGGCGCGGGAACTCGCGCCGGGTCGGGACCCGCTCGACATGGTTGGCGAGGAAATCCAGGTCCGGGGCCGGGTACGCCGCATTGTCGGGGTGCTGGCCCGGAGCAAGTTCGAGGAACCGAGGAATCCCGATTTCGCCTTGTTCGCTCCGATCCGGGGCGCCGACGTGCTGTTGGAGCCGCCGAGCAGTGGCCGGTTCACCCCGGTGCTCCAACTGTTGGCACCCTCCGTCGAGGCGGTGACCGCCGTACGGGATGCGGCGATTGACTGGTTGGCCCGGCGGTACGTTCGGTGGCCGGACCGGGTTCGGGTCTCGGTGGGATTGGAGCGGCTGGCCCAAGTGGAGCAGGCCATCCTCCTGGCGAAGCTCTTCTTCGGGGCGCTGGTGGGAATCTCGCTGCTGGTCGGCGGAATCGGGATCATGAATGTATTGCTGGCATCGGTCACCGAACGAACCCGGGAGATCGGGATTCGAAAGGCAGTCGGGGCCCGTGGCGACGACATCAAGCAGCAGTTCTTGGCCGAGTCGGTGTCGATTGCGGTGGTGGGCACCGGGATTGGCTTGGTGTTGGGCTTGGTGTTGGCTGCGGCGGTGACGGCGGGGTTCCGGTATTTCGTCGAGGCCCCCGTGTATCCGGTGCTGTCGGCCGGTACGGTGCTGATGGCGATCGTATCATCTTCGGCCGTCGGGCTCATCTTCGGGACCTTTCCCGCCCGCCGTGCTGCGAACCTCCCCGTGATCGCAGCCATCGCTCACGAATAGCGCACCCGCTCACGGGCTCAGTCGCCACACCGCCTGATCGGGAGGCCCGTCGGCAGCCGGCGCCGACCGGACCACCGTACCCGCCGACTCGAGCGCCAGCAGGTGGGCCAGCAGCGACTGGGCCGCCGCCGGATAGAGCGCCCGGTCCACGCCCAGGTAGATCTGCTCCACCAGACCATCGATCCGGCTCGGACCCCGGCCTAACGCTTCGAGCACTTGGCGGGTTCGCTCCTGCCGGTGAGCGGAGAGCGCGTCGATCCGGGCGTAGGGGCCCACGATCGCCTCGCCGTGGGCGGGGTAGAGCACCTCCAAGCCAGGCACCGCCCGCAGCCGCTCCAAGGATCGGAGGTAGTCAGGCAGGTTACCTTCGGGCGGGGCGATGATCGAACTCGACCAACCCATCACCAGATCGCCGGGAAACGCCGCCCGTTCCTCCGGCATCACGAAGCTCAGGTGGTCGGTGCAATGCCCTGGCGTGTGGAGGACTTCCAACCGGACTCCGCCCGCATCGAGCATCTCGCCATCGGCGAGCGACCGGTCGGTTCGGAAGCCCGGGTGGGTTCCGAAAAACCAGATCGGAGCCCGGAGCGCCGCGGACAGGCGGGGAGCCAGCGGCCAATGATCGGGATGCCCGTGACTTGGGATGATCGCCGTGACCGACCGGTCGGCGACGGCGTGGACGATTTGGTCGAGGTGCCCGTCGCCGAGGTCCTCGCCGGGGTCGAGGACATAGAGCGCCGACCGCCCGACCAAGTGGGTATTGGTGCCGGGGCCGGTAAAGAGCCCGGGGTTGTGCTGGGTCAGCCGCTGGACCAGCGGCGAGAGCCGGACCACCGATCGGTATTCGATCGGCGCGGTCATGGGAGGAAGGCTCGTTCGAACGCGTTCCGGTCGACCTTGGACAAGTC
>JANPEL010000260.1:0-1675 GCA_031431925.1 Gemmatimonadota bacterium | reverse complement strand
GATGCGCCGAAGTCTCAATGGGAGCAGTTTCTCCAGGCTTCACTCAAGAGTCGGAAGCTCCGGCTCAGTAAAACCGTCGAGATCCCGACCGGGGTCGATAGCAAGGGGAATCTCGAACGAGAACGCGTCGAGTTGCCGTTTGTCGGCGATCCGGTCGAATGGAGCCGGGACGTCGACCAAGCGCTGCCTCGTTCGGCCGCCGACAACTCGACCGCATCCCAGGTGGCCCGGGCCCTCTTCCTCCGGACGGCAACGTATGCATTCGACTCCAACGACATCCTCGGGTTTGTCGACCCCAATGTCTTCGAGCCCAAACAGCCGTTCGGGCGCCAGAATGACGGGGTGGATACCCCGAATCCACTCCGGATTGCCGATCTGATCACCGAGGTGAAAGTCGGCGGCACCAAGAACTGCCAGCATACCGGGTATGCGATGACCCGGATCGGCCGGATGGCCACGATCGGATTTGACGAGGACCCGGTGGTCTTCGACGACAACGATCCCCGAGAACGACACCCGGTCAAGATCGACTACATCCTTCGCTATACGGTCACGGTCAGGAAGCAGCGAGGCAAAGGGGCGCCGCCGCCGCCGCCGCCCCCGCAGCCTCCGATTCCGCCCCCGCCGCCCCCGGTCCCCGTCGAGCCGACGATTCGGCCGGATTCGGTGTTGGTCCGGACGATTCCCGGGCCCTCGATCGCGCCGGCCTCCGTCTTGGTGCGGGTAATCCCGGGTCCGGAAATCGCCCCCGCTTCCGTGCTGGTGCGAACGGTGCCGGGGCCGGTGATCGATCCGGCCTCCGTCCAAGTGCGAACGGTTCCAGGGCCGGAGATCAACCCGGCCAGTGTCACCGTTCGTCCCCTGGTCGGCCCGACCATTCGGCCCGACAGCGTCAATGTTACTCCGAGAAAGCCCTAACCGAACGAGGATTGGACCATGGCCAAAGGCGACACGTTCAATGCGATCGTTGGCGACGAGATCGAGCTCACGTTCCAACTCAACCTCAAACGGGCTGAGATCCAAAAGCGGCGGGACGCCGCCGACTTGACCCATGTCTCGATCGAGTTCAGCCAAGAGCCGGTCAAAGACCAGGTGCTCGAGGGCGGGCAAATCACGTTCGAGCACTTGAGCGCCGATGCCACCGGCGATCCCAATACCAACGAGATCCTCCCGATCACTCAGGACGATCCCAAGTTCACCCGGCTCTATCGGGTCGGGCCGATGACTGACCTGTCAGGCCGGCCCAAGAGTGACATGACCGTGTTGGTGCGAGCCGCCCTCGTGCCGAAGGACGGCGAAAAGAAGGCCTCGACCGTCCCGGCCGATAAAGTGCTGTGTAAGATCCGGGTCAAGGCCACGAAATAATGACCGAACCCATCGTGCGCGAAATCAAGGATGAAAACGGGGTGGTGATCGCCCGGGTGTGGGAAGAGAACCCCGGGACCATGCTCCGGTGTCTCAAGTGCCAACTCGCCGATGGCCCGAAGGAACTGATCGAGTACCCCGAGACCTGGCGAAAACTTTCGGACCGAAAGCTCTACGCGCTCTGCCGTGCGGCGGGCGACAGCGCTTGACCGGTCTCACCGGGCCGGGGTACACTCACCCATACCCTGTCAGAATGCCGGATGCCGACTTATAACGTCGATCTCACCACTGACCGCGGGCAGAACCGGGT
>JANPEL010000259.1:0-9821 GCA_031431925.1 Gemmatimonadota bacterium | reverse complement strand
TCGAGCGTGAGCGGGGTCTGCACCGTTTGGTACGGAGCGCCGTCGATCCAGATCTGGATAGAGACCTGCGCGGTTCCAGAGCGCAGATTGCGATTGTCCGCGATCGCGCGGATTTCGAGCTTCGTCTCCGCGCGCGGAACGATCAGGTCCTGAATCGGCGTGGCATCCGTGACCGTCGCGTCGAGGCCCGCTGTCGCTTCGCGCAGTGCCTGCATGGCGTTCGCACGTAACGTTTCACCACGGACGACTTCGGTTTCGACTGCGACTTGGCAACGCTCTGCACCGATGACGCTGATCGTCAGGTTCGGTCGGCTCGGTGACATCCTCGGCCGTCGCCGGCTCCTGTTGGCTGGAATCAGCCTGTTCACGGTGGCCTCTCTCCTTTGCGGCCTCGCGCCGACCCTGTGGCTCCTGATTGCCGCCCGGGCGGCGCAAGGCTTGGGCGCGGCCATCATGATGGCCCTCACCGTTGCCTTGGTGGGTGAGACAGTCCCGAAGGCCAAGATCGGTAGCGCCATGGGGCTGCTCGGGACGATGTCGGCCATCGGAACCACGCTGGGTCCCTCGGTCGGGGGCGTTCTGATTGCCGGATTCGGTTGGCGGGCCATCTTTCTGGTCAACCTGCCCTTGGGCGTCCTGAATGTTGTCCTCGCCCATCGCTACTTGCCCCCTGATCGTCGGGTGCCCAAGGCCAAGCGGGCCGGATTCGACCATCTGGGCACGCTCTTGCTCGGACTTACGCTCGCGGCCTATGCCCTCGCCATGACGGTTGGGCGGGGGAGCTTCGGCCTCATCAACCTGGCTTTGCTGTTCGCGGCCGGCTTGGGTGTCGGCCTCTTCGCCTTCGCCGAGACGCAGGCGGCGGATCCGCTGATCCGATGGGAGATGCTTCGGAATCCGGTCCAAAGCGCCGGCTTCGCGATGAGCGCCTTAGTGACGACCGTGGTGATGGCGACCTTGGTGGTTGGTCCGTTCTACCTCTCTCGGGCGCTCGGCCTTCCAGCGCCCCTGGTCGGCCTCGTCTTGTCGGTCGGTCCGCTGGTCGCTGCGTTGACCGGGGTGCCGGCCGGCCGCTTGGTGGATCGCCTGGGTGCCCAGCGGATGACCATCGCCGGGCTGATCGGCATTGCGGCCGGTTGCTCCGTGCTATCCTTCCGACCGGTGACGTTCGGCATTGCTGGATACCTCGTCCCCATTGTCTGCATCACGGCCAGCTACGCCCTGTTCCAAGCGGCCAACAACACCGCCATCATGACGGATATCCGCTCGGACCAGCGGGGCGTGATTTCCGGCCTGCTCAGCCTCTCCCGTAGTCTCGGGCTCATTACCGGCGCATCCGCCATGGGCGCGGTGTTCGCCCTCGGCTCTTCGACCACCAGCATCACGACCGCGGGTCCGGAGGCCGTCGCGGGTGGGATGCGGCTCACGTTCGCGGTGGCCGCGGTCCTGATCGTCGTTGCCCTGGGGATCGCCTTTAGAGGCCGGGCTCTCTCTCCCCAGGCCCGCCCCTTCGGATAATCCACTCGGCGACCGCCACATTGAAGACCCAGCCGGCTCCCATCAACCCGGCCCGGGTCGACTCCAACTGGCTGAGCTGGCACGAAGCGTTGCTCCGGGCCATTGCCGACACGCGGCTCAGCCCCGAGGACATGATGGACGTTCTCAGGCCCCCATCCCCCCGGCCTGGACCGGCCCTCCCCCGCAGCGGGCTACTGCTTGACGAGGCCCTTGATCTCCGCCGGCAGATCGAAGGTTCCCGCCGGTGCCGTCGCGATCTCGACGCTGGTAAGCCGAATGACCTGTTGGGCTCCGGCCGCCGTAATCTCCATCCGGACCGCCATCTTGATCCCCTCGACGTCCTTCCACTCGAGATAGCGGGTGATCGCCTCCATGTCCCCCATGGGAGAGGACTGCATGGATTTTGACTCGACCACCAGTCCAGTGGAGGTCGAATAGCACTCGGTAGTGGACCGGCCGGACCGCCAGGTGATCTTCACGTTGGTGCAAGCCTCCCCGCCTACCGTGGCCGGGCCGACGATCTCGGCGGCGGTCCGGATCCCGGCTGACCGGAACATGGCAGCAAAGTCCGACTGCTCGGCCAACTCGGCCAGCTCCTTGTCGGCCAAGACCCGGGGGCCCTGCATCGCGTCGAGCGACCAGCCGACCGTGCCGTCAAAGCCCCGCTTGATGTCGCCGATCCCAGGAATCGTGATCGTCATTAAGGCCTGATTCGGCTGCCCCTGCCAACTCATGAGCTGACCGGTCAGGCCGGCGGCGGGGACTTCGAAGGTTCCGGTGCTCTTGAACCCCGGCAGCGACGCCGCCTTGCCGTTCGGGTCGATGGTCTTCGCGAACCGCGTTAGGATGGCCTCGGCGGTTTGGGCCGAAACAACCGACGGGGCCAACAGGGACACCAGGGCCAAAGCCCGCACAACGGTGGTGCGCATTGCCAATCTCCGGAGATGAGGAAGGGGAAGGTTCATTGCTGGGCGGTCTCGGCCAGCCAGGCCAACGCCGCGTCGAGCGGGCCATCGCGACCCGCCCGCAAATCGGCCGCTACGAGCGGCGCCATCACATCGGGGCGAACACCGACGCCCTCGACCCGGCGGCCTGCCGCGTCGAGATGGTCGGCAATCGGGTGCATCAGCACATCGCCGTTTGGCAGCCGAACCATCAGGGACGGCAACGCCTGCCCGGCACTGACTTCGCCGAACACCCGGGCTCGGCCTAACGCCTGAAGCCCGGCGGCGAAGAACTCCGAGGTGCTCGCCGTCATCGGATCGATCAGAATCCCCACCGGACCGCGGAACGGGACCGTCGGCGTTCCGTCGACGGTGACCCGCCGGGGGTTGACGGCAAACCGCATCGACAACTGGCGCCCGCGAACCGCGCCCAGCGAGGCGGCGGTGTCCATGAAGTGCCCGGCCACGCCGGCCAACATGCCGATCACGCCCCCCGGATTGCCGCGGAGATCGATCACGATGCCGTCGAGCCCCCGCGCGGCATCGATCGCTCGGTCGAAATCGCGGGCCACGGCCGGGAACCAGGCCGTCAAGCCGATGACCCCAATCCGGCGAGTACCGCCGGCCGCGGCCCGGACCTCCCGGACTCCGCTGCTGACGGACACGGCCAGCGCCGGGAGGTTGCCAAACTGGGTGACCTGGCCCGATGGCGCGGCCAAGGACACCACCCGGTCCCGCGCTCCGGCCGTTCGGATCCGGACCGAGTCCCCGACGGATCCCGCCAGCCGTCCGGCCGCGATTTGGAGCACCAGTCGGTCGGCGGCAAACCCATCGGGCGTGGCGGCCGCAATCGACTGACGCAGGGAATCGACGGAGCGCCCGTTGATCGCGACGACCTCGAGGCCCGGGGAGAACCCAGCGCGCGCCGCCGGCCCCGCGGAATCCACCCGCCACACCACCAGCCGCCCGTCGGCCAGCCGGAGATCCATGCCGGCTCCGCCCCGGGCGGTCGCGCCGCCGCCGGGAACCGGCACCAGTTCCCGCGGAATCACCCCGAAATGTGACTGTCCCGGTGCCGCCACCAGCACGCCCAGCACCCGGCGGAGTGACTCGTCGTCACGGGCCGCGGCCGCCACCGGGCGGAGCGAGTCATGGATCGCGCGCCACCGGCCGCGCACGAACGTCGTGTCCCAGTAGGTCCGGTCGATCGTGGACCAGGCCGAGTCGAACGTGGCTCGCGCCAGGTCCGGCTGAACCTGAGCAGAGCCGACCGACGTCGCCACCAAGACCGCGAGGCCGGCCAGCGAAGGAACGTTAGGCACGGATCGCCTCCGCTTCGGGCTCGGGGTCCGGTTCCCGCCATGCCAGGATGGCCCCCGGCAGGTGGAACAACAGGATGAAAGCCGCCCAAAAGACGTCGTTCCACTGGGTGTAGGTCGACGGAATCGGCCAGTCGCCGGTATCCGCGCCGAGGGCCAGCCCGACGATGCCGAGCAACACGATGCTGGCGGCGATCCGGAAGGCGTCGAGGTAGGCCGCGTTCCGGAGGGAGAGCTGCCGCTCGTCGAGGCTGGAATCCAGATCGTCTCCGAGGGCTCGGCCCACCCGGTACACCCGAGGGATGCCCCAGCCGCCGATGAGCGCCACCACCAACGCGACATGCGCCGCGCCGTACCACCTGGAATCCGGCAGGAGTTGGTGCAGGATCAACGTCGCTAAGGGGTAACCGGCAAAGAGCACGATGACGTCCCGGCGCCGGACGGCCTGGGATCGCAAACTCACGGTCATGGGGACCGATCTCCTTGGGCCGAACGACCATCGGCCGCGTGGGGGTACACCAGCTGAGACAACGGGGTAAACGGAACCCGGGAAAAAATCGCTTCGATCGGGAGGCCGAAGACCTCCGCGATCCGCAGTGCCAATTCGAGCGAGGGGTTGTATTCCCCCCGCTCGAGGTAGCCAATGGTCTGATAGTTGACCGCCAGGCTGGAGGCGAGGTCGTGTCGGGAAATCCCCCGTTCCGCCCGGAGCGCCGCGAGGCGATTGTGGAGCCGAACGGACTCGGGTCGGCCGGTGGCGGGAGGGATCGACATGCTACATAAAGTAGCATGAATACTACTGAATGGAATATGGAAACTGTAACAAAGACGTAAACAGGCCTACCTACTCGCCAGAGCCTCCTCGAGGGTCAACGAGAGCAGCGGGTCCGTGCCCCGAGCCAGGACCGTCAGTACCAACGCCCCCCGATCCATGACCATCCGGTAACGCCGGCGGGCCAGGTCACCGCGATCGAGCCGCTCCACCAGTTCGAACTGCCGGATCCGGCCGCCCCGACGAAGCAACGCAGCCGCCTCGTTCACCGCCCCGGCCGACCATTCGTCTCTGGCGTCGGGTGCCAACCGGCTCAAGTCCAGCTCGCCCCGTCCGAGGCCGTCGGCCAAGGTCCGGATGCCGGCACTGAACCCGGGATCGGCGTCGTCAATCGCCGCCGGCGGTTTCGGTGCGAGCTCCGGTTCATAGATCCCGGCAATCGCCTGGGCGAGGGCCGCGGGATCGGCCCACTCGGCGTTGCCTAACACCACGACCGTGAGCCCCTTGGCGACGAACCGTGAGAAGTTGGTGAGGAACCCCGGGAGACTCCCGCCGTGCCCCACGGTCCGGAGTCCGTTGGTGGGGGCCACCATCCAGCCAAATCCATACGGATAGGACTTCCCGTCCGTGAGGGTCACGGGTGTCCACATCTGGTCGAGACTCGCCTGGGTGAGCACCCGGGGGCGGTAAAGGGACGAGTCCCACCGAGCGAGATCGAGGACCGACGACATCAGCGCGCCCTCCGAAAACGCGGCCGACTCGGTCACGGCGTCTCGGTTCACCACCCGGCCCCGTTCCTTGCCGTAGCCCTTGGCCCGGTGCGGGATCAGTGACTTCGGATCGCTGCTCCGGGTGGCGGTCATGCGGAGGGGGGTGAAGATCCGGCGCTCCATGAAGGCCCAGTACGACTCGCCCGCTGCCTTCTCGACAATCATGCCGAGCATCCGGTAGCCGCTGTTCCGATAGGCCCAGACGGCGCCGGGTTCCGACTGAAGCGAATCGGCGAAGATCGTCCGGAGCACGTCGAGGTGGTGGTGTTCGAAGCGGTCGAACTCGACGAAGTTCGGGAGCCAGTGCTCCTCCGGAATCCCCGAGGTGTGGGTCAGCAGATGACGGACCGTGATCCGGCCCCAGTGCGGGGGCAGCGAGTCGAGGTAACGGGTGACCGGATCGTCGAGCCTGACCTTGCCGTCTTCGACCAACTGCATGATGGCCGTGGCGGTGAACTGCTTTGAGATCGAGCCCAGGCCGAACGCCGTCTCGGGGGTCACCGGCGCCTTGAGCTCCAGATTGGCGAAGCCGTATCCCTTCGCTTTGATGACCGTGCCGCTCCGGACCACCGCGATCGCGATGCCGGGCACATGGCGTCCGACTCGATAGCCCTCGACCAGGCGGTCGACCCTGGCGCCTAAGTCCGGATCTCGGGCTCGCTGCCCCATGGCCGGGGCGCTGACCATTGCCATCAGCAGGCAGGACAGCATCGCACTGAACGTGGTGGACGTCATTGTCGGATTCCTGGTAGGATGAATGCCCGGCGGCACCCTGCTGGCGGCTACTTCCTGATCTCGGCCGGCACGGACATGGTCGTCTGCGCCGCCTTTTTGGCCGCGATGGCGTCCAACAACGGGGCGAAGTCGGCGGCGGTGCGCCAGACGCCACCCGCCATCACGCCCACGGGCCGATAGAGCGCGTCGAGATTCTCGATCGGGTTGCCGCTCAGAAGGACGAGGTCGGCCACCGCCCCTTCCTTCACCTCGCCCAGGTCGCCCGGTTTGCGGAGGTACTGGGCCGGGGCCAGGGTTGCGGCGCGCAAGGCGTCGGCATTGCCCAGCCCGGCCTTCGACAGCGCCACGATCTCGTCCTTGAGGGCCCACCCGTTCAAGATGGCGTTGTCGGTTCCGGCGACGATCTTGATCCCGGCCCGATGGAGCGCCGCGACCAGGGCGGTCCGTTCGGCGTACGAGGCGTCCTCCCCAGCGAGCATCTCAGGCGTGAGACCGAACATCTTCTGGACGTTCTTCATCATGGCCAACTCCGGCGGTGCCATGAACCGCAGCGCATCGGGGTGGCCGGTGACCGGGTGGCTGGTGAAGTTCCGCATGATGTCGTGGGTCGGATCGAACCAGAACTCGCTCTTCTTCGCGAGCGCGCCCAGCGCCGCGACCTTGGCCGAGTCCACCAGGGTGGCGACGTCTACCTGGTTCTTTCCCCAGGCGACCACGACTTTCTTGGCCCGCGGGTCCAGCACCGACAGATCGGGGCTGGCCGAGGCGCTGTCGCGGAGCACGGCTTTCAGTACGCCGATGAAGTGCTCGCCGGTCCGCATTCCCGACTCGATCGCGTGAGCGAGCGGGACGTCCTGCGGCACGTGCCCCGACACCTCGATGTTGTACTTCCGGCCAGCCGCGATGATCGCGTCGAAGACTTGGGGAGTGAGCCGGGAGTAGATCTTCACGAAGTCGTACCCCGCCTCCTTCTGGCGTTTGATCATCGTGTCGATCGCGGCCGGATCGTCCACCTCGATCCCGAAGGTCCAGATCCTGGGCTTCCCGTCGATGATCGGGCCCGCGGTGACGATCCGGGGCCCCATCATCGTTCCGGCTTTGACGGCCTCGCGCCAGGCCAGCGCCGTCGAGTCGCCCGACATATTGCGGACGGTGGTGACGCCGTTGGCCAGATAGAGGACCAGTTGGTCCTCATTCATCAGATGGGTGTGCATGTCCATCAACCCGGGGATCAGATACCGGCCCGTCCCGTCGATGGTCCGCGCCCCGGGTGGTGCCTGGTCCGTCGCAATCCGGGTAATCCGGCCGCCCGCCACCACCACGGTCTGCGCCGGCTCGATCCGCCCGTCGGCGACGTTGACCACGTTGACGTTGACGAATGCGGTCGCGTCCGTCGCGGGGGGGGCGGCGGGTTTGGCGCAGCCGGCCGCCACCATGGCTACCGAGGCAAGGATCGACCCGCCGACCACCGACGTGAGAATATGCTGCTTCGACATCGAGACCGTCCGCGTCATGGGGTTCAGTGGAGCAATCACCGGCGGTGCCGGTCAGGCCAGACCCATCCTGCCGAGCAACGCCACGAACCGGGGATGGCCGCGTAATGGGGCAAAGAGGAAGGATCCCTTGATCCCGTAAACCGCCCCGGCCCGCTCGGCGAAGGCGCGCTCGAGCCAGTCCATCGCGGCGTCGTACTCGCCGAGTCCCGTGTGGACGTAGGCGAAGTGGTAGGGCGACACGTAGCGGGTGGTGGCGAGTTCGGTGAGCTTGGTCAGCACCGCGCGCGCCTCGTCGGTGCGTCCCATCAGGCCGAGGGCCTCGCCGAGTTGGGCGAGCCAGATGGTCTTGTCAGGCGAAATGGCGACGGCCCGGTTCAACGCCGCGATGGCCTCGTCGTTGCGGCCGAGGCGCTGGCAGGCCCAGCCTAACGTCGTGTAGCCGCGGTCGTAGGCGGGGTCGGTGTCGATGACCCGGCGGGCCGCGTCGAGCGCCTCCTCGAAGTGGCCGGCCCGCAGCAGGGCGGTCGGCACGTCCGAGCGGTGGACGTGGGGATCGAGGGCCTGGGCCCGCCGCAGCAGCGCCAGTGATTCCTCAAACCGGCCCATCGAACCGCAGAGCCGGCCGTAGTGGTCGAGGGCGTCGGCGTTGCCGGGCTGGAGTGCCAGGGCCCGCTTGAAGGCCTGCTCGGCCGCGGTCCAATCGTACTCGGCCACGGTCTTGAGATAGCCGAGGGCGGTATAGCCGTCGGCGAGGTTCGGATCGAGCTCGAGGGACCGGGCCACCGCGACCGCGGCCTTGGCGTGCGCAGCGCGCGGCTCGGTCTCGCCGCTCTCCCCCAACTCGATCCACGCCACCGCGAGCCCAGCGTAGGCCAGCGCGAACCGCGGGTCGGCGTCGATGGCCGCCTCGAACAGCCGGATTCCCTGCGACATCCCGTCGGTGGTGAACTTCACCATGGAGTGTCGCCCCTCGATGTAGAGTTGATAGGCGTGCAGGTCGTGGGCCGGGGGCTGCTCGATCCGGCTCCGCTCATCCACCGTGAGTTCGGCCCGGAGCGCGGCCGCGATCTGGAGCGCCACGTCGGTCTGAATCGCGAAGATGTCGGTCAGGTCCCGGTCGTACGTCTCGCCCCAGAGGTGGTGCCCGGTTCCGGCGTCGATCAGCTGGGCCACGATCCGGACCCGGTTCCCGGCCCGCCGGACGCTGCCGTCGAGGAGTGAGCCGGCGTTGAGCGCCGCGGCGATCTCGCTCACCCCCTGCTTCCGCGCCTTGAAGGGCATCACCGACGCCCGGGAGATCACGTCGAGGGTCTTGAGCTTCGACAAGTGGATGATGACATCCTCCGTCATCCCGTCGGCAAAGAACTCGTTCTCGGGGTCGGCGCTCAGATTCACGAACGGGAGCACCGCGACGACCGGCGACTTGGGCCCCGCCGCCCCTGGCGCGGCCAGGGCCTCGGCGAACGCGGCGGCGGTGGGATACCGGTCGGCCGGCGCCTTGGCCAGGGCCCGAATGAGCACCTGTTCGATGCCGAGCGGCACCGACGCGCGGAGCCGCCGAACCGACGGGACCGGGTCGACCATCCGCTTGGTCAGGACCGACATGGCGTTGGGCCCGGTAAAGGGCGGCTCGCCCGAGAGCAGCTCGAAGAGGACGCAGGCCAGGCTGTAGACGTCACTCCGCCCGTCGGGCTCCTGTTCGCCGAAGGCCTGCTCGGGGCTCATGTACTCGGGAGTGCCGATCGCGAGGCCGCTCTCGGTGAGCCGGGTGCCCTTGGCGGCGGTCAGGGCGAGCGCGATGCCGAAATCCGCCACCAGCGGTTCGCCCTCGTGGAGGAGGATGTTCTCCGGCTTGATGTCGCGGTGAATCACTCCCTGGGCGTGGGCGTACCCGAGGGCAAAGGCCACCTGGCGGATGAGGGTGACGGCCGCCTCGACCGGCAGTTGCCGCTCACGCTCGATCCGCTGGCGGAGGGTCTCCCCCTTGATGAAGGGCATGACGTAATAGAGGAGTCCGTCTGCTGCGCCCGAATCGTAGAGGGCCAGGATGTGCGGATGGCTGAGCTGAGCGGCAATCCGGACCTCGCGGAGGAACCGGTCGGGGCCGACCAGGCCGAGTTCTGGCCGGAGGACCTTGATCGCGACCTGGCGGTGGTGCTTGAGGTCGGTCGCGAGGTAGACTGTCGCCATGCCCCCTCGGCCCACCTCGCGCTCGACCTGATAGCGGTCGCCGATGGCGCGGGACAACAGTTCGATCGGGCCAGGCG
>JANPEL010000258.1:0-11477 GCA_031431925.1 Gemmatimonadota bacterium | reverse complement strand
CCTTTTGCTCCCTTGCGGCGAGCGCCTCAGGGGGCAGCTTGCGACACCTCGAACAGGACCTTGGCTCTTGATTGGATCCAGTGCGATGCTGGTTGTTGCCTCACGTGCCTCCGTTGTTGGAGCGATTCGCGACGTCTTCCCTAAGGCCCTTGGGATATTGAGCCTCATCCATCTACGAAACGCGAGGTGTTCGGAGGGCCCCGTGGTGATAGTGGCGGAGCCGTGGGACGAAAACGGCGAGGCGACCTGGGGGGAAATCGGCCGGCTGCTGCGAATGAATCCGCTGGCTGGCCTTGTTGCGCTGTCAGGGGGTGGAGCAAGGTGGGAGCCTGGGACGCGCATGCTGGTCAGAGTGGGCGCGACGGAGTTCTGTTTCTCGGGCGTTCCGATGTGGGTGGACGACCTCGTTGACTCTGTTGGCCGGGTTTATCACAAGGGGTTTTCCACCAAGCTGCTAGCGATCGTGACCCCCCGTGGGGAGTCCCCCGAGAAGGCTCGGGTGGCGGCGATGTTTGCGGAGGTTCTCCGCCCGGGAACGGTGGTTGGCGACGTCGCGCGTGCCCTTCAATGGTCCAGGAGACATCTGGCCCGGGTCGCTCGGAGGCTCGAATTGCCGATGCCCAAACGATTTGCCGCGTTCGACCGGTTGCTTTTTGCCGCGACCCTGCTCGATGCTACAAATCGCTCGGTCGAACGAATTGCGCTTGCTGCCGGGTTCTCGAGCGGCACTAGTTTGGCAAACGCAACCCGACGGTATGTCGGTGCATCGCCGACCAGCCTCCGCCGTAACGGGGCGACACTGGTCGTGCTGTCGGCCTTACAGCAACTCTGTACAGGCCTTTCGGTCGGCGCCCGGTTACGCAGTGGGTAGATGGCCAGCGCCGTCCCGATTTGGAGAAGGCCTAGATCCGAGTCCCCACAATAACCTGGATCTCGTGCTCCAACCCACCCACCTCAGCGGCCATCCCTTCACCTGCCCGCACCCAGGCTTCAACCGCACCAGGATGCTTGAGTCCGGTAAGATTGGTCCGGACATTGAGCCAAGCCCCTAGGACGGCGCTCCGGACGCACAGAGCCCCTACGCCGGCGTCGGAAGCGGAGGCCGGGTTGCCATGCTCAGCCATTGCCTTGAGCAACGGGAAACTGGCAAAAGCGGCCTCCATGACCCGGTAGGGAACCTCGATAGCCCCCCGATTGGCCGCCTCAAGCGCCTCTGCCCGCGCCGCCTGTTCCTCCGGGGTGCCTTTGGGCATGCCAAGGGCCGCCATCACCCGGTTGAAGGCCTGGGTGTCCTCGTCGACCAGCCGAAGCAGGTCGTCCTTCAATGCCTGGCCGCGGACGGCCCATTCGGAAAACTCCTCCCACCGGGCATCCCAGCCCCGTTTGTGCGAGGAGAGATTGGCCACCATGGTTCCGAGCCCGGCACCCAGGGCGCCCAGGAGCGCGGCCACCGATCCGCCGCCCGGAGCAACCGACTCGCTGGCCGTCTCGTTGACGAATCCGGCGACGGACCGGTCCACCAGCCGCTTGGTGGTGGTTCCGGCCCGAAGCTTGTACTCGATGATGCGTTCCTCGGGCTGGAACGGTCCGAGCTCGTCGAGCCCAAGGGACCTGACCGCGATGTGAATCAAATCGGCTTCCGACACCCCGAGCGAGCGTTGTTGCTTCCGGAGGAAGTAGCGCCCCGCGGCTAACATCGTCTCGAGCGGAACCAAACCCACCAGTTCCGATCCGGTGACTCGGATGCCTCGCTGCCCGGCCGCCCGGCACACCTCGTCGAAGGCCACATGGAGTGGGGTGACAGCGAGGTTGGTCAAGTTCATCGAGACCTGGGCCACCCGGTATTCGTCGATGTACCACCCGATGGCCTTCACCGCCTTCAGGGTCCCGGGCTGGCCGGGACGCCCAGCTTCCCGGACGTCGAACGCAATGGCGTTGGCCCGCCGAGTCGAGGTGGTGTTGAGATTGATGTTGAACGCCACCAGAAAATCGCGGGCCCCGATGACCGTCGCCCCGGTGTGGGGGTTGAACACGGCCGGCCCGAAATCGGGTTGCCACGCCGGATCGTTGATCTTCTTGAAGAACCCCTCGTACTCACCGGCGCGGATCGCTGCCAGGTTCTTTCGCGCCGGGTTGGTCTGGGCATCCTCATAGAGGTAGACCGGAATCCCAAGCTCGGTTCCGACCCGCCGGGCCAATTCGACCGCGTGGCGCGCCGTGTCTTCCATCGAAATCCCGGCAATCGGAATCAGCGGGCAGACGTCGGTGGCTCCCATCCGCGGATGCTCTCCTGTATGGCGGCGCATGTCGATCAGCTGGCCGGCGAGTTTGATGGCCCGGAACGCGGCCTCGGTCACCCGATCCGGCGCCCCTGCCAGGGTGACCACGGTCCGGTTGGTCGATTTGCCGGGGTCAACGTGGAGCAGCGACACCCCCTCGACGCGCTCGATTTCGTCGGTGATCTGCCGAATGATGCCGAGGTCTCGGCCTTCACTGAAATTGGGAACGCACTCGATCAGTTGACGCATAGGCCGCGGGTGGCTTGTTTCCCTAAATCTACCTTGGGAAACCCGCCATGACGAACCACGCTGACCTCGGTGTTGACCGCCGCTCCTTTCTCGCCTTCTGCTCGGTGGCGGGCGTTGGCCATCCGGTGTTCGCCGAGGCGCTCTGGCGGAAGGCGGAGGCCGCGGGCTTGCCCCCGACCGGATCGCCAGGGCAGGGCATCGTAGTCACGAAGGACATGGTAACGGCCGCCGCCGCCATGATCGGGCTCGAGTTCTCCGACGCCGAGAAAGACGAATTGGTGCAGACCCTTGGGGGAACCCTGGGCTTGGTGGTCCAATCGCGAACCGTGACCCTCCCGAACTCGGTGGGGCCGGCCCTTCGGTTCGATCCCGAACTCCCCGGAAAGGCGGTCAAGTCCACGCCGAGACTCCGGGTAGCCGATGACAAACGGCGGGCTCCTCCGGCAACCCGGCCCGCCGCCGATCCGGATCTGGCGTTTCTCACCGTCACCGAACTGGCCGATCTGGTTCGGTCCCGCCAAGTGACGGCTACGGAGTTGACCCAGCTCTACCTCGACCGGCTTCGGCGCCACGGGCCCACCCTCCAATGCGTCGTGACGCTGACGGAGGATCGCGCCGTGAGCCAGGCCCGTCAGGCCGATGAGGAGATCAAAGCCGGCCGGTATCGGGGCCCGCTGCACGGGATTCCCTGGGGCGCCAAGGACCTTTTTTCTGTCCCGGGCTACCCCACCACCTGGGGCACGGGACCGTTCCGCGATCAGGTCTTGGGTGACACCGCCACCGTGGTCGACCGCCTCGATCGGGCCGGGGCGATCTTGGTGGCCAAGTTGACGTTAGGCGAGTTGGCGATGGGCGATGTCTGGTTTGGCGGCACCACTAAGAATCCGTGGAAGCTCGATCAGGGCGCCAGTGGTTCGTCCGCCGGTCCCGGGTCGGCCACCGCCGCCGGGCTGGTCGGTTTCAGCGTCGGGACCGAGACGTTAGGCTCGATCGTGTCACCCTCGGACCGGAACGGCGTTGCCGGGCTCCGGCCAACCTACGGCCGGGTCAGCCGGCACGGGGCGATGGCGCTCTCCTGGACCATGGACAAGGCCGGCCCGATGTGCCGCTCGGCGGAAGACTGCGGCTTGGTGCTCGACGCGATTCACGGGGCCGATGGCAAGGACCCGAGCGCCGTCGACCGGCCCTATGGGTGGCGGGCGGACCGGAAGATCGCCGGCCTCCGAATCGGCTACCTGAAATCGGCGTTCGACGCGGAACATCCCACCAAGCGGTGGGATACCGAGGCGCTCACCGCCCTTCGTGGCCTGGGGATCGAGCTCGTGCCGGTCGAATTGGTCACCGAAATTCCGGTCGGCTCCCTCCGGATCATCCTCCAGGCTGAGTCGGCGGCCGCCTTCGACGATCTCACCCGTTCCAATCGCGATGACCTGATGACCCGGCAGGGGCGGGGCAGCTGGCCGAGCAACTTCCGGGCATCCCGCTTCATTCCGGCCGTCGAATACATCAACGCCAACCGGGCCCGGACGATCCTGATGCGCGATATGGACCGGTTCATGGAACCGCTGGATGTGTTTGTGATGCCGAGCTTCGGCGGTAACATGCTGATGGCGACCAACCTGACCGGGCATCCGTCGCTGACGGTGCCGAACGGCTGGCGTGACGATGGCACTCCGGTCAGCATTTCGTTCGTCGGGAAGCTCTTCGGCGAGGCGGATCTGTTGGCGGTGGGCAAGGCCTTTCAGGACGCGACGGGGTTCCACCGAAAACACCCCGACGCCTTCAAGGTCTGAGGGTCCGGGGTCAGTCGCCTCCCTCGGCCCAGACTCGCGCTTGGCCTTGGTCGTCGTACTGCACCTGGACCTTCCAGGGCCGGCAACAGACTTGGCAGTCCTCGACGTACTCCTGGTCGTTACCACCGTCCGGATCGATCGTGATCGACATGGTTTCGCCGCAATAGGGACACGTCACCTCGGCCTCGGTGTCATGTGACTGGTCCTCGGGGTCGTCATTTTCCCGCGGCCTCCAATCGCCTTCGGAATCATCTTCCTTCTTTGCCATCCAACGCCTTTCAGTCGGTTCGTTCAGCCATTCGCGCCCCGAGCACGAATCCTTTGCCCAGCACATCATCCGGATCCAGCCAATACTCCGCCCGCCCCGTCACAAAGGCTCGACCGTCAACCCGCGGGATGACCGCGGCATGAGGGCCGAACCTGGTCCGTTCGACGATTGACCCGCCGAAAACGCTGCCCACGATGCTCTCGATCAGGATTCGCTCGCCCTCGGCAAGTTGCCCTCGGGCGGAGAGGATTGCCAGTCGGCCGGCCACCCCGGTGCCGGTCGGCGACCGGTCGACCTCCCCGTCCGCGAAGACACACACGTGCCGGCTATGCCCCCCCGGGCCCTCCGCCGGGCCGGTCAGGATGGTCCCGTAGAGGAAGCTCAACGCGGGTTCAAACGGGTGGGGAATCGGCCGGGCCCGGGCCACGGCCACCTTGATCGCTTGCCCGGCTTGAATCAGGTCGTCCACCCGGGCCGGAATCAATTCGAGCCCGAGCGACGGGGCGTCGACGTAGGCATAGAAGGCTCCGCCGAAACCAAGATCGTAGCTCACCGGGCCGATGCCGGGCACGGTGATGGTTTGGTCGAGGCCCAAGGCAAACGACGGGACGTTGAGGAAGGACGCCGATTCCACCCGCCCGCCCGCCACCCGGGCGGAGGCCCGGATCAGTCCGGCCGGGGCGTCGATCCGAATCTCGGTGATCGGTTCGGTGGCCTTGACCATGCCGGTTTCGACGGCCACCGTGGCCAGCGCGATGATCCCGTGCCCGCACATCGTGCTGAACCCGGCGTTGTGCATGAACAGCACACCGAGGTCCGCTCCCGCCGAAACCGGCTCGGTCACGAAGCACCCGTACATGTCCGAATGGCCCCTCGGCTCGAGCATCAGCAACCGGCGGAGGTCGTCGAGATGAGCCTCGGCATAGGCTCGCTTGGCGATCATCGTCGCGCCGGGAATCGGAGGCACCCCGCCGGTCACGACCCGAAACGGCTCGCCCCCCGTGTGCGACTCGACCACCGTCAGGCGCGGGGTGATCATGCCGGCCATTGTTGGGTCACGCAGTGGAGGGCGCCGAGCCCCCACACCAGGTCGGTGCAGTCGATGGGGACGACGACCCGATCCGGAAAGCAGCGGGACAGGGTGGCCCGGGCGATCTCGTCTCGCTCGGGGTCGTAGGCCGGCATCAACACGACTCCATTGGCCACGTAAAAGTTCGCGTAACTGGCCGGCAGTCGTTGGTCGTCCTGGTACATTGGCCTCGGCATCGGGAGCGTGATCACGTCGAGGGGCCGGCCGTCTTGGTCGGTCATCTGCCGCAGGCGCTCGAGGTTCTCGCGCAATGGAGCGTAGTTGTTGTCGCGGGGGTCTTCCTCGACCACCGTGACCACCGTCGTCGGGTTGACGAACCGGGTCAGGTCGTCGACATGCCCGTCGGTGTCGTCGCCTTCGATCCCATCGCCGAGCCAGAGCACCTTGGTGACCCCGAGATAGCCCGTGAGGTACTGCTCGATCTCCTCCCGCGACAGCGTGGGATTCCGATTCGGGTTGAGCAGGCAGGCCTCCGTCGTGAGCAGGGTCCCGGCGCCGTTCACCTCGATCGACCCGCCCTCCATCACGATGCCGGGATGGACCACCGGGATGTCGAACGCCTGGCCCACCAACGTCGGAATCCGGTCGTCATCCTCGAATGGCGGATACTTGCCGCCCCAGGCGTTGTAGCCCCAATCGAGGATCAAGCTGTCCCGCCCCCCGTTCCGCTCCCGCTGAACGAAAATCGGCCCGTGATCCCGGCACCACGCGTCATTGGTGACATGGCGATGGAAGAACACGTTTGCCATCGCGACCCCCGCCTGCTCCAACACCGCCCGCGCGGACTCGTGAAGCTCCGCGCTCCCAACGTTGATATGGACCTCCTCGCCCCGGGCCAGATGCCCCGCGATCGCCGCAAACACCCCCGGCACCGGCCCAAATTTCCCCGGCCACGACGACTCCCGATGCGGCCAACTGATCCAGGTCCCCCGGTGCCGCTCCCACTCCGCCGGCATCCGAAACCCCGCCGCCCGCCGAGCGCCGAGCGCCGAGCGCCGAGTGCCGAGATCAGTCATCGAGATACCGCTTCGTCAGATCACCATACGCGTCGATTCTCCGGTCCCGAAGGAACGGCCAATGGGTCCGGACAATATCGACCTGGGCCAGGTCGCACGGGACGATCAGCGTCTCCTCGGTCCGGCCGGCCTGGGCCAGGACCTGTCCGTTCGGGTCGGCCACGAAGCTTCCGCCCCAGAACTCGATCGCATCGGCACCGGACCGCTCGACGCCGATCCGGTTGACGGAGGCCACGAACGCGCCATTGGCCACCGCATGGGATCGCTGGATCGTCTCCCACGCGGCCTGCTGCCGCTCCCCATACTCGGCTTTTTCCGGCGGAAGCCAGCCGATCGCGGTCGGATAGAACAGGATCTCGGCGCCGGACATGGCGGTCAGTCTGGCGGCTTCGGGATACCACTGATCCCAACAGATCAAGACCCCGATCTTGCCGAAGCGGGTTCGCCAGGTCTTGAAGCCGAGATCACCGGGTGTGAAGTAGAACTTCTCGTAGTACTGGGGGTCGTCCGGAATGTGCATCTTCCGGTATTTCCCGAGGTAGGTGCCATCGGCGTCGATGATCGCCGCGGTATTGTGGTAGAGCCCCTCGGCCCGTTTCTCGAAGAGCGAGGCCACCAGCACGATCCCGAGATCGCGGGCCAGGTCCGCCAGGATCTGGGTGGTCGGGCCGGGAATCGTCTCCGCCAACTGGAAGAAGCGATGGTCTTCGACCTGGCAGAAGTACGGCCCCATGAAGAGCTCCTGGAGGCATACCACTTGGGCGCCCCGGGCGGCGGCGTCGCGGGTTCGGTCGATGGCCGCCTTCAGGTTGGCTTGGCTGTCGTCACCGCAGGCCATCTGGGGGAGGCCCACCGTGACGGTTCGGCTCGGAGTTGTCATGGCTGAAATCTAAAAGGGTGGGCTCCTCCCCTCCCAGGGCCCATCGCACCCGTGTATCATCGTCGCCATGCCGGCCCGCCCGCTCTTCGTGCTTTTGTCGCTTCTCTGGTGCCCTGGAACCCTGGCCGGTCAAGAGGTCATTTGGAAGAATCTCGTCACCGTCTACGGGGACAACACCGAGTTCTTCACGCCCTATCGCGAGGGTGAGACGATTCTCGGCGGCCAATTCTTCTCAACCCTGGCGGTCAGGCCGGCGCGGCCATACACCATCCAAGTCGGGGTGTTCGGGGACGTTCGGTGGGGTTCGGCTGAGTTTCTCGACCGAGTCCGCCCGGTACTCGCGTTCCGCTACCAAACCGCCCACTCCCTCGGGGTCATCGGGACGCTCGAAACCTCCCGGCGCCACGGACTCCTCGAGCCCCTCGCGGTCACTACCCTCGAACTCACCCGGCCCATCGAGTACGGACTCCAGTGGAGGGAACAACGGCGCCGGTGGGACGCTGAGGTCTTCATCAACTGGCAGGCGCTCAACACCCCCACCCAGCGAGAAGTGTTCGACTACGGGTGGGTCCTTCGGGCCCGGCCCGTGCGGCAGGTTTCGTTGGAGGCCCAGTTCCATGGGCTCCACCACGGAGGCCAACTTTTCTCCGCCGGGGTGCCGGTCACCAACAATGCCGGCGGCGGGTTCGGGGTTACGCTGTCGGATACGATCCCGAAGCTCGGGTTCGGCTCAATTCAGTTGTACCGGCTCACCAGTACCGGGAACATCGATCCCGACCCCCCGGCCAATCGGCCCAGACGAGGGCGGGGGACCTGGGTGCGGGGCGGGCTGGCTCCTCGCCGGGGCCTCGAACTCTTTGGGATCTATTGGCGGGGGAAGGATTTCCTCTCCCAAGAGGGCGACAACAACTATAATTCCGTCGGCCGGCTCCGCGATTTCTACCGGTCCGACCGCCGCTATCTGGAGCTCGGCGTCCTCCGGCGGGGGCACCTCGACGGCGGCGTCGAACTCGATGCTGAACTCCGCTTTCACCGGATCGATGCCGAGCCGAGCATCGCGATTCGTGGCACTTCGTGGGAGTATTCCTACCGGCTCGTCGTGCGGACCCCGTTTCAATTTGTCTTGCGCTCACTCGATCGTTCCTAAGGAGCAGGTATGGTTTTCGGATGGCTGATGGTCGCGCTAGTGCAGCAACAGGCTCCCCAGATCGCCAGGGTCGAGATCTCCCCGCCCCAGGCTGAAATCCAGGTCGGACAGACGATCAAGTTATCGGCCAAGGTCCTGGATGCCGCAGGCACGCCCGTCCCGAACGCGCGGGTGATGTGGTTCGGCGGCGGCGATGGCAGTGTCGACTCGACCGGGGTAGTTCGCGGCGGGTTCCGAGGCTACATCCAGGTCGTCGCCATGGCCACCGCGCCGGGGGCCAAGCGGGTGACGCAGGAGATGCGAATCCGGGTTACCCCGGCCCCCGCGGCCAAGCTCGAATTGAGCGCGAGTTCGGTCAAGCTCGCGGTCGGATCCCGGGTCACGATTACCGGCACTCCGAAGAGCGCGGAGAATGACATTCGGTACGACACCATCACGTTCGCCTCGAGCAGCCCGAGGGTCGTCGCGACCACCCCCGATGGCCGGTTGCAGGCACTGAGGGCCGGCACGGCGGTGATCACCGCCAGCGCTGGGAATGCCCGGGCCTCCGTCTCGGTCGAGGTCGTGGCCGCGGTCCCCGCCACGATCACGATGACCCCGGGAACGACCTCGGTCCGCACCGGTGACGTCGTTCGGTTCACGGTGGCGGTCAAGGACCGGCTCGGCAAGGCGATCGAGGGGCTGACACCCCGATGGTCCGTGGCCGCGCTGACGGCCGACGGGGTTGGTCAAATCGACTCCGATGGCGCTTTTGTCGCCGAGGAGCGCGGCAGCTATACCGTGTCCGCCACCGTGGGGACCGCCTCGGCCGACGCCGCGGTGCATGCGGCCCCCCGGGCGGTTGGGCGGGGCATCGAAGTGGTGGGCCGGGTGCCGGTCAACTTCCGCGGCGGTGAAGTCTGGGCCCATCCGAACGGGAAGTGCGTCTATTACACCACGATCGGCGACCGCTTCTACGCCATCGACGTGACGACGCCGAGCGATCCCAAGATCGTCGATTCGGTGATGATCGACGCCCGCCACATCAACGACGTCATGACCACCGAGGACGGAAAGTACGGCGTGTTCTCCCGCGAAAACGCGTCGAACCGGAAGAACGGCATCGCCATCTTTGATGCCAGTGATGCCTGTCATCCCAAGGTCATTTCGGACTACACCGAGACCGTGTCTGGCGGGGTCCACTCGGCCTACGTGTCGGAGGGTCACGTCTACTTGACCGATGCCGCCACCGGTTCGATGCGGGTCATCAGCATCAAGGATCCTTACAAACCGCGCGAGGTTGGCCGCTGGCAGACCACCCAGACCGAAGCCGGCCGGTATGTGCACGACATCGACGTTCGGGGCGGGATGGCGTACCTCTCCTACTGGAATGACGGTCTCATCATTCTCGATGTCGGCAACGGCATCAAAGGCGGCACCCCGGAAAAGCCGGTCTTCGTGTCCCAACTCAAGTACGACCTGGACCACCTCTATCGGCGAGTCGACGATATGTACGGTCTGGGCGCCCGGGGTACCCACACGGCCTGGCGCCACAAGAATTACATCTTCATCGCCGATGAAGTGTATGCCTCCAAGGCCGCCAAGGGCCACGATCAGGGGAACGATCTGACGTGGGGCCGGCTCCAGGTCGTCGATGTCGCCGACATCCTGAAACCCAAGATCGTGGCGTGGTACGAGCCGACCGACGGCGGGGTCCACAATCTCTGGGTCGAGGGCGACTCACTCTACATGGGGGCGTATCAGGGCGGGGGACGGGTGGTGGACATCTCCGGTGAGCTCAAGGGCGATCTCCTCCGCCAGGGCCGGGAAATGGCGTGGTTGTTCACCGCCGACTCGGTTGGTAATCGGCCTCGCGCCACCTTCACCTGGGGCGCGGTGGTCAAGGACGGCCTGATCTATTTCAACGACATCAACACCGGCCTCTGGATTACTCGGTTGGAGAAAAAGGAACGCCCGATCCCCTGACCGGCGTCATTCGCGCGACGCGGGGTCGAAGGCGTCGCGCGCGAAGCCGAATCGGACCCCCAAGGTCCGGTAGGGTTGGGTGGCCGCCAGGGGTGCGGTCGACATGAAACGGAAGAACCGGGTCTGGGCGTCGAAGGAGATCGGTAAATCCTCGAGGGCCAGGAGTTCGGTGGCGACGGTCAGGCGCCCCGCCGCCGCCCCGCTGGCTTGGTCGGCCCGCTCCGGGACCAGCCGGAGAACGGTGGCGCGAAGCGCGTCGGAATAGGTGACCGATCCGTGCGCGAGGCGAACCAGCTCCTCGGCGCTCAAGACCTCGCGAAGCGCTTCCCGGCGGAGGACCTCGCGCGCCAGGCCTCGTTCGCGTTCGGGGAGGGCGCCGAGGTCTAACGTGATCGGGACGCGGCTGTCGGTCCGGTTCAGGTCGACCAGAACGCTGAAGCCGTCGGTCCGGTGTACGTAGCTCGCGAAGCGCTCGACCTCTCCGGTCCGGCGATGCTGGGTCTGGATGACGCCTTCGCCGACCGTCCCGACCAGATAGGCCCCAATCACTGGACGGGACTGCTCGGGGCAGAGTGCCGCCATGACCGCGAGGCCCGCGGCCGCCCGTTCGTCGCCGGCCCACCGGGGGCGCACCGATGCCTCGAACATGGTGGCGGCCGTCCCGATCGCCGGGTCGTTGCTCCGCGCCCCCGCCAGGCGGTCCAGGAGTCCCTGCGTCAGCCGCGGCGCCTCGGCGCCGGTCCGTTAGATGGCCCGCGCGGCGTAGATGAGGATCTGGATAGTCTCGAGT
>JANPEL010000257.1:0-16770 GCA_031431925.1 Gemmatimonadota bacterium | reverse complement strand
TGGCCAGCAGTGATCCCGACCGGCCGTATGACACTCACCTCCACCGGGTCAACTTCCAGGGACAGGGCTTCGCGCGGCTGACCCGGGAGCCGGGCCAGCACCGAGTCACCTTCGCGCCATCGCAGGAGTACTTTCTCGACGCCCATTCGGATCTCGACCGGCCGTCGGTCGTGGAGCTCAAGCGGGCCGATGGCACCCGGCTCCAGGTCCTCGCGGTGGCCGACACCAGCGGCCTGATTCCGCTCGGACGCCGTCCGATCGAACGGTTTGTCGTCAAGGCAGCCGACGGGTCGACCGATCTCTACGGCGTGCTCTTCAAGCCTCGGGGCTTCGACCCGAGCCGGAAGTATCCGGTCCTCGAGGTCTTCTATCCCGGGAGCCAGGCGACCACGGTGCCCAGAGACTTTCAGCTGAACCGCTGGGCCGTTCGGGCCCAGGCCTGGGCCGAGCTTGGCTTCGTGACGTTCATCGTGGACGGCCGGGGCGGGCCGGGGCGGAGCAAAGCCTTCCAGGACGTGGTGTACCTCGGTCACGGAAAGAACGAGATTCCTGACCATGCGGCGGTGGTCCGCCAGCTGATCCGACAGCGGTCCTATATGGACAGCACCAGGGTCGGGGTCTGGGGCCACTCGTGGGGCGGGTATTTCGCGATCCGGGCGATGCTCCTCGCGCCGGACGTCTACCAGGTCGGCGTGGCCTCGGCGCCGCTGGCCGATCTCGAGAACGCTTTTTTCCCGACCGAGCCGTACATGCTGACGCCGCAGCAAAATGCCGCGGGGTATGAATACGCGAAAAACACCAAGTTCGCCGATCGGCTCCGGGGCAAGTTGCTGATGATCGTGGGATCGAACGACGGGGCCCATCTGATGGGGAGCGTCCTCCGGCAGGCCCAGTCGTTCATTGAAGCGGGCAAGCAGTTCGACATGATGATCTTGCCCGGCCAGGACCATGGCTTCACCGGGTCCGGGGCGCGCTTCGCGGAGGCGTACGTCCGCAACTATTTCGAAACCCATCTCAAACCATGACCCAACGCTGCTTGATGGTCGCGCTCTTGACGGTTCTCGCGGGGTGCTCGAAAGCTCCGAAACCGACGCCCGTCGATGGCTCAGCGACGCTGGCCCGGTTGCTCGACGCCGCCCACGAACAGACCATTCGCGGGAGCATTTCGGACCAACTCCGGTACGGCCGCCCGATCGAGCGGCTTCCCGGCCTGTCGCTGGCTGACGAAGAGGCCAAGGCCCGGGTGGCGCAAGCGCTGCTCGACACTCTGGCCACGGTGCCTCGGGCTTCGCTGTCCGAAGCCGAGCAGATCAGCGCCGATGTCCTGGATTGGCTGCTCCGGGGTGAGGTCGAAGCGCCGAAGCACCACTGGCTCTCGCTCGCTTCGATCACGCCGTACCAGAGTCCGTTGACCAGCTCGTTGCTGATGCTCGGTCGCGATATGCCGCTCGACACCCCCGAGGCGCGGGCCCGTTACCTGGCCCGGCTCGGAGACATTGCCCCGTTCGTCGACAGCATTCAGTCGGGACTCGCGGCCCGCGCTGAGCGGGGCGTTCGCATCCCGAAGCCTGAGATCAAACAAATCGTCGGAACCCTCGGCGGATTGACCGCGGCGGGGACCAGGAGCCCGTACGCGCCCTCGGCGGCCCGGATCACGACGGTGCCGGACTCCGCCCGGTCCGCGTTCTCGGCGGCCGTGGCGAAGACCGTCGACCAAGGCATCAATCCCGCGCTCGGCCGGCTGGTGGCGTTCCTCGGCGGCGACTACGCCAAAGCCGCGCCCGACGGTGTGGGCTTGAGCCAGTACCCGGGCGGCGAGGCCTACTACCGATTCCTGGTGTCCCGGAACACCACGCTCGATCGGAACCCCGAGGACATTCACCAAACCGGGCTTGCCTACCTGGCCCAGCTGGAAGCGTCGATGGACAGCTTGCTCAAGGTCATCGGCTTCACCGGCTCGCGGAAGGAGTTCCTCGGGGTCGTCGCCAACGACCCGCAGTTCCGCGCCAAGACGCCCGAAGATGTCGGCGCCCGGTACCAGAAATACTACGAGGCCATCCAGCCGCTGGTCTCCAAGCTCTTTTCCCGGACCCCGAAGGCCCCGGCCGAGTTCCGCCGGCTCAATCCCGCGCTCGAGGGGTCGCAGACCTACGGCTTTTACCAGCCGCCGAGCCCGGCCTCGCCGGTCGGGATCTATTTCTACAACGCCTCGAACCTCCCGAAGCGAAGCCTATTCAGCGTGGCCAACATCGCCTACCACGAGTTGGTTCCCGGTCACCACTTTCAAATCGCATTGGCTCGCGAGAATAACGACCTGCCGCCGCTTCGGAGAGACTTCAACACGACGGCCTACGCCGAAGGTTGGGCGGAGTATGCCTCGGCGCTCGGCGAGGAGCTTGGCCTCTTTTCCGATCCCTATGACGCCTATGGCCGGTTGATCAGCGAAGCGTTCCTGACCACCCGGCTCATCGTCGACCCGGGTATGAACCTGCTGGGCTGGTCGCGGGACAGCGCGATGTCGTTCATGCGCGAGCACACCATGACGGCCGAAACGGAAATTGCCTCCGAGTCGCTCCGGTACTCGGTCGATCTGCCGGCCCAGGCGTTAGGCTACAAGATCGGCGCCATGGAGTTCTGGCGCCTTCGGCGGAAGGCTGAACAAGAACTCGGCTCCCGGTTCGACATCCGGGCCTTCCATGCGATGATTCTCGACGCCGGCGGCTTGCCGATGACGGTGGTCGGTGCGATGGTGGACCGGTGGATCGCCGCGACGGCGCAGCAGAAATAGGAAAACGATCATGACCCGTGGAATGTTGGTGGTGCTCGTCGGAATGGCCGGGGTGCCCGCGGTGGCTGCGGCGCAGGACCGGGTGGCCTTGAATCTCGTCACCCACTCGGAGGTGGTGATCAACCGGCCCGCCGCCGCCATCTGGCCCCTGATCGTCGATCCGAGCGGGTGGAAGAAGGGCGCGACCCTCCGTCACCACTCCGGGCCCGCGGGGCAAGCCGGCGAGGTCTTCGCGGCAATGGAGCCGGGCGACGGGGCGACGGTGGCGTTCCTGATCGAGAATGTGGAGCTAGTGCCGAATCTGCGCCGGACCATCAAGCTCTACACGCCCACCGGCAGTTTGATCGGGTACGCCACCTGGAGCATCCGGGCCGCCGGCGGCCGGGCCGCGGTCGGATACGATGTCTATTCCGAGACCTTGATCGACCCCGCGCAAGCGAAATCGATGACGCCGGCTCAAATCCGGGAAGCGGAACGGGCCGCCGTGGCCCCCAATCAGAAACGATTCGACGACGAGCTCTTGGCGCTCAAGGCCTTGGTCGAAAAAGGCCGCTGAATCATGTCGGCGGGCGCTGCAGAAAAGTTGGTGGTTTCTCATGGTGCCTCCGGTCCGCCACCGAGGGCCAAGGTCGCCCGCAGGCGCCCGGCAGGAGTCGACGAGGCCCGGGTCGTCATCGGCGGCCGAGGACCGGGAGCGGGGCCGGGACCGAGATGGCGGTCCGGGCGTTCGGCGCCAGACTCCCCCGGGGTACCGATCCCGGCTGGAATCCGAGCAACCCGATCATCACGAAGAAGCCCACCACATAGGCCACCGCGACGAACCAGCCTTGCCGGAGCCATTGCCCGGCGGACCGGGCTTCCGGATACATGCTGGAGAGCGCGACGCCGGCCGAGGATCCGAACCAGAGGATCGACCCGCCGAACCCGACCGCGTAGGCCAGCACGCCCCAGTCGTAGCCGCCCTGCTTGAGGGCGAGCGCGGTGAGCGGGATGTTGTCGAAGACCGCCGAGATGAAGCCGAGGCCGAGGGCCGCGGGCCACGAGGCGGACGGCAGCCGCTCCACCGGCATCATCGAGGCACAGAGAACCAGCGACAGCAGGAAGACCGAGCCCTTGAGGGCGTTAGGCAGCAGGCTCCACTTCGGCTGCCGGAGCGCGGCGGTCAGGAGCAGGGCGGCCCACACGGCGGCGCCGAGGAAGGGGAACCGGTCCGAAACCTCGGTGAACCGGGTGTTGATCAGGATGTTGACCGCCACCGCCGTGGCCAGAATCACGCCGACCACCCCGACCCGGATCCAGTCGATCCGGGCATTCGGGGCCTGATCCCGCTGGATCGGAGAGTAGGCCTGCTGCTTCAGCGAGGCCGGGATTCCGAAGACCACCAGCGCCGCCAGGGATCCGGCGTAGCCGTGGAGCACCTCGGCCGGGCTGACCCCGGCAATCCACATCATGGTGGTCGTGGTGTCCCCGAGTACGCTGCCGGCTCCGCCGGCATTCGATGCCGCCACGATGGCCGCCAGATAGCCGAGGTGGACTTTGCCCCGGAAGACCGTGTGCGCCACGGCCCCGCCGATCAGGGCCGCCGCGATGTTGTCGAGAAAGCTCGACAGCACGAAGATCAGGACCAGTAGTACCAGCGACCCGGTCCAGCCATCGGGCAGGAACCGGGGCAGGACGGCGGGCACTTCGCTGGCTTCGAAATGGTTGGCCAGCAGCGCAAACCCGAGGAGCAGCAGCAGCAGGTTGGTCAGAATGACCCACTCATGCTCGAGATGGAGCCCGAACCCGCCAACTCCGGCCCCGGTCCCGAACGGCGAGACCAGGATCTTGTAGGCCGCGATGACGACGGCTCCCGTCACCGCGATCTGCATGGTGTACTTGTGTGACAGGGCCACCCCCGCCAGCACTAGGCCGAAGAGGACGAACTCGACCGGGACCGGGCCGATCGACGGCCCCGAAAACGCAACGACTCCACTGGGTAAGAGCATGAATCTCCTCTAGGGTCGCTTCATGGTGCGCTCCCGAGCCGGGTGCCGAAGCGTATTCATGAAGAGAATACCCTACATGACGCCTTCGGGCAGGCCCCCCCAGAATGAGACCCCAGAACGAACCGCCCGGCGTGGGCCAGGTCGTGATCGCCACCGGGAAGGCCGCCTGCAGGAACGCCCGGCCGAGCCGCGCCGCCGACCGGCCATGCTGGGTCAGGATAGAGGTACACGTGAACTACTCGATTGGATTTTGGCAAATCCCATATGGAGCGAACGTGATGACAGCGTGAACAAGGCGGTAGCCGTACCCGCCGACCTCACTCGACAAGGCCGCTAGCGCTTCGCGGCGGCCTCGATATCCCGCTTCAACCCCTCATAGGCCTTGGCTGTCGACTCCTGCGATTGGCGCTGGTCGGCGGTGTAGGCGGCCAGCCGGCCCTCGGCGGTACCGGGATCGGGAAGCTTGACCGTGGCGTAGGCGTCCATCACGAAGTGGGTAATCCCGCCGGATTCCCTGAGATCGACGTTGTAGACGATGCTCAACGGTGCAGCCGGCGGGAGGTAACTGACGTTGGCGGCATACCGGACCCCCGGCTCCCAATGCAGAACCTCGAGCCGGTCGTGCCGGGTGACGTTCCCGGTGCTGTCCCGGAAGATCGTGTCGAATCGGGCCCCGACTTGATCGGTCACGCCGTTGAGCGGCACCTTCTCCATATTCGGCCGCTTCCGGATGCTCGGCAGGAACGACCAGACCAGCGAGGCCGGGGCCTTGATGTCGAGGACGACCCGATTGGCGATCACCGCGACGAAACTGTCGGCGGCGGCCACCTGGGCTCGGGGCGATGTTGGGCTCGGCTGGGTGCCGATCGGGAGGATCAGGAGCCCGACCAACAGGGCAATGGCGGAGGAAGGTGTCATCGGTTCAATTTACGACCCGGCGGCGCCTCCGGGAACCGGCCCTGAGCGAGGCGATGCTCTGCCGGATCGGACACGCCTTCGAGCAGGCCACGACGTGGCACACGAGGCACCCACCCGTGTGATACGATGCCCGACGCGGCTCCCGTCACCGCGGGCCGATTCGTTCACTCTGCCCCGGTCGAGTTGTCCTTGAGATACCGGTCGAAGAAACCGAGCATGTCCTGCAGCATCTGCTTGGTGTTTTCCCGGCCGTAGACGTAATACGTCTCCCCGGGATACGCCTTGTACTCGACCAGCTTGGAATGCTTGGCCAACTCGCGAGCGTACTTCCACGCGGCGTACTCGGTGTCCAACACGTCAAGCCCAAAGCCGTGAATGATCATGGCCGGCGCCGTGGCGTTTTTGGCTTTGAGAATGGCCGAACTTCGCCGGTAAATCGCTTCGACCGCGGGGCTCGAGGGCCATTGCCCCAATTCGTAATGAAGGAGCTGGCTGTGTTGCAGCACCGGGACGACGTTGTGGAAGTCCTTCACGTCGCCGTACCCCGAGCCTGAAATCGCGGCCTGAAACACCCCCGGGGCAAATGAAATCGCGTACATCGTGAGCATCCCGCCGTAGCTGATGCCGGTAATTCCGATCTTGCCCGGATTGACGTAGGGCTGCTTCTTGGCCCAGGCCACCCCGGTCAGGACGTCACGAAGGTCGCCATGGCCCCAGTCGCGGTTGTTCAGGTCCTCGAATCGCTTGCCGTATCCCGAGCTCCCGCGAACGTTCGGCGCGATGACCACGTACCCGCGGCTCGCAAAGAACTGGGGCTGGAGCTGGTAGCCGTCACTGAATTGCTGAGTCGGGCCGCCGTGGACATACATGATCACCGGCGCCCGGTCGCCGGAGCGGAGGTTTTTCGGTTTGTAGAGGTAGGCATGGATAGTCAGGCCGTCGTTGACCCAACTGATCTTCTCCGGCGTGATCAGATCGGCCGCCGCGCCGTTCGGATCCGAGTCGGTGAGCTGCTTCGGCTGGCCGCCGGCCGCCGCGACGACGTAAAGGTCCTGCGCCTTCGTCGGGGTGCCGAACCCGTAGGAAATCCGGCCCCCATCCGGCGACCACTCGGCCCGCGTCACCATGCCGGTCTCTGGCCCGACCACCGTCCGCGCCGGACCGCCGGCCGCGGGGACCACCTTGAGGCTCTGGGTCCCGTTGGTCATCGACAAGAACAGCACCTGGCTCCCGTCCGGTGACCACCGGGCATCGCTCTGGTCCGCCGCGTCGGGCGCGAGTTGACGAGGCACGCCGCCCGACAGCGGCTGAACCCAATACGTTGCCCACCCGCTCCGTTGGGACCGGAACATCACGGTCTTCCCATTGGGCGACACCCGGACGAAACCGAACGACGCCCCTTGGCGATAGTCGAAGAAGTCGCGGTCCGAAAGCACCGGCCGGGTTGGGCCGCCGGCTGCCGCCATGGCGAAGACGTCGTGGTCCACCCAGCGAGCGTCGAGGCGAGTAAACAGGATGCTGGCGCCATCGGGAGTCCACGAAGGAAAGCCTTCGTAGAGCGGACTCGAGGTGACCCGGCGGGCCGAGCCGGCCGCCACGTCGAGGACCCAAATGTCCTCACTGCCGTTGCGGTCGTTGGCCAGCGCGATCGACCGACCGTCCGGCGAGAACGAATACGATCGAATGTGACCCGAGAGCGTCGAAATCCGGCGCTCGGTTTTCGATCCGAGATCCCATCCGAAGATGTCGTTGCCGCCGAGGACACCCTTCACGTACGTCACCATCCGCCCGTCGGGCGAGTGCCGAAACTGGGTCGCGCCCCCGAGTGCCTCGGCCAGCCGGGTTGGCCGGCCGCCGTCGGCACTCACGGTCCAGAGGCCGCCGTCGGCACCCCCGATGTACAGCAGGCTGGTGCCGTCGGCCGACCACACCGGCGCTTCTCCGGTGCCGATGGCCGGGGTGACCGACTGGAGTTGGTCGATGGCGGGCCGGCCCCCATCCTGAGCCGCCCCGGTCGACCACGCGGCCAAGGCAAGGACGAGCGAGCCTAACGAGTGTCTGGTCATCACGAGCGCCTCCATGTTATAAGACACCGAGCAAGTCGGCGGGGAAATCCAGCCAGTGGTCCGGGTTGGCGCGGGCGAGGGTCGAACGTTCGAAGGGCCCCCACAGGGCCGCCGCGGTCCTGACCCCAGCGGCCCGCCCGCTTTCCATGTCATGGACACTGTCGCCGACGTAGAGACTCGAGTCGAGCGACGCGCCGAGTTGCTTGACGGCCAGGAACAGCGGTTCGGGGTGCGGCTTCGGATGGGTGACGTCGTCCGCTGCGACGATCACATCCATGGCATCCGCCAGGCCCAAGAATCGAAGCCCGCGCTCCGCCCCGGCTCTTTGCTTGCTCGTCACCAGGCCGGTCTGGAGCCCGCGGCTCCGAACCGCCCGCACCAGGTCCACAGCCCCGGGGTAGGCGCTGACGCGGGCGTCGTGATTCGAAATGTTGAAGTCGCGATAGGTGCCGATCAACTGCTCGAGCAACACCGGATCATCAGCCCATTCCCCGAACTGGACCCGGAGCGGCGTCCCGATGCCGGCCAGCCAGTGCTGGTCGCTCTTGGCCGCCAGCCCATGGGTCGCCAGGGAATGGTGGTAACTGTCGATGATCAGGCGAATCGAGTCGAGGAGAGTCCCGTCGAGATCGAAGAGGACGGTTCGAACCGGTGCAGTCATCCCGGGAAACTAGTCGAGCCGTTGCGTTCCCTGAAGACGACCAAGCCAACCAGCGTGGCTGCCGCCGGCCCACCCTCCGGGGCCGGTCGGAAGGTGCCGGCCTCCACGAAGGCGGTCAGGTCGCCGGCCGAGATCCGATCCGCCAAGATCCGCTCGCCCGCGGTGTGACCCCGGCCCAAGAATCGAAGCACGGTCTCCGCCTCGAGGACCGCCGCTCGGGATCGGCGCCGGTTCGCTGCCTCGATCTGACGGGCGACCAACGCCAGGGCGGCCCCGCCAATCGGCTCACCGGTCATTTCCGGCCCCGATTGGATCTGCAGCCAACGGGCGACGGCTTCGTCGAGCTCCGCCCGAATCGGCCCGAGCTCGTCGGCCCGGAGTTCAACGGGCGGGCCGGTCTCGGCTTGCTGGAGCAGCCGTTCGGCGCCGAACCGGTCGTCGATCCACGGGCCGTTGCCTCGTTGGCAGAGGACCAGGCTCCCGGGAGTTGCACCCCCATTCGTGGTCGTGAAGCCGGCCACGGCCGCCGCCGGCCCCCCGACGCCGGCTACGTTGCACCACCCGGGGTCCGCGCCAACGACAGCCGGAGCTCGCCCCGATCCGCCTAACGCAGCGGAGGCTTGCGGCAATCGACTCTTCCGGGCAATGGCGGCTTCGAGCCCGATCCGCTGTTCGAGCAGGGCCGGGACCCGAAAGGTGACGACGTCCACCGCCACGTGGGCTGAACCCTGCCGGATGGCCCGGCCGTCTCGTTGCTCGAGCCGGACCGCCGTCCACGGGAGGTCGTAGTGGATGATTCGGCTGGCTCGTCGGAGGTTGAGCCCCTCAGCGGCGACGTCACTGGCCAGGAGGAGATCCGGTGGCCGGACCCCGGCCCGCACCGTGACCGGGTCGAAGGCATCGAGCACCGCCGAGCGAGCAGCCCGGGTCCATCCCACCCCGGCCGCCGATCCGGTGACCCACGCCGCGCTGGCGCCGAGTGATTGTCGCCGGAGGTAATGGAGCGTGTCGACCGAGGTGGTGAACAAGACGGTCGGTTGCCGGTCAGCGAGGATCTGGACCAATCGCTCGAGTTTCCGGTCGGCGCCGGCCAACCGGGCCCGAATCCGCCGTTCCAACCGGGCCAGACCCCGGCGGTCGCCTAACGCCAGGTCGGCCGCGAGCTGCTCCGGCGCCAGCACGTCCCAGAGAACCAGTTGCTCGGCGTCGACCTCGGTGACCGAGCGAATCAGGGCCCGCGACACCGGGTGTCCGGCTCGGTGCGCCGCGGCGGCATGGTCAAGGAGTCGGCGGTAGCGACCGACCGCGGCCAAGAGCGCCGCGGGGCTCGAGGCCAGGGCCCGAAAGAGCGAGGACCGCAGCAGCCGGGCCACCGGCCCGTCCCTTGCCAAACGAAGCCGGTCGATCGATTGGACCAGCCGGGGGAGCTCGCGGTCCCCGGCCGACCAATCGTCAATCGGACAAGCCCGCCGGACCGGCCGGGCATCGGAATCCTCCGGATTGGTGATGACTACGGCGGCGAACGGTGCCGTCACCGGGCCGCGGGCGAGATGTTTCACAATCGAAGGGATTCCGTGCCTCCGGAGGGCATCGTCGCGAACCCCGAGGAGGAGTTGGGCGGCCAGGTCGCCGGTCCGATTGACCGTGGGGGTCGCGGTCAACAGCACCACCGGCCGGCCGGTCACCGCCGGCGCGATGGCGCGGTACCGGAGGGTGTGCGGATGGCGGAGTCGATGACTCTCATCGATGACCACGGGACCCTGGCCCCGCGGCACCTGACCGCGGCTCGCGGCTTCGAAGCTGGTGAACCGGATGCCAAGCTCCTGGGCCCGGGCGGTCCGGTGCCAATGCTCCCGCAGGATGGCGGGCCCGATGACATCGATCGGCTCGCCGGTGGCGAAGTGCGCGCCGAGGGCCAGGCCGACGTAGGTTTTGCCGCTGCCGATCCGAAGCGCCAGCAGCACCCCGCCGTAGGCCTCGAGGGCGGCGACCGCCTGACGGAACGGCGGACCCTGCGCCGGCAACAGCCACGGCGGCGGCTCCACCGGCGACTCGGCCCGTTCGAGCAACCGGGCAATCGCCGCCACCGCGGCGGTCATCCGAGAGCCAGCAGCGTGTGGACTCGCCGGTCAATGGCGTCCTGATCGACCAGACCCTCGAGGTGCGCCGAACGGCTCAGCGCAATCAGGACCGGGTCGGTCATCGCCTCCGCCGCCAACGGGACCCCGCCCACCAGTTCGGCGTTGAACCGGGAGTAGCCCGACGCGGCCACCGTCGCCCGCCGTTTGGCGTGCTCGCGGATCGGCCGGCTGTTGAGCCAGGCCGCGAGCGCCAGGGATTCATCGGGCGAGTCGGTGCCGATCCAGTAGCAGGTATTCATCGGGACGATCAACCGGCTGGCGGGGCCGATCAGCGCCACGGCTTCGAGTTGGCGGGAGAGATCGGCCCAGATTACCCGATGCGGCGCCAGGCCGGCCTCGGTCCGGAACAGGGTCCACGCGGGCCCGGATTGGTAGTCGGCGCGGAGTGCGAGACGGCGTTGGTGGGTGGTGAAGTACCGGGCCACTTGGGCCGGCACGTCCCTCACCGGACGCCCCCGCCGGTCGATGGCCCAGATCACCCGGCGGGCGCTCTGGCAGCTGAACGCCGACACGTCCCGGCCCCGCACCGCGGGGCGGAGCCACTCGGATTCGATCGGAACCGGTGGATCGACAAAGATCTCGTCCGCGCCGGTCTTGACGCCGAGCCGGATCCGAAACCGGTCGGCGAGACGCCCGGCGCTCGGGGCAACGACCGGCGCCGCGCCGCCGGCGTCGAACGACCAAGCCGATCCGCCTAACGATGCCTGAATGATCCGGGCGCCCAATCCGCGGAGCGCGGTGGCGAGCCGATGGTCCGGCGCGGGTGGGGTCCGGGACCCGACCAAGGCCATCGGGTAGACGGTGGCGTCGAAGGCCTTGGGGCGGTCCTTGAGGTTGGCCACCACCGCGAGCGACGTGCCCCGGGCCAAGGCCTCCCGAGCCACCGCGGCGTATTGCGCCGTCAACAACTTGGCCGGCAACAGGAGCCCGACGACGCCACCCGGTTCGACCAACTCGAAGGCTCGTTCCAGGAACGCAACGGCCAGATCGGGGAGCGGGGCAAACCCCGACGCCCGGCCGGTCCGCCCGCCGCTTCGAAACCATCGGTACCGGCGTTTCAGCGCCATCCGCTCCGGTCCGCTCAGACTCTCGGCCCGGACCCAGGGCGGATTGCCGAGCACGATTCCGAAGCCACCGGCCCCGACGATATCCGCGAACTGGGAGGCGTAATGAAACCACGGAAGGGCCGGCTCGGTTCGGAGCCGGCGTAGCCACCGGCGCAGCAGGGTTCGGTGCCGGCGGAGCCGCTCGAATTCGGTTCGGAGCGAGCGGGCCAGCGGAACCGGGTCGCCAAACAGGCCGGGCGACCGCGCCGCCGCGGTCAAGTCGCGGAGAGCCGATTCGGTGCCCGCCACCGAGGACTCGAGCGCGCTCCGGGCCGCCCGAATCTCCGCCTGACGGAGTGAGGCCAATGCCCGCCGCTTGGCCGGCCCCGTCGAAGCCACCACGGTTCGCCGGAGACCGGCCAGCGCGCCAGCATCGGCGGCCCCGACCGAAAACGGGAGGTCGACCCGTTCGAAGATGCTGTCGCCCTGGCGGATCAACGCATCGAGATTCGGAAGCGGCAAAATTGCATCGGCCGTGGTGGCCGGATCGGCCTCGATGACCTCGAGCCAGAGTCGAAGTTCCGTCAACCGGACCGCGTTCGGATTGAGATCGACGCCGAACAGGTTCCGGGCCACGACCGACCGGGTTGCCGTCCCGCGCGGCTCCCCGCCTCGGACCCGGATCGCGACCAACTGCCGGAGCGCCCCGAGCAAGAACGCCCCGCTCCCAACCGCCGGATCGAGGACCGTGACGTTGCGGACTCGCTCCAGCAACGCCGCCGGCGGCGCGGCGATCAGCCCCGGAACCTCGTCCGGCGCACACGGGAGGACCGTCGCAACCCAGGCCGACAGGCTGGCGGCAACCACCTCGTCCACCAGATCACTCGGCGTGTAGAACGCCCCGGTGGTCCGTCGGAGATCGGGATCCATGACGCCTTCGAACACCCGGCCCAGCATGTCGGGCCCCACGGAGGCTCGGGTGTCGGTGTCGCCCGAAATCGTAAAGTGATGGCGCTCGAATAGGTCGTCGAACGCTTCGCGCCACACGGCATCCGGGAGGTCATCGGGCCATCGCTGCTCCAGCGGGTGAGATTCGAACAGCCCGCCGTTGAGGAACGGCACCGCCCCGAACCCGCGGGCCACCGCCGTCCGCCGGTCCCGCGGCCGATTCAGGGTGCCGAAAAACAGCGGCTTCAAGAACCGGCGCTCCACTTGACCGCCAGCGGCGAGGCATCGGTCCAGTTCCTCGCGGAGGAACCGGCGTCGGCCGTCGAGCCAACCCCGCTCCTGGACGAAATAGAGGAACAGCACCCGGGTCAGGTCGAGCAAGGCTAGGGCATGCCGGTCCAGCTTCGGAATCCGGCGGGGCAGGGCGTCGATGGCGTGTTCGAGGGTGGTCCGGAACCGCTCGAAGAACCGCTGGTCAAGCGACCGGCCGGCCAGGGCTTCCGACCACGCCAGACAACCGCCTAACGCCGAATCGGCCGGGGCGGTGCGGCCCCGCTCGAGGATCCGGAGATCAACGGCGCGGACCCGGTCGAGCGCGATCGTCGCGACCGGACAATCGGCCACCGACGCCGCGAGCGCCAATTGGCGGGCACCCGGATCGACGACCCCCACCACGGCGAACTGGCCCCGGGCCGCCAGATGACGAGCAATCCGATGCGCCGCCGCCGGGGCCGGCGAGGTTTCAACCGCCAAGAACAGCAGTCCGGCCCGGCGGCCGACGATCGCCGCGGGGGCCTCCAACGCGGCTGGGAGCTTCAGCGAACTGAGCGACAGTTCATGCCAGGCCGGGCTGAAGCCCAACTCGAAGGCCACGCCGGGCAACTGCTTGAGGTTGGTAATGCCGGAAAGGATGTCGGCCAGCGCCACGGGGTCTCGCGTGATGGAGTGACCATCACGGTGGCGAATCCGGGCCTCAACGTGTCAACCGAAAGAGCGCGAGACGAGGCTGTTTCAGCGCACCGGGGCGCCGAGTCTTGACGGCTACCGAATCTCGGCGACGATGAACTCCGCCGCCTCGGCGATCGCCGCCCGTGCTTCGGGCACCCACGGCGTGGTCAGATGCCAGGCGTGCGGCACGTCATCATAGACGGTGAGGCGGCTCGACCCGCCAGTGGATCGCACCCCCTCATGGACCCGGCGGGCGTCGTCGAGCAGCAATTCGGTCGAACCGACCTGCACCAACAGCGGCGGCAGCCCGCGGAGGTCGGCGTAGAGCGGCGAGGCCCGCGGGTCCTTCGGTGACGCAGGGCCCAAGTAGGCGGCCGCGAATGCCGCGATGTTGTCCGGCCGGAACATCGCGCATCGCCCGGCGTTGCCGGTGAGCGACGCACCGGTTCCGGCCAGATCGGTCCACGGCGAAAACGCCACCACGCCGGCGGGAGCGGGCCAGCCCTGATCGCGGGCGTGCACCGCCAAGGCGAGCACCAGCCCCCCACCGGCCGACTCGCCGGCAATCACGATCCGCTCCCCCGGGGCGCCCCGGGTTACCAACCAGTGATAGACGGCCGTTACGTCATCGAACGCCGCCGGGAACCGAGCCTCCGGGGCCAGCCGGTAGTCGGCGCTGAACACCCGGCAACCCGTGGCCCGAGCCAGGGCGGTGGTCAACGGCCGGTGGGTCGCCGCCGAACACGCCACATAGCCGCCACCGTGGACATAAAGGACGACCCCGGAAGCCGGGGTTGGCGGGATCAGCCATTCGGCGCGGACGCCACCGTCCACCACCGGTTGGTGACCAATCCCCCGGAGCGCCATCCGCTGCAGCAGAGGCGGGAAGCCCCAGAGTCGGCGAGCCCGGTGAGCCATCGCGGACGGATTGCCCCAGTCGGCCCGGCGGATGACGAGGCGGGCGTACCGGTCGAAGAGGCGCGATTGCCAGGATGGCGTACGCGACCGCCTAACCCCGAGCCGACGCGGTAACGACGCGATCGAGGTCGACTCGAAGGCCAGCCAGGTGTTCCATGATTGACTCGGCGGTGACGGCGGCCACCTCGGCGTCGTCATCCGATCGGGGGAGGAGGGTGGCAACCAAGGCGTCGGTATACCCCACCACCGCCATCGCCACGCCCCGGTCAACCAGGCGATTGAGCCGCAACAGCAGCGCCATGCCTTGCCGCGGCCGGAGCGCCGCGATGGCCGGAGCCAAATACCGGATCAACAACTCGCGAAGGTACTGCATCTCCTCCACGACCTCGCCGGCGGCCAAGCCCCGAGTGGCGGCATGCCGGCCATACCCCGTGGTGATCCGGTTCCACAATGGTTTGACTTCGCGGCGGAGTGGCCCGATCAACGCCGCGAAGGTATCGAGAATCAAATGGAACTCAGCGTGGGTTGCGGCAACCGGGGCCGACGGGGTCCCCGCAATCCGGTCGCCGATCCACTCGATCCACCGAGCGGCCATGGCGTCGCGTTGTTCGGAGACCGCCCGGCTTGCGGCGGTCAGGGTTGGGTGGGAAGCACGCAGAACGGTCCCTCCATTCAGAGAACGAGAGAGGCGAGTGCAATACTAATCGACCGCGCCGCCAGTGCTAGCACCGACTGGCAATTGAAACCCGCTGGGTTCAAGTTGCTGTCATGGCCACCCCGACCCTCTCCAAGACCACAATTCCCGGCACCCTCGGCCCGCTGTTCATCGATGTCCGGGCCACCAACCGGGGCGAACCGGCGCCCGCCGTCATCGTCCTCCACGGCTTCAAGGGATTCAAGGACTGGGGCATGTTTCCGGCCTTCGCCGAGCGGCTCGCCCGGGCCGGCTTCACGGCGGTGTCATTCAACGTGAGCGGATCCGGGGTGGACGACGCCGGCCAATCGACCTCACCGGACCGGTTCGGTCACAACACCTTCATGGCGGAGCAACAGGATCTCGACGCCGTGCTGGCCGCCCTCGATGCCGGGCAACTCGGCGTGGTTCGGCCGTCCTCGGTCGGGATCGTCGGGCATTCGCGCGGGGGCGGCATGGCCGTGCTCTGGACCGCATCCCGGCCGCGGATCTCGGCCCTGGTTACCTGGGCCGGGATCGCAACCGTTAGGCGGTGGAGCGCCGGCCAATGCCAAGCTTGGCGGGAGGCCGGTCGGCTCGACATCGTCAACGTCCGGACCCAGGAGGTCCTCCCGATGTATCTCGACACCCTCGATGAAATCGAAGCCCTCGGCGGCACGACGCTCGACATCGAAGCGGCTGCCGCGAGCGTAGCGGTGCCGTGGCTCCTGATCCACGGCTCGGCTGATGAGGCGGTGCCGCTCGCCGAGGCCAAACGGTTGGAGGCTGCGGCCCGGACGGGGATCGTCGAGCCCCTCGTTATCGACGGGGCAGGGCACACCTTCGGCGCGGTGCATCCGCTCTCGGGTGTGCCGCCCCATTTGCAACAGGTGTTCGACGCCTCGATCAGTCTGCTGAGCCGCGCCCTGTCGTGAACGCTCGAGGGGGCGCCGGGCCGGACCGGGTCGCCCGGATTGCCGGAGCGCTCCGAACCCGGGCGCCCGCCACAGTCGATGATCCGGCCCGAAGGCTGGCCGCCGTCGCCGTCATTCTGGTTCCCGATCCGGACGCTGTGCTCCTGATTCGCCGAGCCGATCGGGAGGGCGACCGGTGGTCCGGCCATATGGCGTTTCCCGGCGGACGCTTTGGGCCGGAAGATCCGGATCTGTTGGCAACCGCCATCCGCGAGACCATGGAAGAGGTTGGGGTCGACCTCAGCGCGGCCCGGTTGCTCGGCCAATGCGATGATTCAGCTCCTCGGTCGCAAGCCTTGCCGCCGGTGATTGTCAGGCCCTTCGTATTCCAGCTCGGTTCCCGGGCCGCCATCGTCCCGAACCATGAGGTGGCCGGCGCAGAATGGACCGCGATCGACCAGCTGCTCCAGCCCGGGGTCTACCGGCCGTTCGAGTTTGAGGCCCAGGGGATCAAGATGCTGCTGCCGGGCTACCACCTTCCGCAGGGGGTGGTCTGGGGTATGACCGAGCGGATCTTGACGCCCCTGCTCTTGTTGGGTTCGTGAGCGTTGGTCCCAGTTCTCTTGACGAATCAAGAATTTAGGCTATACTAAATTATTCTGACGCTATTCCATAATTCCTCTCTAGGGGTATTGAGTGCCTGAATCGGCGATCGCCCTGCTCTGGTTTGGCCTCTTGGTCCTCCTCCTCGTCGTGGCCCT
>JANPEL010000256.1:0-1889 GCA_031431925.1 Gemmatimonadota bacterium | reverse complement strand
TTGGTCGGCACGGAGATACGCTTCAGCTCTTCAACGACAGCCGTCACAGCCTTGTCGATGCCGCGCTTGAGGGCCATCGGGTTCACGCCGGCCGTCACGTTCTTGAGGCCTTCGCGGAAAATCGCCTGGGCCAGCACCGTGGCGGTGGTGGTGCCGTCGCCGGCCAAGTCGCTGGTCTTCGTGGCGACTTCCTTCACCATCTGGGCGCCCATGTTCTCGATCGGGTCGGCCAGTTCGACTTCCTTGGCAACCGTCACGCCGTCCTTCGTCACGGTCGGCGATCCGAACTTCTTGTCGATGACGACGTTCCGGCCCTTGGGGCCGAGGGTCACCTTGACCGCTTCGGCGAGTTGGTCGACGCCCCGCTTGAGCTTCGCACGGGCATCGCCACCGAACAACAGATCCTTAGCTGACATGTTTTGTCTCCTTACCCGAGCTTCGCGAGAATGTCCGAAGCCTTGATGATCACGACCTCGTGGCCTTCGAGAGTGATGTTAGTTCCGCTGTACTTACCGTAGAGGACCTTGTCCCCAACCTTGACGTCGACCGGGACCCGTTCGCCCTTTTCGACCCGACCGGCACCCACCGCGAGGACCTCGCCCTGGGTCGGCTTTTCCTTGGCGGTGTCCGGGATGTAAAGCCCTCCGCGCATCATTTCGGTGTCCTCGTCGGGCATCACGACCACGCGGTCTTCAAGTGGGGTGATGTTGAGCTTCGCTTTTGCCTTCGCAGCCATACGCACCTCTCTAAGCTATTGTCAAACAGGGAGTTGAATCACACATTAGCACTTGAACCCGTCGAGTGCTAAAGCTGGACACAAGATAAGCCAACCACCTTGCCGGTCAAGGCGGCTCGCGGATTAGCACTCTCGCAACCGGAGTGCCAGTATTCTAGGCCATTCTGGCAGTGTTGGGGCGGGCCTAGGGCTCGAACCGCAGTTCAAAGCCCCAATACCGGCTCGATCGGTCGTAAAACTGCCGCTGGGTCGAATTCCCGTTCAGGAACACCAGGCCGATCGCCATCCGGCGCCCGTCCCGAGCCAACTCGAGGCCCGCCCGACCGGACGTCGTCACCCGCCAATCCGCCAACGCCTGCCCCTCGGCGAAGACCCCCACTACGGGGCGGACGCTCGCGCCGAGCAGCGACCCGAGGTGGCCCCGATAGTCGGTCCCGAGCCCAGCCGATACCCGGCGAAGCGGCAAGGCGTCGATGAGCGTGTAGCCGAGGGTTCCGTGGACGGCGATCGGCCCCACGGCCCGGCGAACCCAAAGGGCGGCCACCTCCCGAGTCCAATCCAGGCGACGGGCGGCGAACCGCTCGGCGTACTCGTCGCCCAGGTGGCTGCTCTCGTGGTAGAGCTCGGCGGCCACCCGCCACGGGCCCCGGTCAACCACCCCGTGGAGCCCCACCACCCAGTCATTGCTGATCAAGGTGCTCCGCGGGTCATCGAGGCTAAAGCGCCCCCCGACCCGGATCGTCAACCCCACGAAGGCCGGATCCTCCGCTTGGGAGAATCCGAGGATCGGGATGTTCTGGCCCACCAAGACGTCGGCCTCCCGCTCGGACCCGAATTGGGAGTCACCTAACCGCTCCCCGATCACCCGCCCGACGATGCCGCCGGCCCGCGGCGCGGCGTCCGGGTATCGAAAGGGTGTCACCTTGGGGAAGAGCCTGGCCTGGGCCCCGGCCGATCCGGCGGCGGCCAGTGAAACCAATACCGCCGCCCAGACGTTCACAGCGTTGATCGTTCGCATCATTCGCTTAACTTGTCCGCTGTCGGGGCGCTCTGGCAATCCTTTGAGAAATGGAGTTGAGCATGTCGTTGGTTGTGTTGGCGCTGCTGGTTCCCGTGATTCGGAGTAGTACGGCGATCTAGTCGGAGGCCGTCG
>JANPEL010000255.1:0-4434 GCA_031431925.1 Gemmatimonadota bacterium | reverse complement strand
CCGCCCGCCGTCGTTAGGCGAGCGGCTCTTGCCCGAGGAGTACTTCGAATTCCGGGGCGGGCCGGCTCGCGGATTCGAGACTCCGCTCCGGACCCGGTTCGGCGAACCGGGACCGGCCGCCCGGCAACACTAGAGGCCCAGCCCGATCAGCAGCAAGGCCCCGACGGGCGCCAAGAGCCCGCCGATCAGCTCGAACACCCCCTCGGCAAATTTGACGACTTCGCCCAGCGCGGCGAGTTCCTCGGCGGTCAACTCACGACCGCCGTCACCCTTGATGACCGGATTGGCCGACGTCCCCGTCACGGTGGCGAACAGGTTGCCATTGACCGTGACCTTGGCGTCGAGGCTGCTGCCGCTGTCCTTGGAGGTGACCGCGACCACATCACTGCCCGCCGTGACCGTCAGCTCGATTTCGGTGGGGCCCGTCCCACCGCCGGCCGGACCCTTGACCTTGGCCGCGATCTTGAACTGCTGGGCCGCCACTTCGAGTTTGGCGTCGATCGTCGCCGTCCCACCCCGGCCAAAGAGCTGGCCGGTGGTGGTGATCTTGAAGTCGACCCGGTCGGTGCCATCGCTCATGTAGCCGTCGACCGTCACCACGGCCACCGCAATCGTGCCGCTCAGATCGAAAGAATAGTCGAGGTAGGTTTTGCCGTTGGAGGTCACCACGAGGCGAAGCCCGGCAGACGTCGCGCTCGAGGCCTTGGTGTCGGTCAGATCCGCCGTCCCGATTTCCTGAGCCACGATCGGCCGGTTCTCGGCGTCGTTCTGATAGAGGACGAAGCGAACCCCGTTGGACGGGGCGCCGGTCCGGTTGGACGCGACGTAGGCCTTAGTTGCCGGGTCATAGACCAGTGTCTTGCCCAGCATCGAGCTCCGGATGATGGGGACCAATGCCGCCTGGGTCTGTGGCCTGACGATCCCGGCAATGTTTTGCACCGCCGCCAAGTACCGGTCCGTGCCCGAGATGCCTGGCACAGCCGCCGCCGCACCCAGTTGACCGCCGAGGGCTTGGAAGCTCTTCAGCACCGGGGAGGCGCCGACCTGTTCCACCGTTGCCAAGCCATCCTTGACCCGCCGGCTGTCGAAGCTGCCTTGCTCGCCCGGGCCGCTCGAATCGGAACACGCCGCCAAAGCCGCGAGCGCGCCGCTCGCCATGATCGTTCGCATCGTGAGTCGCATGATCTCAACCCTCCACTGGTGAATGTGCTTGCCCGCCATCGCCGCCGAGTCCATCGCCCCGCCCGCCGTCACGGATCTGGCGGAGCCGGTCCTGTTGGTCCTTCGTGAGGAGGTTCTTGATCCGGATCAACAGGCTCATCTGAACCTTCTTCACTTCGTTTTCGATCTTGAGCATCTTGTCGGCCTTGGCCAGGGCCTGGGCCTCATCAATCTTGGCTTCTTCGATCATTTCGACCAATTCGAGCGCCGGCTCGGTCATGTCCATCTGGAGCGGCACCAACTCGACCTGAGCTTTCTTGATGACGTCGAGGATGGCGGCTCGCTGCTGGGCGGACACCCCGATTTCCTTGGCACGCTGCAGCACCAGCTGAGGGTCGAAGAACGCCTTCTCGAACCGATCGTCCTTTTTCTCTTGAGCCACAACCGGCCCCGCCAGGGCCACGAGCCCGGCGGCCATCACCAACCAACGCGACATCATAAAGGATTTCCTTTCGATTCCGACAAACTCGGGAACCAGTCATCCGACCGGCCGATCGACGGCACTGACTGCACGTCGAGGAGAAAATCGGTCGGCATTCTGAGGTCACCGACTGCGATGGTGAAGGGAGCGGCTGCCGAATGCGGCCGCCCCCGGGTTGCCAACACCGCCACCACCGCCATGGCGGCGGCGCCCAACGCCAGCACCGGCACCCACGGCCGCCGGCGGACCGGCGCCCGCCGGGACAGGACCCGTTCGAACGAGGGCGTCCGGGCGGCATCGTCCAGCCGAAGTTGCTGAAATTGAGACTCGAGATCGTGATCGTGGTCGCTCATTCGTCCCCCCCTTTCCCGCCTAACAGTGTTCGCAATCTGGCTTTGCCGCGTTCGTAGTGGGTTCGCGCCGTCCCCACCCGCATCTTCAAGACCTCGGCCGCTTCTTGGATCGTGAGGTCCTGGTAAAAGACCAGGTGGAGTACCTCGCCCTGCTTCGTCGAGAGCCGGCCCATCGCGCCCCGCAACCGGGTCCGGGATTCCTCGGCGGCCAAGCCCTCAACCGGGCCCGGAACCTCGGACGGTTGCTCCCGCCACCATCGCCCCAGCCGAAGCGCCTGATTCCATTGCCACCGCCGCTGCTCCTGGGCCGTGTAGCGAATGACCCCGAACAACCAGGTCCGGAACGTGGAGCGCCCCTCGAACCGGGCCTTCCCTTCCAGAATCTTGACGTAGGCCAGGTGCAGAACATCCTCCGCCTCGGTCTGGTCGCCTCGGCAACAGCGCATGGCCCAGGCATATCCGTGAGAGTGGAGCCGTTCCAGCTCGCTCTCGAGGTCCCGTCGCTCCATGCGGGGTTCGGCACTCCCAGGTAACAATCGACCGTCAGGTGAGGATTAGGTGGCGGGCACTGGGCTGCCATAGGACACGCCGGCAGCCGGACCTACGGTTTGAGGGCGAGAACCCCGGCCGAAACGACCGGATCGGCCAAGAGGCCAAACCGCACCGCGGCCTCCGGTGAATCGGAAGCCGCCACCAACCGCCTGAGCTCGGATTCGAAGAGACCGGTATGGATCGCCAGCGACCGACGCGACAGGGCCAGGCCGCTCCGCCGGAGTCCGGTCCGGATGATCTCACGCTTGGCCAAGTCGAGCACCACTGAGTCCGCCGGCCGGCCGGCTGCTCGTTCCTCCCGGGCCAGCTCGCTCAGTACCGATCGAACCACCTCGGTCCGGGCCGAGAGCGACCGGCGGAGCGATACCTCCCAATCGGTCGGATGCACCGCCGAATCCGGCTGGATTCCTCCGTTGATAAGCCCGCCGCCCGGACCTTTCCACCGGCCCGTCGTCAGCCGCACCGCAATGCTATCGCCCAACTGGACCGTGGTTTGAATCAGCCCCTTCCCAAAAGTCCGTTCGCCAACCAGGACGGCCCGCTGATTGTCCCGGAGCGCCGCCGCGATGATCTCCGCCGAACTGGCCGTCCGCCGATCCACCAGCAAGGTCAACTTGAGGTCCGGATAGGCATCCGGGCCGGCCGCGTTGTATCCCCAGCTGATCTTCCGTTTGGCCACCGAGGCGATCCTTTGCCCCGGCGCCAGGAACAAGTCGGCGATCCGGAGCGCCTCGTCGATCGGGCCGCCCCGGTTGCCGCGAAGGTCAACCACCAGGCCCTTGAGTTGCCAAGCTCGAAGGGCCACCAACGCCGATCGGACCTCCGCGCTGGAATTGGACGACACACTTCGAAGCGCGAAGTACCCGACCGTATCGGACAACCGGACCACCGACCCGACGGCCGGGATCTGGGCCGTTTCGTGAACCAAATGAACTTCGAGCGGCACCGAGTCCGCCGGGGACTGCACTCGAATGGCAACCGAGTCCCGCTCCAGCGCGGTCAGCGCCCGGGCGGTGGGCCATCGTTCCGACGGCTGCCCGTCAATCGCATCGACGAAGTCGCCGGGCTTGAGCCCGGCCCGGTCGGCCGCGGTGCCGGGAACCACGGCCAACACCCGCAACCCGGTCACTCCCGCTTCGAGGCTCAGGCCGATCGTCTCGCCCCGGCCCCGAAGGAGATTCCGATAACTACGAAACTCGGCCGGACCCAGAAAGGCGGAATAGGGGTCGCCGAGGGTACTGACGACGCCCTTGGCGGCTTTGACGTAGAGCTCTTCCTCGGTCAGTGAGTCGACGAAGGTGGTCCGGATCGCGCTCATCACGTCTTCGAACACCTGCGCGGTGGTAACGGTCCGCTTGGCCTTCTGAACCTCCCGCCAGCGGGCAATGCCCAGCCCGAGGCCAAGCCCCGCGCCGAGGCCGGCGCTGACGAGGAGAGAGGAGCGGGACCAAAGTCGCATGACCAGCCTAGAGGGGCAGAATGAGTGCCAACCTGACCACCCAGAGTTTGCCCCCTTCGGGGCCAAATCCACAATGGGCCATTGGACTTAATCCCCATTCGGGGGGATATTTGCGCCTCAACTCCATGACTCGATTCGATTCCAAGCTCGCGGCCCGGGCGGCCGGCCCGATTCTTTTCGCCCTAGTTCTGGCGTTCGGCCCGAGCGATCTCTCACCCGATGCCCGAAAGACTCTGGGCGTGACCGCCTGGATGATCACCTGGCTGATCACCGAGGCGGTCCCAATCGTGGCCACCTCGCTCTTGCCGATCGTCCTGTTTCCCGCCTTGGGCGTGGCCTCGAGCCGGGAAGCCGCCGCGCCCTACGGCAATGATCTGGTGTTCCTGTTCATGGCCGGATTCTTCCTGGCCACCGCGCTCGAGCATTGG
>JANPEL010000254.1:0-5136 GCA_031431925.1 Gemmatimonadota bacterium | reverse complement strand
TGCTGCAGGTTGGCCGTGGTCTTGATCTCAGCCAGGAAGCGGTCGCCCCCGATGACGGCGGCGAACTCGGGGCGTAGCACCTTGAGTGCGACGAGGCGATCGTGCTTGAGGTCTCGTGCGAGGAAGACGGTCGCCATGCCGCCCTGCCCGATGGGGCGTTCTATCTGGTAGCGGCCTTCGAGGGCGGCGACGAGGCGGGGCGAGGCTGATGGGATGCTCACGGCTGGAATATGTCTCTGGAAAGGCTGGTGCGCGAGCGACTCGGGGGCGGTGTTCACGCTGAAGCGGTGTTGTCGCAACCGGAGGTCACCTGTGCCATCCCCGGTACCAGCAATCCTCGGCACTTGGCAGATAACCTCGACGCGGCCCGAGGCGGCGTGCCAGACGCCAACACCCGGGCCCGAATCGCTGCGTATTGGGAGACTCAGTGACCGGAACAGGCTCGCGAGCGGTTGCCGTGGCCGTCTAAGGCCGCTCTGGCCGATGCCGGGGCGGCGCGCCGATACTGACCGCGCCAATGATCAGGCGGTTTCCACCGCGGCCCTGACCCTCCGGTGGCGGCGGTAACGCCTGCAGGCTGGAGATCCGGATTCGGCGGCCGATCAGTACGCCCACGCCGGCGCCGGCCAGCCCCCCGGCCGCGGCAAGGCCAAGACACCCGCCGGCGGACATGGCGTCTTGGTTGGCGGCGCGATCGCACCGGGAAGTCGAGCCGCCGGAGTGAGTCAGGATGAACGCGGCGGTGGCACCCAGCCCGAAGCCAACAAGGGCACCTTCGAGCGCCCGGGTTCGGCGCCCCGCCATGACTGACGTTGGAATCGACCCGGGCGAGGGCATGGCGGTGGCCACACGAACCGTCGGGTTGGGCCAGTGGGGTACGATCTGGGCATCCGCCCTGGGTATCCGCATCGTGCTAGCGAACACCAACGCCGTCGCCAGAAGGCGCCAGATCCATCGGGGTCGAGCAGCCATTTCAGACACTCCCCTCGGTCAGTAGGTCGAACTGGAGGAGCATCGCGGAACCGCGCGCTGCGCACCGGCTCACGAACTCCTGCAAGAACGAGTAGTGCTCAAGGACCTGCCCGAGGGGATCGAAGTCCTCCTCCCAAGCTTGCCAAGTCCCGGGGTAGATCGAGGCGGCGTCCATCGTCGGGGCGTCGTAATGCGCTGCGAGTGCCTCCGGGGGCACCTCGCGCACCACCGCGTCGAGCGCGACCACCTCCGCGGCCGCGAGAACTCGGTGCGCCGGAAGCGTCGGGTCCGGGCCCGGCACCGGCCGTCCAAGGCTCAGCCACTCGGCCGCGGAGTCGGTAGGAACCTCGCGATGCAGCAGGAACTCGATGGCGTGCCAGTAGCGGTATACGTCCGAGGAGGAGGAAGCGGCGGCGGCGCGTTGCGGGAGACCCGCCGGATCGGCGAGAATGCCGTCCGCAGCTGCCGCGCTCAGTCCGATCAACCGGCAGATGATTTGCATGGTATCGACCTTGGAGAGGAGGCTATCCGGCCAACGGTTCATGTTCATCGGGGGGCGTCCCACGGACATGAGCGGCCCCGCCATCCACCAACCAATGTTGGGGCGCCGCGGCGACTTGTCAAACGGAGCAAATGCGCCTAGCCGCTGCAACCGCGGGTGCCCCCGGCACAACCGGTTTCATTTCCCGGCACCGAATGCCTGGAGACTTGCGGGCTTCGCTCTGGGATGCCTCGGGTGGTTTTGCCGCTATCTGACGGGGCCGACAACGTAGAGCAGGTTCCCAAAGGGATCGCTCACGCCGAAGGTTCGGCTTCCCCAAACCTCGTTTCGCGGTGGACCGCCGATTTCGACTTGTCCGCTCCACTGGTCGTACAGGGCATCCGTGTCGCCGACCTCGAGCGTTGCGACCACGTTGCGGCCATGCCCGCCCATCGGTGAATCGAGGTGAAGGACGAACCCGCCGCGCTCCAACCCCAGAAGCCCGCTCTTGCCATCCTCAGTCACTTCGTATCTGATGCCGAACCCGAGCTTGTCGACGTAAAAACTCTTGGCCACTCCGAGGTCGTCGACCGGCAGGTTGGGTATGGCTCGCTCCATCGCGGCTCTCCAGTTGCGGGGCGCGTCGAATGTCGTTCCCATCCGCGCCGGCCCAGTGTCAATATCGTGCGAACCATAGTACCCGAGCAAAAGCAACGAGCGTTATGGTCCACCCCTGGAGCGGAGCGGCACCAGCCCGCCGACGTTTCCTGACCGGAGCCATGACAGCCGCCGATCGGGGTGAGGCAGTGACTTGGGCTGACTCCGAGCACTGACCGCTCCAGGATCACACATCACGCCTTCTTCTTGTCCTGGATGTGCCACAGCACGCCGCTGGGATCCGTTAGGTACAGAACGCGAAGACCCCACGGCTGCAGCGTCGGCGGCTTGAAGGAGATCCCTGGGTACTTCTCGGCGAGACCGAGGCGCTTGAAGTGCTCCCACCACGCGTCGGCGTCCTCTACCATCAGGGCCATCATGAAGTTGGCCGAATGCTCTTTGACGTGGAACTTCTGCAGCAGGAAGGTGAAGGGTCCGATGCCGAACTGCGCGATATCATCGCTGGCCCAGAGCAAGGAGAAGCCCAGGTCGGAATAGAACTGCTTCGACAGGGCGAAGTCCCTGGCCGGAACGAAGGCGTTGAGCTCTATGACTCTGCTCGGGACCATCGATCCTCCCCCGTGGATGTCATGCGTGGAACCTGAGTCGCGGCCATCACGGTAAGAGCTTTGCGGGAGGCACCCTTGCCGGAACCCGCTGATTGCCAGGGGTGCCGAGCAGCCCCCGGGCCGCCGTCTGCTCACCCCAGAACCACACGGCCCCGTCCTTCGTACGCGCGAAGCTGAAGTTCCCGCCGAGCCAATAGGCCTCGATGTCGGCGAGCTTGATCGGGGTCGGCTTCAGCTGGAAGTCTCCCGACACGCCGGCACCGAGTTGCCCCCAGTCGCTGTTGCCCCAGCCGATGAGGGTGCCGTTCCGACGCCGGACGATGAAGTGCCTGCCGAAGGTACCGGCTTTGACCTCGACGGCGTCGGTGATGCCGGCCATTGGGGCGGGCGTCGGTTGACCGGGTTCGCGGACGTCGGCCTGAGTGCCATGACCGAGGCCCCCCTGCTCGTTGCTGCCCCAGGTCCAGACCCGGCCGTCCCGCGTCACGGCCACGGCGGCTCCATTCACGGTCGCGATCGAGACGACGCCGCTCAGACCGGGCACGAGCCCTGGCCCCCGAAATTCGTCGGAGGCGGTACCGGTTCCGAGCTCACCTTTCAGATTGCCGCCCCAGGCGTGGACCGTGCCCTCGCGGGTCAGCGCATAGCCCCCAAATGGACCGCCCGCGATGTCGGCGACGTCGGCGAGACCGGCGATCGCAATCGGCGTGGCGACTCCAGGAAAAACTCTGGTTCCGCCGGTAAACTGGGTCGGCATTTCGCCCCACGCGCGCACGCTGCCGTCGCGCAGGATCGCCATCACCGAGGCACGGGAGGCGACGATTCGGGCCACTCCGCCAAGGCCGGGCACCGGTCCCGGGGTGTGCCGTTCGGTCGCGCCGCTGAGCCGGACGCCGAGGTTGTTGCCGACGCCGCGTCCCCAGGCCCATACATTGCCGGTCTCGAGGAGAGCGTATGACGCATCATCCTCGCCCGCCGCCACCTGGACGGCCTTGCCCGGCAGGTCCACGCGGGCCACCGGAAGAAATCGACGAATGACCTTGGGGCGACCCAACTGGCCTGAGGCCTCCGTCGAGCCCACCGGACTGGTCCGCTCCGGCTCGACCGGGTCGTTCAACGTGATGGCGACGGCCTCCGTGACCGGCAGCCGACCCGTCCGGGAAATGATCAAGATCACCATGGTGGCGGGCCCCGCGGCGAGGATCGTGCTGAGCCCCAAGGTCGAGACCGTCATCGCCGGGCAGCGGCTCCGCCTCGACGCCAAGACCTATTCCAAGAGCGGCGATCAGCGGACCGATGGCGTCATCTGGACCAGCTCGGCCCCGGCCGTCGTCACGGTCCGGCCCGACGGCCTCCTCGACGCCAAGGCCGCGGGCACCGCCCGGATCACCGCCCGGGCCGGAGCCGCCGAGCAGTCGTTCTCGCTCAAAGTCCTCCCGAACACCATCGCCAAACTGAGCCTCTCGCCGGAGACCACCAACGGCAAGGCCGGCGACGTCGTGACGTTCAAGGTCGATGCCGTTGACCGAACCGGGCGGGCCGTGTCGGGCTTCACGCCGCAGTGGAGCTTTTCACCCGGGCACGGGATGATCGACGCCGACGGTTCGTTCGTTGGGTACGAGGCCGGCACCTATCTCATCACCGCGAGCATCGGAAGCCGGTCGGCGGAAGCGACCGTCACCCTGGCCCCCCGTGATGTCCGTCGGCCGGCCACGATCGTCGGCCGGTTACCCCGGACCCGGTTCACCACCGAGGAAATCTGGATTCACCCGAGCGGGGACTACGCGTACCTGGGCTCCGGCTCCGGTGGCGACGCGCTGTTCGTGATCGACATCCGCGATCCGTCCAAACCGACGCTCACCGATTCCCTGATCGTCAACACCCGCCGGATCAACGACGTGATGTCGACGCCCGACGGCAAGTTCATCGTCTTTACCCGCGAGGGCGCGTCCGACCGGAAGAACGGGATCGTGATCGCCTCGACCGAAGACCCCGCGCACCCCAAGGTCATCGCCGAGTACACCGAGACCGTCACCGCCGGCGTCCACTCGGCGTTCGTGTACAAGCAGGAGAAGTTCGGCACCCACGTCTACCTGACCAATGACGGCACCGGGGCCATGCACGTCATCGACATCAACGATCCGTACCATCCGAAAGAAGCCTCGGTGTGGAAGACCGACCGCCCCGATGCCGGGCGCTCGCTCCACGACATCGACATCAAAGACGGGTTGATGTACGCGAGCTATTGGAACGACGGCCTGGTCATTCTCGATATCGGCAATGGGATCAAGGGCGGCAGTCCGTCGAATCCCCAGCTGGTGAGCCAGTTCAAGTACGACTTGAACGCCCTCTACCGGGATGTCGAGGCCTCGGGCGGCCCGGGCTTCATCCGGGGCACCCACACCGCGTGGCGCCACAAGAACTACGTCTTCATCGCCGACGAAGTCTTTCCCGCCG
>JANPEL010000253.1:0-1521 GCA_031431925.1 Gemmatimonadota bacterium | reverse complement strand
CGCGACGGACACCGAGTTCCGGTCATGGGAACACTACGAGGACGTTCCGCCGGCCCGTTCGGATGGCCCGACGGCGTTCGTCACCGTGCAGCGGGGCTGTGACTACAAGTGCACGTTCTGCATCGTGCCCTATACCCGGGGCCCGGAGCGGAGCCGAAGTATCGAGGATATCGTGGCCGAGGTCCGGGGTCTGGTACCCGAGGGCCGGACCGAGGTCACGTTGCTGGGTCAGACCGTCAATTCGTATCGCCACGGGGCCGCTGACTTTGCCGATCTGCTCCGAGCGGTCGGCGCAGTGGAGGGGATCCGGCGGATTCGATTTACGAGCCCGTATCCCACCGATTTCACTGACCGGGTGATCGAGGCCATGGCGACGACACCGGCGGTCTGTGAGCATGTCCACCTGCCGGTCCAAAGCGGATCGAGCGCCGTCCTCAAACGGATGCTTCGCCGCTATGACCGGGAACAGTACCTGGATGTGGTCGATCGGTTGCGGCGGGCGATGCCGACGATCACCTTTTCGACGGACATCATTGTCGGGTTCCCCGGGGAAACCGAGGAGCAGTTCCAGGAGACCCTCTCGCTGGTCGAGACGGTGGCTTTTGACGATGCCTACACCTTCCGATACTCGATGCGAGAGGGCACCCCGGCGGTTCGCCTGAAGGACCCGGTGCCCGAGGAGATCGCGTCGGAACGATTGGCCCGGTTGATTGCTTTGGCGCGCCATCAGACCCGGCGAAAGAACTTGGGGAAGGTCGGCGAATTTGCCGAGGTGCTCGTCGAGCGGCCCGCCAAGCGGGGAGGCATGCTCGGACGGACCCGGACCAATTCGATGGTCTTGCTCGATGTCGGGCCGGAGCAGATCGGGGAGTACCATACGGTCCGGTTGACCGGGACCACGGGGTCCACGTTCACTGGCACCATTCACACCACGCAGGCGATGGCGGTTCTATGAAGCTCAAGAATGCGGTCGAAGACCATGTGGTCGAGGCGTACAACGCCCTCCGGCCCCATTTCCCGGAGTTCTGCGGGTGCGAAATGTGCCGCGCCGATGTCATCGTGTACGCCCTGAACCGGCTGCCCCCTCGTTACGTGGCCACGCTCGAGGGAACGGTCGTGACGGAGGTGAGCCTCGATAAGCATCAGGGACGGGCCTCGATCGACGTCGCGTTGATGGACGGCTTCCGGCGGGTGGCGCTTTCTCCCCGGTGCGGGACGGCGTCGGCCAAGGCCTGAGGGGCCGGTGGCGGTTAGCCACATATCGGGGAAAAAGGGTTAGTTGGTGGCGCGGGGGATTCGGCATTGTATGCCGTGTCCCCCGTTCGCGTTCCATCGCCGGCCCTGATCGGGCTCGTCAGCTTCGGCTTCGGCATCACGGCCGGACTCGCGGGCGGGTGGAGCGTCGGCGTTGCCCTGATCGGCGCCTTGGGAGGGGTCGCTGGGTGGCCCCGCTTTCGTGGCGCGGCCGTCATCCTTGCCTCCAGTGCGTGCCTCGTATCGGCGCCGGAAGGCCCTGCGCCT
>JANPEL010000252.1:0-5502 GCA_031431925.1 Gemmatimonadota bacterium | reverse complement strand
GGCACTCGGCGGTAGGGTCGAGTGCCGAGTGCCGAGTGCCGAGCGCCGAGTGCCTAGCCCTGTAACTCCTGGCCCCCCATATTCGTACGGTCGCCACCTAAAACGACCGAGAGTACTCCATGACTGGCCTTCCAGCAGCTCGCCCCCGTGTGGCTTTTCCCCAAATTGCGCCCGTTTCCTGGGAGCACCCGGCCGATCGGGCCGCCCTTCAAGGCATGCGGGCCATTCCCGGTTTTGACGATGTGGTTCGCAAGGTCATTGGGATCATGGGGGGCGAACGGGGAATTCGGCTCCTGTTCCAGGGAAACTCGGTCCGGGTTGGGCCGAAGCAGTTCCCTCGGGCGCACCAGCTGCTGATCGAAGTATGCGCCACGTTCGACTGCGACCGGACCCCCGAAATGTTCGTGTCCCAAACCCCGGTGTTCAACGCGGGGGCCTACGGCGTGGACGACCCGTTCATCGTGCTCCACTCGGCGGCCTTGGAGCTGCTCGATGACGAGGAGCTTCGGGTCCTGATCGCCCACGAAATGGGGCATGTGGTCAGCGGACACGCCCTCTATCACACGATAGCCGCGATTCTGTTCATGGTCAGCCTCTCGGCATTGCCGTTCTTGGCCGGGATTGCTCTATTGCCGATCAAGCTCGCGGTCCTCGAGTGGTCGCGGAAGTCGGAGCTCTCGGCCGACCGGGCGGGCCTGTTAGGCGGCCAGAACATCATGGCGTCCCAGCAACTGTTCATGAAGATGGCGGGTGGATACCGGAAGGCGCTTGACTCCGGCCAGATGGATCTGAACGAGTTCATGGCCCAGGCCAACGAGTATGCCAATACCCACGAGGGTATGGACATCCTCTACAAGGTCCTCAATACCCTCGGGCTCAGTCACCCGATGAACACCGTCCGGGCCGCCGAGATCCAGCAATGGATGACCTCGGGCGACTACGAACGGATTCTCCGCGGCGAATACACCCGCCGGGGCCAGGAGTCGAAGGACCGGTCGGTGGGTGACGACTTCGGGGCGGCCAAAAACTACTACTCCGAGGCGGGCAAGGAAGTGGTCGGACACGTGGCCGATGCCGCCAAGCGGGCGGCCCAGGCCGCGAAGGACGCGTTCAACAAGGCCCGCACCAGCGCGTGAGGATCCTCGTCGTCGGAAGCGGTGGGCGGGAACACGCGCTCGTCTGGGCGCTGACCAGAGACCAGCCCACCGCCACCATCTTCTGCAGCCCAGGGAACGCCGGCACCGGCGGCCTCGCCACGAACATCCCGATCCCCGCCGAGGCGATCGGGGATCTGCTCGTATTCGCCGAGCGGGAGCAGATCGACCTCGTCATCATTGGTCCGGAGGGACCCCTGGCCCTCGGGCTGGCCGACCAACTCCGGCGCCGGGGCCTCATGGTCTTCGGACCGAGCGCAGCGGCGGCTCAGATTGAAGCGTCGAAGGCCTGGGCCAAGGATGTCATGGACGCCGCTGGGGTGCCGACCGCGGCGAGCATGACGTTTGGCGAAATGGCCGGCGCGATCGCGTACATCGACCGCCACGCCGAGCCGTTGGTGGTCAAGGCCAGCGGGCTCGCCGCCGGCAAAGGGGCGGTGGTCTGCCTGACCCGCGCCGAGGCCAAAACCGCCGCGAGGGAAATGCTCGAGGACCGGATCTTCGGCGACGCCGGCCAGGTCGTCGTCATCGAGTCGTTCCTCGAAGGCGAAGAATTATCACTCCTCGCGCTCACCAACGGTACCGACATTCGGATCCTGCCAACGGCTCAGGACCACAAACGCCTGCTGGCGGGCGACCACGGACCGAATACCGGCGGAATGGGTGCCTACAGCCCGGTCTCGCTCGAAACCCCGGAATTGCTCGAGCGGGTCCGGGCCCGGGTGTTGGAGCCGACCTTGGCCGAAATGGCCCGGCGGGGGGCTCCGTTCAGCGGGGTGCTGTACGCCGGCCTGATGATCGACGCCGGCGGCCATCCATCGGTGGTCGAGTTCAATTGCCGGTTCGGCGACCCCGAAACCCAGGTCATTCTCCCGCGGGTCACTGACGGACTGTTCGAGGCTCTCCACGCCTGCGCCACCGGGGCCCCCCTGCCGAACCTAACGGTCAGCTCCGATGCCGCCGTCACGACCGTCCTGGCCGCCAAGGGGTACCCGGATCGCCCCGAGAAAGGGGCCCGGATCGAGATCCCCGCCGACCTGCCGCCCGGCGCCCTGGTGTTTCACGCCGGTACCGTCCTGGCGGGGGGCGGAACTGTGCGGGTCAACGGGGGTCGCGTTCTCGCGGTGACCGGCGTGGCCCGGACCTTCGAGCAAGCCCAAGCCGTGAGCCGGGGCGCCGCGGAACGAATTCAGTTCGACGGCAAACAGTACCGACCCGACATCGGCTGGCGCGAGGCCGCCCGGCGATCGTAAGGCCATGAGCAACGAAGTCTGGGTTGGATCAGTTGGGGTAACCGCACTCGAACATTGCCTGGTCTTGCCCCCTGGTGAGCGGGCTTGGGTGGATGTGCTGGTCGGGGGCCCCGCCGAGTTGGATTTCGAATCCGAGGTCCGGGAGGCCGTCGTTCAGTACCAACTCCAGGTCGATCGGTTCGGCCCGATCGAGCGAGTGCGCGACCGGCGGATCCCACTCGAACGCACCGCCCAGCGGCTCGAGAAGGAACTCACCAAACGGCGGGGGGTCCGCCTCATGACGTTCCGCCCGATCCCGGCCGACGCCGAGCGGCGATGAACATCGGCTCCGACTTTGCGCTCTACCTCCGCCTCGGCCTCCGTCACATTCTCGACCTCGGTGCCGTCGATCACCTGCTGTACTTGACCATCATGGCAATCCCGTTCGTCTGGCGAGAGTGGCGATCGGTGGTGGTGCTGGTAACCGGTTTCACCCTGGGCCACTCGTTGACCCTGGCCCTCGCCGCACTCGATGTGGTTCGGGTCGATTCCCAAGTGGTCGAAGTGCTGATCCCGGTCACCATTCTGGTCACGGCACTGGTGGTGATGAGCCGGAACCGGCGCCAGGGCACCGAGCCCCGGTCGGCCCGCCTCGGAGCGAGCACGTATTTGCTCCCGCTCGGCTTTGGTCTGATCCACGGACTCGGATTCGCGACCTACCTCCGAAGCCTGCTCGGCAGCGAGGAGTCGATCCTCCAACCCCTGCTTTGGTTCAACCTGGGCCTCGAAGCCGCCCAACTCCTAGTCGTCGCCACGGTACTGACGCTCACATCCGGCGTGGTCGACCGATTGCTCGACCGCCGCACCTGGCAACTCGCCATCGGGACCCTGACCATCGCTTGGTCGGCGGCGATGATCGCGGAGCGTCTTTCATGAGGGTACCGTGACTTCCACTGGGGCCGCCCTCGCCTTGATGTTCTTCGCCCCGTCCCCGGCGCGGCATGACCTCCACGTGAGTTATGGCCGAGTCACGATCGAAAGGACCACGGTCACCATCCGGCTCCGGATGTTCACCGACGATCTGTCACGGGCCCTCGCCCGGCATCATGGGCGTGATACGGTCGATGTCGAGGCCAGGCCCGTCGCCGATTCACTCGCCATGGCCTACCTCGGCCGGAAACTCCTGGTGTCGGCCGACGGCCGTCCGCTAGCCGGCCGGATTGCCGCCGCCGGCCACGAAGACAAGATGTGGTGGTATCTGGTGGAGTATCCGATGGCCGCCACCGCCGCCACGCTCAGGATTGCCAATCGGATCTTTTTCGAGCTGTTCGATGACCAGCAGAACCTGCTCAAGGTGCTTCCGTCCCGGTACGGCGACGAAACCTCCCTGTACTTCGTGCCCGGCGAGCCCGGACCAGCCACGCTCCGCCTCACGCCGCCGTAACCGGACGCCGCCAACCCGTTAGATTTGGGCTTCGCCATGCCCAATGCCTGAGCTCCCCGAAGTCGAAACCATGGTCCGGGACATGACCCCGGTCCTCGCCGGACGCGTCTTCCGGAGCGCCGTGCTGACCCACGCCGATATCCTGTCGGGGGTGACCGGCCGAACCCTGATCGCCGGACTCACCGGAGCCCGGGTCCTTCGGCTCGAACGCCGGGCGAAGAACGCCATCATCGTCACCGACCGGCGGCGACTGATCATCCAACCCGGAATGACGGGCTCGATGTTCGTGAAGCGCCGCCTGGCTCCCGAGGACGTGCGCTATGGGGTGCTCAAGGTGCTCCTCGATGACGGCCGAACCTTCATCTACCACGACGTCCGGCGCCTCGGTACGGTCCGGTGGGTGGACCAAGCGGGCTTTGACCGGTTTTCGGCTGCCATCGGACCCGAGCCCATGGACCCGGCGTTTACTCCTGCGGTGCTGGGCCTGGCGCTCGGCCGGTCGAAGGCGGCCGTCAAGAAGGTCATCATGGACCAAAAACACCTGGCCGGGGTCGGGAACATCTACGCCAACGAAGCGCTCTTTTCGGCCGGGATCGATCCGTCGCGGCCAGCCAACACCGTCATGCCACGCGAATGCCACCTGCTCCATCACCACATTGTCCGGATCTTGGGCCACGCCATCAACGCCAGCGGCACCACGATTCGGGACTATCGCACCGGCACGGGTGAACCGGGTAGTTTCCAGGGAGAGCTTGACGTCTACGATCGGGAGGGCGAACCATGCCGGCGCTGCGGCACCATCTTGGCCGGAACCCACTCGATCGACGCGCGGATTACCGTCTTCTGCTATCGGTGCCAGCGCTGAACGCGTGACGACCACTCTCCTCCCCCCGACCACCGATCTCGAGACCCTCCGGGCCCGAGTCAAGGCGTTGGCCGAACACCGGCCCGGCGTCTACAAGATGGTCGACGCCATGGGCCACGTGCTCTACGTCGGCAAAGCCAAACGAGTCAAAGCCCGGCTCCTCTCCTACTTCAACGCGAAGTTCCCGGAGGACAAGGCGGCCCGGATTCTCCAGGCCGCCTGGAACATTACCTGGGACTACGCCCCGAGCGAGTTCGCCGCCCATCTTGCCGAACTGGCCGAAATCCGGAAGCACCGGCCGGCCTACAACCACCAGATGAACCGGCGGCGGAACGCGGCCTTCGTGACCGTATCGTTAGGCACGGCGCCCCGGCTTGCCGTCACCACGTCGACCGGCCGCCAAGACGTCCGGTACTTCGGACCGTTCGCCTCGCCGGCCCGAACGGCCGGCGGCGTCCGGGTCCTGAACGACTTGCTCGGCCTGCGCGACTGTGCCGAGAAGATGCCGGTGGTGTTCCCGGGCCAGGGCGACCTCTTCGCCGAACCGATGCAGGCGGCCTGCCCGCGGTTCGACTTCGGCACCTGCGCCGGCCCATGCGCCGGGTTAGTCGAGGAAATCCGCTATCGGGAAAAGGTCGACGCCGCCGTCCGGTTCCTGGCCGGAGCGGCCATCGAGCCGATCGACCGCGCCGTTGACCAAATGACCGCCGCGTCCGAGCGCGACGACTTCGAGGCGGCATCCCGTTGGCGCGACAAGTTCGAGCAACTGGAGTGGCTGATCAGCGCCGCCGCTCGGGCCCGGGCGGC
>JANPEL010000251.1:0-3314 GCA_031431925.1 Gemmatimonadota bacterium | reverse complement strand
GGGGGGGGCGCCCCCCCGGGACCGGGCTGCGCTGTTGGGGGTGCCGACGGTGGACGTGGATCGCTCCGTCCGGATGGCCCTCGCGGGGCTTGAAGCCGGTACCGTACGAGAGGCCGACGGCGAAGACTATGCGGTCCGGGTCCGGGTCCGGCCACCGGCGGGTACGCCGGAACTCGATGCGACCGCCACGCCGTCGGCACTCAGCGGGGTGTACGTCAGCGGGTTTGCCGGCGCGGCCGTGCCGTTGGCGCAGGTTTCGACGACTGGATTTGAGAGCTCAGCATCGGAAATTCAACACTACAACAAGGAACGCTCGGTCTTGGTGACCGCGCAGGTCCGCAGTGGCTACAACACCGACCGGCTGACCAAGGGCCTCTTGGCCGATCTCGACCGGTGGAGCCTGCCGTCAGGATATCGACTGGTCCCCGCCGGTGAAATCGAATCGCGCCAGGAGAGTTTCTCCGGCCTCTCGGGCGCCATCATCGTCGCGATCTTTCTGACCCTGGTCATCCTGATTCTCGAATTCCGGACATTCCGGATGACGCTGGTTGTGGCGACGGTGATCCCGCTGGGCGTCGTCGGAGGACTGGCGGCCCTGTGGATTGGGGGGCACACGCTGTCGTTCACCGCCATGATCGGGTTCATCGCGCTGATCGGGATCGAGATCAAGAACTCGATCTTGCTGGTCGATTTCACGAACCAGCTGCGGGAGGAGGGCGTGCCGCTGATCGAGGCCATCGAACGAGCGGGCCGGGTCCGGTTCGTCCCGATCGTCCTGACCACGCTCACGGCGGTGGGAGGCCTGCTGCCGCTCGCGCTGCAGGGGTCATCGCTATACTCGCCGTTGGCTCAGGTCATCATCGGGGGCTTGGTCAGCTCGACCCTCCTGGCCCGGCTGGTGACGCCGGTTGCGTACCGCCAGTTGGCCGCGGCTTCCGTCGGGGGCGGAGCCCCCAAGTAGATTTGCGCCATGATCCGATCGATTCGGCTGGTGGGGTGGATGGCGTTGTTGGCGCTCGCGCCGACGGACGGAGCGGGGCAGCCACCCCCCCCGCTCCGGTTGCTCGAGACGCGGTACGACTCGCTCCGGTACCTCCGCGACCAAGTGGCCGTGACCCGGGACCGGGCCGGGGTCACGTCGATCCATGGGGTCGGCCTCGACCAGCTGGTGTCGCTGGCCACCTCGATCCGGGCCGATCTCCAGCGTGATCTGGAGCGGGTCCTGCCGGCCCGGCTCTCCCCGCCCGACCGTCGGGCCTGGCGAGTGATGCGCCGAGTGGTGGGCGGAATGTCGGCGGTGCCGGGCGGCACCTTTGACGATGGGAGCCCGTCCGCCGGGCCGGGGTGCCGTCCGGTCACCGACCAGGAGCGGGTCGAGTTGGTGGCCCTCGAAGCCCGGATCTTCGGGTGCTTCGCCGAGGCGGCCCAGCAGGTGGTGATCGACCGCGATACCCTGAACCGCCTGACCGTGCTCGGCCTGTTAGGCACCACCGGGGACCGAGGCCGCCGGGAACGGTTGTTCCGGGCCCTCGAGCCGGTCTGGCGATCGGTCAACGGCGCCGATGAACCGGACAGTCCGTTCCGGCGGGTGGTGCCGCTCCGGCGGGCGTCCTGGCGGGGTGGGGCCACGCCGTTCGCCGACCGGGCCCGGAGCGCCGGACTGACTGAGGCCGGGCTGGAGCGGTGGTTGGTAGCGGCCCTGGAGGCCTGGCAGGCAACCCTGCCGGATACCGTTCTCGAACCTTGGGACTTCTACCATTTCGTCGGGGCCCCGAGCCGGGCGCTGAGCCCGCGGATTCCGCGGGATTCGTTGATTCCGCTCAGCCGGCGCTTCTACCAAACCCTCGGCGCCGCGGTCGACTCCCTCGGGGTCCGGTACGACATCGAGCCCCGGCCCGGAAAACATCCCATCTCCTATACCACCTTTGGCGCCCGCCCGGTCGAGCGCGACGGCCGGTGGCTCCGGCCGGAGCCATGGATCTTCACTTCCTACCAGACCGGTGGCTTCGACAATTTGTTCGAGTTGCTTCACGAAACCGGTCATGCCGTCCATATGTCGGCGATCCGGACCCGGCCTGCGTACGCCGACTGGCCGGACAGCGACACCTTCACGGAAGGGATCGCGGACCTCGCGTCGCTCGAGGTTTTCGAGCCCTCGTGGCAATCGGCGTTCCTCGGTGATTCGGTGTCGCTGGCCGAGTCGTTGCGGGCCAAGTATGGCGGGGTGATCCTGGATATCGCCTGGGCCCTGTTCGAGATCCGGGTCCACCGGCCGGGAGCAGCGTCGCCCAATAGGGTCTGGACTGACCTGACCAGCCGCTATCTCAAGATCCGGCCCCATCCGGAGTGGTCGTGGTGGGCCATGCGGGGGCAGTTGATCGAGTCGGCCGGCTATATGACGAACTATGCGCTCGGGGCGTTTGTCGTGGCCGACTTGCGGCAATCGTTGGCCAGGCGCTATGGCCCGATTGCCACAGGGCGCCCCGGCTGGTACGCTGAGGTGTCGGACCGGCTCTTTCGATTCGGCTTGGCCCGGCCTGCCGCCCACGTTACCCGGGAGGCGTTGGGACGGAGCGTCTCGCCGAATGCTCTGCTCGCCGACTTGGCCCGGATCAGAACGCCCGAACGTCGGTGAACAGTCCGAGGACGGCGGTCACGTTGGCGTATTGGTCGAAGCTTGCTCCTTCGGCCGCGGGGCGTTCGGTCGTCAGGAACTCCCGCGAAGCGGTATCCGTCTGGTCGTTGTCGATGGCCTCGACGCCGCCTCGAATCGTAAAGGAGTAAATGTATTCACTGGCGGAGATGGCCTCGCGGTCCCGGGCCACCCGCAGAGTGTAGGTCCCCTTCGCGAGCTTCAGGTTGGACTCGGAACCCAGGTCTTGCCAGGCCTCGTACGCAGCCCCGGCGTTCGGATCCGAGTCGGCGCGGACCTGGCCGGACGGGCTGAGGAGCTGGTAGCGAATCCCCGCTTCGGCTAGCTCGGGATCCCCGCCTCCGCGGCGGACCAACTCACCCGTCGTAATCCGAGCGAACTGGTCGGAGGTCACCCGGAATCGGAAGTGATCGGCGGGGTCCCCGACCGCCAACGAACTGTTGACCGACACGTTGGTCCGGCCCCGCTCCAAATTCCCGATATACCGCGCGACGAGCCGGGAGTCGAACCCGAGGTCCTGGGTGTACCGGCTCAGAATCGTTGGGGTCGACATAGCCCTAAGTATCGGCGGACCGGTGCCGGGCCTTGAGACGATCGCGGGCCTCCCGTAGCAGTCCCGGGAAGTTGGTGATCATCCCGGCGCAGCCGATCGACCACAACG
>JANPEL010000250.1:0-4280 GCA_031431925.1 Gemmatimonadota bacterium | reverse complement strand
CGGCGGAGCCACGCCGGCCGAGGCGTTCCTGGCCGAGGCTCGGATCGAGGCCGTTTGGGCCGCCGACTTGGGGGCCCCGTACATCGCAGGGGTCTTCGCCAAGGCGTTGGGCGCGGGCGGAGTGGGGGCCGGTCTCCCGATCGGGTATTTCGGCGACGCGGCTCAAACGATCGCCCGGGCGATGGTGGCCGAAGGCCGGCTCGACAACGGCGAAGTCTTTCGTTATCGGCCGATGGTATTTGCTCAGGCCGAAGACCCGCCGGCAACAAGACATTCGAGTGCCAAGGCGCCCGACATCGTGATCGCGGCCGGATCGATGGCGGAGGCCGCGGAGGGGGCATTTCTGGAAGGCGAGCATGATCCGGACGATGCTCGAGTTCTGATCCCCGGTGCGGTGCTGGAAGAGACCGCCACACTCACGTTGGAGCACTCCGGCGTCGAGACCGGTGGGGTCCTCATCGGTCACCTTCGCCGGGACGAGTCGTCCGCGGACATCTACCTCGATGTCACCGCCCAGATCCCGGCCCGGCACACCGAAGGATCGGTCACCAAGCTGACGTTTACTCCGGAGACCTGGAGCGACGTCCGCGCCGCGATCGCGCTCCGGCGCCAGGGGGAGATCCAGTTGGGCAGTTGGCATTCCCATCCCGTCAAAGCGATGTGCCAGTGTCCCGCCGAGAAACGGCCGAACGGCTGCCCGCTCGGCCGGGGCTTTTTCAGTGCCGACGACAAGGTCCTTCACCGGACCGTGTTCTCCCGCGCCTTCAACGTCGGTTTGGTGGTGAGTGATATCCATGATGCCCCGCCGACGTTCTCGCTCTTCGGGTGGCGGCGGGGTCTGATCGAGCGGCGGGGCTTTCACCGAATAGGAGCGATGTCTGATGCCATTGCTGGATAGTGTTCTCCTGCCACCCGATCCGTCTCCGGTGTTACCCGAGGCTTCCTCGGCGATCGAACTTCGGCTCCTCGACGAGATTCGAGGGCTCAAGGGCGCCCTTCAGGTCGCGGCCACCCAACAGCAAGCGCTGAAGGAGTTGATCGACAAGGTCACCGCCCCGCCGCTCCATCCCGCGGTACTGATCGACTTCGCCCGGCTTCCGGGCGGGATCAGCGCGGTAGTGGCCCAGGGCGACGCCCGGCGCGTGGTGGCGATCAGCCCCGAAGTGAATCCGGGCTTGTTGTCAGCCGGGGTCGAAGTGCTGCTCGGGCCGGAGCGGAACGTGATCGTGGGCGTGTCCCCCCGCCGGGTCCTGTCGACCGGAGAGACGGCGACCTTCGAGCGCCTCACCGCGGACCGGCGGATGATCGTCCGGAGCCGGGAAGAGGAAGTCGTGGTCGACGTGGCCCGCGAGCTTCGGGGTGCGTCGCTCAAAGCGGGTGATTCGGTTCGCTGGAGCCGGGCGCTCGGCTTCGCGTTCGAGAAAGTCGACCAGGCCTCCGACCGGAACGGGTTCCTCGAGGACACCCCGGCCGAAACCTTCGCCTCCATTGGCGGACTCGATCCCGAAATCGCCAAGCTGACCCGGTCGATTCGGCTCCAACGCGACCATGGAGCGACGGTGACCCGGTACGGACTTCGCCCCAAACGGTCGGTCCTGCTCTCGGGTCCGCCGGGAACCGGCAAGACCTTGCTGGCGCGGGCCTTGGCCAACTGGCTGGCCTCGATTTCACCCTCCGGCCGATCCCGATTCTGTCCGATCAAACCGGGAGCCCTTTCCAGTGTCTGGTTCGGCCAAACCGAATCGAACTTGCGATCGCTGTTCGCCGCGGCGCGAGCCGAGGGTGAACTCAACCCCGAGGTCCCCGTGGTGATCTGGCTCGATGAGGTCGACGGGATCGGCGCTCGTCGCGGGGCGTCGTTCGGCCGGGTCGACGACCGGGTTTTGCTGGCGTTGATGGCGGAGCTGGACGGGTTCGAGAGCCGGGGCAACGTGTTGGTGGTGGCCGCGACCAACCGGAAGGGAGACCTCGACCCCGGACTCCTCCGGCCCGGCCGGTTAGGCGATCTGGTCCTCGACATTCGGCGGCCGAACCGGGAGGCCGCGGAGGCGATCCTGGCCCGGCACTTCGGCGAATCGGTGCCGGTCGAAGCGGGCAGGTCACGGTCCGATCTGATCGAGTCGGCGATTTCGCGGATCTACGCCCCCAATGGGATCGGGGCCATCGCCGAGTTGCTGTTCCGCGACGGGAAGAAACGGCCGGTCCTGGCCGGCGATCTTGCCAGCGGGGCGGTGCTCGCCCAGGTCGCTCAAGACGCGATCGAGAAGGCGGCCTTCCGGGAGGCTGAGGGCGGCGTCGGCGGGGTCCGGTCGACCGACGTGCTGGAGGCGGTCGACGACGCCATTCACACGGCGGCCGGGGCTCTCAGCCCGAGTAACTGTCGGAGCCATCTCGACGATCTGCCTCAGGATTTGGACGTCGTGAAGGTCGAGCCGGTGGTTCGGTGTGCCCGGCGGGAATACCGCTACCTGAGGATCGCATGAGCTCCGCGGGGATGGTGCCCAAGGTGCTCGGCGCCGATGTCGAGCTCGGCAACTTCGTCCTCGGCGGGCCGGACACCGGCAGCGGGGCCGAGGCCTCGCGGGCGTTGTTGACGGCGTTTGCGGAGGTAACGGGCGCGGTGGGCCGGTTCGAGGAGGAGTCGGCGGGGGTCCGGATCAACCCTCAAGACCGTGGGCGGTTCTTTCTCCCCAGCACCGGCGGCGGGGCGTACATCGATCTCGATCACTGGGAGCTGACCCTCGGTGAGCAGCCGAGCGCTCGTGACTTCGTGGCGGCGTGGCACGGGATGTTGTTGGTGGCCCAGCAGGCCTTGCGCCAGGCCAACGACCGGCGGCCCGAAGGCCGGCTTCAGGCCCTGGTGAACAACAGCGACGGCCGGGGGAACTCCTACGGGGGGCACCTCAATCTGCTGGTGAGTCGGCGGGCCTGGGCCGATGTGCTGGAACGAAAACCCCACCTGTTGGCGGCGGTGGCAAGCTATCAGGCCGCCAGCATGATCGTGACCGGCCAGGGAAAGGTCGGGAGCGAGAACGGGGCTCGCTCGGTCCCGTTCGAGTTGTCGCAGCGGGCCAACTTCATTGAGTCCTTGGCCGGCCCGCAGACGACCTACCGGCGGCCGCTCTGCAATACCCGGGATGAACCCCACTCGGTTCGGGGCACTGCCCGGCTCCACGTCATCTGCTACGACAGCGGGCTCGCCCCGGTCGGCACCCTGCTCAAGGTCGGCGGGCTCCAGATCCTGATGGCGGCCGTCGAGGCCGGGGCCGCCCCGCGGGACTTGGCGTTGGAGGATCCGGTTGAAGCGGTGCAGCGGTGGAGCGCGGATCCGTTGTTCGAGACCCGGTGCCCGCTGATCGACGGCCGCGAAGTGACCGCGGTGGAGTTGATGGGAATGTTCGGCGACCGTCTAGCCGGGTTCGTCGCGACCGAGGGTCTCGAGGGCATCGTGCCCGGGGCGGCGGAGATCATGGCGGTCTGGGTCTCGACCGTTGACCAACTCAAGCGGGGCGATTGGGCCGGCGCGGCCCGGCGGCTCGACTGGGCCCTCAAACTGAGCCTCATCGAACGGGCGTTGTCGCGGCGGCCGGCGCTTGGCTGGGACTCGCCGGCGATCAAGCACCTCGATCACCTCTACGCCAGCCTCGACCCTCAAGAGGGATTGTACTGGGCCCTCGAGCGGGCCGGTGCGGTGGACCGAGTGGTCTCGCCGGCCGAGGTGGAGCGGGCGGCGGCGGAACCGCCGGTGGCGACCAGGGCGTGGGCCCGGGCGATGCTGCTCCGCCGGGCTCCGGCCGGCGCGGTCGACGAGGTCGATTGGGATCAGATCCGGTTTCGGTTAGGCAGCCCGGACGGCTCCACCCGCCGGTGGCGGGTCGACCTGCCGTCGCCGCTTCACGGCAGCCGGGCCGCCACTTCCCGGGCGTTCGCCGAGGCTCTGGATTTCGAGGACTTGCTGCAGCAGCTCGGTGGCGTGATCGAGCCGGAACGGGTGACTCAATCCTGGGGGAGTCCCAGCCAGACCGGCTGGGGCATCCGCTGGGCAGACCAAGGAGGGTATCGCTATGGGTGATCGAGAGATGGAACGGTCGGACCCGGGGACCGGAACCGGCGCGGGCGGCGGCGAGGGGGCGGCGCTTCTGGCCGACAGGCAGAAGGCCGACGACTTGCTCGCCGCCGGCGACGAGGCGATTCGCCGGGCCCTGTCGTCGGACTCGGAGGCGTTCCTCCGGGCCAACCGCCAGGAGGGCGGTCAATGAACCAGGCGCCGGCGCCGATCC
>JANPEL010000249.1:0-30000 GCA_031431925.1 Gemmatimonadota bacterium | reverse complement strand
CAGTACATCCTGGTGCCGCTCGTCACAGTCTACTTGGCCATCCTGATCGCCTACCTCGGCAAAGTCGCGGTCACCCGCCAGTGGCCGAGCGGCTGGATCGGGTACCTCGTGTCCGGGGTGTCGGTCGCCGGCACCTTTGCTCTTTTGCTGGTCCATCCGATTCGGGAGCGCGCCGAGGAACGCTGGGTCAACGGCTACGCCCGCTGGTTTTTTATCGGGCTGATCCCGCCATTGCTGATGGCGCTGCTCGCCGTTGGCAAGCGGATCAGCCAGTATGGCGTAACGGAGCCTCGGTACGTGCTGTTCGTCTTGGCGCTTTGGCTCCTGGCCATGGCGCTCTACTTCACCGGCTTTCGGTCCCGCTCGATCCGGCCGATTCCGGTATCCCTTGCGGTGGTGGCCTTGGCCACGACCTTCGGACCCTGGGGGATGTTCGCAACCGCCAAACGAAGTCAGGCCAGCCGATTTCAGGCCCTTTCGGAGCGAGTTCGGACCCAGGCTGAACCCGACCCCACCGACCGTCGGGAGCTGATCGCAATCGTCGACTACCTCGACCGAGTTCACGGCCGTCGGGCCATGGCGGGCGCCCTCGGCCTTCAGGCCGACCAGATGACCGCGGCCAGCCGGGATTCGCTCCTGTCCCAGGTCTTCACGGCGTCCGGCCTCCGACCCCTCAGACCGGAGGACCAGGGACCGACCACCCTGTTTTACTCGGCCCCCGAGCCCGGCGGTCCAGCCGATGGGCAGGAGGTTGGCGCCGGGATCCGCGTGTATGGAACTCGCGGGGCCTTGACGCCATTCCAAATCCGGTTTGGAACCGACACGTTGGTCTTTACGCCACGTCGGGCGGCTGGTGAACTGGCGGTCACCCGGCGGGATACGGTACTCATGGTCCTCAACGTCTATGGGGCGATCGGCCCAGCCTTCCGCGACCCGAGCCGACTCGAGGCCCGCGGCGACCGGCCTATCGTGCTCGAGGGGGCGGTGCCCGGACTCAGAATTCGGTTTTTGATCCAGACCGGACACTGGATGGTTTCGGACTCCAACTCCCGGTCCGCGGATGGGATTCTCGTGGTCAGCCCGCAATGAACACCGGACGGTTGGTCCCGAAACTCTTCACCACCATGCGCGGCTACACCCGGCGCCAGTTTGCGGCAGACGCCACGGCCGGCATCATTGTCGGCGTCGTCGCCTTGCCGCTGTGCATCGCGTTCGCCATTGCGAGCGGCGTCACACCGGAGCGGGGCCTCTACACCGGCATCGTGGCCGGCTTGCTGATCTCCTGCCTCGGGGGTTCCCGGGTCCAGGTCGGGGGCCCGACCGGCGCATTCGTCGTCATCCTGGCGGGGATCGTGGCCCAGTATGGGGTCGATGGACTGATCGTGGCGACGTTGATGGCCGGCTTCATCTTGGTCGTCATGGGTTTCCTGAAACTCGGCGCGGTCATCAAGTTCATCCCGTTCCCGGTCACGACCGGTTTCACGGCGGGTATCGCCCTGATCATATTTTCCCAGCAGATCAAAGACCTCCTTGGCCTCCGGATCGACGGCGTCCCGGCGGAGTTCTTCGGCAAGTGGGCGAGTTACTTCAGTCACCTGGGGACCATCAGCCCGGCCACTGCCCTGGTGTCGGCGGGGTCGTTGGCGGTGTTGATCGTCTGGCCCCGGATCTCGACGAAGATCCCATCTCCATTCGTCGCGCTCATGGCCGGAACGATCGCGGTCCAGGTTCTCGGCCTCGACGTCGAGACGATCGGCTCCCGGTTCGGCGTCATCAACGCGTCGCTGCCGAGCCCCCACTGGCCGGTCGTCACGGAGAAGATGCTCCGCGACCTCGCCGGCCCGGCCTTCACCATCGCGATTCTCGGTGCGATCGAATCGCTGCTCTCGGCCGTCGTCGCCGACGGCATGATCGGCTCCCGGCACCGGAGCAACATGGAGTTGGTGGCGCAGGGCGTCGCGAATATCGTCTCGCCCTTGTTCGGCGGCATCCCCGCCACCGGGGCGATCGCCCGGACGGCCACCAACGTACGAAACGGCGGACGAACGCCGGTGGCCGGCATCGTCCACTCCTTCACGCTGCTCGCCATCACCCTGTTCGCCGGGAAGTACGCCGCCCTCATCCCGATGGCCACCTTGGCGGCTATCCTCGTGGTAGTGGCGTACCACATGAGCGAGTGGCGGGTCATCCGTTCAGAAATCCGGGGGGCACCCCGCCCGGACGTCGCAGTCCTCGTCACGACCTTCCTGCTAACCGTGGTGGTTGATCTGACCGTGGCCATTGCCGTCGGGATGGTGTTGGCCGCCTTCTTGTTCATGAAACGGATGGCCGACACCACGACGATCGCGGCGGTTGCCGCCGAACTCCGGGCCGACACCGAAGAACGGGGCCCCGACGCACCGCGCCCCAAGCGCGATGCCCGGGTGCCTCACGACGTCGAGGTCTACGACGTCAACGGGCCGTTCTTTTTCGGAGCGGCCGAATCGTTCAAGGACGCGTTGCGCAAAGTCCACTGGAAGCCCCGCGCCCTAATCCTCGACATGGCCGATGTCCCGGTCATCGATTCCACCGGGATCCGGGCGCTCGGCGAGGTCATCCGCCAAACCCAAAGCGAGGGTACGGTGATTCTCCTGGCCGACCTCCAGCCCGGACCACGAGCGACTCTGCTCGGCACGCCGCTGGCGGCCGCCTTGGGGCCGGGGCAACTCGACCTGACGTTGGATGACGCGGTACGAAGCCTTGGCGGCACCGGCGAACACCGCGCGACACCGCCGTGACGCCGCCCGACTTGGACCTGCTCTCCCGGCGCGAGTTCAGCCGCCTGGTGTCGCTGCTGACCCGCCGGCTCGGCACTCACCATCTCGCCGTGGCGGAGGATGCGGTCCAGGAAGCCTTCGGTGCCGCGGTTCGGGTGTGGGGCACCCAGACCCCGCCCCGCAACCCCGGTGCTTGGCTGTATCAGGCGGCCTGGCGGCGGGCCATCGACCACTTGAGACGGGAATCCCCGAACATCCCCTTGGACGACTGGACGGCGGATCCGGCCGCACCGTCGCGCGATCCGTTGGCGGAGACGGCCGATGCGGAACTCCAACTCATCCTGCTCTGCTGCCATCCCTCCCTCTCGCCGGACTCGCAGGTTGCTCTGACCCTTCGGGTCGCCGCCGGGTTCTCGATTCCGGAAATCGCCCGGCTCCTCGGTGCGGCCGACGACGCCATTGACCAGCGACTCCTCCGAGCCCGGCGCCGACTTCGAGCCCGGACCGACCTCCTCGAATACCCCGACACCGACCTTCGCCGCCGAGGGCTGGTGGCACTGGACGTGATCTACGCCATGTTCAGCGAAGGCTACGCCTCCGCGACCGCGCCGCTCGGGCTTCGACGGGAGCTCTGCGCCGAAGCGCTCCGGCTCGCCCTGGGGCTATCGAACCATCCGGACACCAAGTCCGGCGAGGCTCAGGCACTGGTGGCCCTCTGCGCCTTTCAGGCCTCACGACTTGACCGCCGATTCGACGACCACGGAGGATTTCGGTCGCTCCGCCATCAGGATCGTTCTGAATGGGACGCCTCGCTGATCGCCCTCGGCTTTCGGTCGTTGGGCGGTTCGACGGGCGGGACGCTCTCCCGGTTTCACCTGGAAGCCGAAATCGCGGCCTGCCACGCCGCCGCCGGGCGTTATGAGGACACCGACTGGCACCGGATCGTCGAACTCTACGACCTGCTCGTCGGTCGGTGGGCCAGGCCGACGCTGTTGCTGAGCCGAGCCGTCGCCCTCGGCGAGCGCGATGGGCCGGCCGCCGGACTTGCCGCCCTGTTGGCGACCGCCGATGCCATCGGCCACACGCCTTTGTTCTTCGCGGCGATCGCGGACGCGATGGAGCGATTGGGCGACCACGACGGCGCCCGCCACCGGTACCAGGAGGCTTTGGCGCTGGCCCCGGCGCCGGCCATCGCCCGGGTACTCGAAGCCAGGCTGGCCGCCCTGCCCGGCTGACCAATGTCGGTTTTGGGGCCGCTAATCCGTCATCTCATCCCGGACGGGCGCCTGCCCGCCCGAGTCACCCTCTGGTTGGAGCCACTCCGTCATGTCGCAATTCGTGATGCTACTTTGGGAATCGCCGGCCTCGTTTGCCACCACCTCCCCCGCCGAAATGCAGTCGATCATCACCGAGTACGTCGCCTGGCGCGAGCGGATGGGCGCCGCGGGCAAAATTATCGGTGGGCACAAGCTCCGGGACGAGGGCGGCAAGCACCTCGTGGGCTCGACAGTCTCCGAGGGACCCTACACCGAGGCCACCGAGGTCATCGGCGGCCTGTTTCAGGTCTCGGCTGCAGACTATGACGAGGCGGTCGAGATCGCCGGGAGCTGCCCGCATCTTCGATTCGGGCGGATCGAACTCCGGGAGATCGAGCCCACCGACTGACGCGGTGGTGGGTTAGGTGGACTTGACCGGCAGGGTGGTCAGGGTTCGGATCGCCTCATAGAGGACGATGCCGGCTGCCGTGGCGAGGTTGAGACTGCGGACGTGGCCCGAGGACATCGGGATGGTAAAGCACTCGTCCGGATGCTTCTCCAGAATCCGGGCCGGCATCCCCTCCGTCTCGTTCCCGAAGACGAGACAGCTGGTGGGCCGGTACGGGGCCTCCCAATAGGGGCGGGCCGCGTTGGCTGAAAAGTAGAGACAACGACTCCGGGCCATCGCGTCGCGAAAGGCGAACCAGTTGCGATGGCGCCAGAGGTCGACGTGCTCCCAATAGTCAAGTCCGGCGCGCTTCAGGTCGGCGTCTTCAATCGAGAAGCCGAGCGGCTCAATCAAATGAAGACTGGTATCGGTGGCGGCACAGAGCCGAGCGATATTGCCGGTGTTTGGCGGGATCTCCGGTTGGATCAAGGCGATATGTAAGGCCATGCGATCGGTCACCCTCCGCGGGTGTGCATCTCTCGGCGAGGATCGGCCCGAAGGCCTTCGATGGCGTGGAGCACGCCACGTTCTGCCAACGCCACGCGCTGTTCGGCCCCGCGATCGGTTCGCGCCGCCCAGGTCGCCGACACGAGCGCCGCGAGGTCCGCATCGGTGGCCCCGTCGCGAAGCGGTTGCCGGAGATCGACGCCTCGGTCGGCGTAGAGACAAAGGTACCAGGTGCCGTCCGCGGTTATCCGGCTCCGGTCGCAACTCCCGCAGAACGGGGCCGTCGTCGAGGCAATGACGCCGAACCGGTGTCCGCCCGGCAATTCGAAGGTTTCGGCCGGAGCCTGACCACGGCCATCGATTGGAATGGGCGGACCGAAGTGTTTCGCCACGAGGTCCAGAATCTCGGCGCGGCTCACCACTTGGTCGCGGTCCCACCCCGTGGCGCCGCCGACGTCCATGTATTCGATGTACCGAAGCTCGAGGCCGCGTTCGATCGCAAACTCGAGCAGCCCGACGACTTCATCCTCGTTATACCCGCGGATGATGACCGAATTGAGCTTGACGGACGGGAAATGCCGCCGGGCGCTGTCGAGGCCGGCGAGAATCGCCCCATGCCGGTCGGTTTTGGCAAAGGCTTTGAGACGGGCGGAGCTCAGGGTGTCGAGGCTGATGGTGACGCGGCCGAGTCCCGCCTGCCAAAGCGCCTCGGCTTGATCGGCGAGGAGAATGCCGTTCGTGGTGAGCGTCACCTCGCCGATGGCCGATCGGGCGGCCACTAAGCGAACCAGCGCCGGGAGGTCATGCCGAAGCAACGGTTCCCCGCCGGTCAGCCGCACCTTCCCGACGCCGAGGGACGCGAAGATGCCGGCGAGCCGATCGAGTTCCTCGAAGGAAAGGATCGAACTACGGGGGAGCCAGACATAGTCGGCGTTCGGCATGCAGTAGCCGCACCGCATGTTGCAGCGGTCGGTGACCGACAGCCGAAGGCTGCCTAACGGCCGAGCAAACCGGTCAAGAACCGCCGTCATGCCGACACGATCCCGCCGGGCACTGTCGGGTCCACCCAGGCCTCGGTCCCATCGAGATAGCGCTCCCGTTTCCAAATCGGAACCCGGCGCTTCAGTTCTTCGATGACATACCGGCAGGCGGCGAAGGTCTCGTCCCGGTGGGCCCCGCCGACCGCGACGACGACGGCGGCATCCCCGATTGCCAGGAGGCCCAGTCGATGGCGGACCGCGACGGCCACCGGCCACCGGCCTTCGGCTTCGGCCACGATCGCCGCCAGGGCGGCATCCGCCATGGTTTCGTAAGCCGTGTATTCCAATTCGACCACCGCGCGGCCGCCATGGTGATCGCGCACCAACCCGACAAAGCTGGCGACGCCACCCCGATCAGCGGCGCCGACCGAGGCCATCAGACCTGCCACGTCCAACGGGGCCATCTCTAGATGTGACACTCAGCCGCCGGCCATTGGAGGAAGCAGGGCCACCTCGTCAGTGGCCGCCAGTCGGTGTTCGAATCCGGCCTGGGTCAGGTTGACGGTGACGAACGGACGCTCCGGCAACGAGTTACCTCCGGGCAATGCTCTGAGAACCGCCACCAGATCGCCAACCGTCGCGGCGTGATCGAGCGAAACCGCGAGGCGCGAACTCCCGAGCAACTCGGCATAGCGGGCGAAGAGCAGGACTTGGACTGAGGCCATGACGGATAATGGGCAGTTGATCCGAAACGGGCAAGGAACAAAAAAGCGAGCCGCCCGAGGCTCGCCTTGGAGACGACAGTGGTGCGTTACTCGCTAATTGTCATCATCGTCGTCGTCATGCGACGGCGGCAACGGTCCGCCGTCATGCTCCTCGGCGACCAAAGCTCGTAACTCCTTACTAGGCTTGAACACCGGCACCGGCCGGGCGGCCACTTCGACGGGATCACCGGTGCGCGGATTCCGCGCCATGCGGGTCTTCCGGCGTCGGATCTTGAAGGTGCCGAATCCGCGCACTTCAATGTTGTGCTGATCTCGAAGCGCCAGTTTAATGGCGTCAAGAAAGGCATCAACGACGCGCGCGCAATCTTTCTTCGAGATCAGCGGGCCCGCCGTCCGAGCCATGGCGGCGGTCACCTGCTCAACCAGATCGGCCTTCGTCATGCTCCCCCCTCAAGGGTCATGCCCCCCACCTTCGGGCGGCTTCTTGCGATCCGATAGTAGGGGCTTAACTGTTGTGTGTCAAGGGGTTGCGTCCCTGCAACGCCCGGGAGGCCATCAAGTCGAGGAACTCGCCGAAGTGCGGGAAAGCATCATGGGGCCCCGGGGCGGCCTCGGGGTGGTACTGGACCGCAAAAACCGGGAGGTGCCGATGGCGCACGCCCTCGACCGTCCCATCGTTCAGATTGAGGTGGGTAACCTCGAGGTCGGGCGCTCCGGGGACCCCTTCGGCGGTGCCCTCGACGGCAAAGCCATGGTTCTGGGACGTAATGAGGACCCGGCCGCCCTTGAGATCCTTGACTGGGTGGTTACCGCCCCGATGGCCATACGGGAGCTTGACCGTCCGGCCGCCGAAAGCCGAGCCCAACAACTGATGTCCTAGACAAATCCCGAAAGTGGGAAGGCCGGTTTCGGTCAACGCCCGAATGGTTTTGATGGCGGGGCCCAATGCCCCCGGGTCGCCGGGGCCGTTCGAGAGGAACAGCCCATCGGGATTCCGGGCCAGGATGGCCTCGGCCGGGGTGTCCGAGGGCACCACTGTAACCCGGCAGCCGGCCGCGGACAGCATCCGAACGATGTTCCGCTTCATACCGAAGTCGATGGCCACGACGTGGGGTCCCTTGCCGCCCCCACCTTCACCGTAGACTTCCCGGGTCCCGGCGGTCGAAGCCAGGTCCAAGCCAACCATCGTCGGCGACGCGGCGAGTGCCGCGATGAGTTCGGGGCCCGGCTCGGCGCCGACCGCGATGACACCCCGCATCGCTCCCCGCTCCCGGATATGCCGGGTCAACCGCCGGGTATCAACCCCTTCAATAACCGGGATGCCCGCCGCGGCCAGCCATTGATCAAGGCCGCCGGTAGCCTGCCAGTTCGAGTAACTCCGGGCCATTTCCCGGACGACCACACCCGCCACCTGCGGGCGCCCGGATTCCATGTCGCCGTCATTCACCCCGTAGTTGCCGATCATCGGGGCCGTCATCACGACGATCTGACCGATGTAACTCGGGTCAGTGAAGGTCTCCTGGTACCCGGTGAGGTTGGTGGTAAACACCACTTCACCGAAGCCAGGTCTTTGGTCGTCCCGCGCGGTGCCGGCGTACCAGGTGCCATCCTCGAGCAATACGAAAGCGGGGCGCTCCGTCATCGAAGCGCCCCGTCACGACAGTCAGTGTGGATCATTAGTCTACTTGGTGGCCGCGGCCGGGGTCGCGGGGGCTGGAGCCTCCGCCGTGGATGCCGAAGGGGCCGCGGCTCCGGTCGTTGCCGGGGCCTGGTTGAGCGGCGCCGGTGCGACCGCCGCTGGAGCGTTTCGGAGCCGTTGCTGAACGTCCGTGGCTCCGACCGCACTGCGCGAGGCGATCAAGGACAGCACCAGCGCCAAGAACATGAAGATGCCGCCGGTCCACCACGACAGCGTGTGGAGGATGGTGACCGCTTGACGGCCGCCCATGACCAAATCGGTGGTGCCGCCGCCAAGCGAGGCCATGCCCCCGCCTTGTCCGGCCTGCAACAGGACGACGACGGCGAGAAGAAGCCCGTCGATCACTAGCAACGTTAGGATGAACCCGTAGAGCATATTGGCCTCGGAATTAGCCGGTGAAGATAGCCGCTGGCGGCAACCTACGTCAAGATTTTGACCCGGGCGGCGAGGTGCCCGATACGAGTCGGCGCCAGCCGGCGGGGTCGAGACTCGCTCCGCCGACCAAGACGCCGTCGAGCTCCGACTCGGCGAGCAGGGCGCCGACGTTGCCCAAATTGACGCTGCCGCCGTAGAGCACCTCCGGGGCCGGGTGCCCGTGGCCTCGCAGATCAGTCCGGATGGCCGAGTGAACCGCGGCGGCGTCAGCGGGCGTGGCGTTCTTGCCGGTTCCGATGGCCCATACCGGCTCATAGGCCACCACGACCTTCGCGAGGTCGGACGCGACCAGTCCGTCGACCGCGCCATGCAATTGACCGAGCACCACCTCGAGCGTCGTCCCAGCCTCCCGTTCGGCCAACGTCTCGCCGACGCAGAGCAGCGGCGTCAGGCCGTTCCCGAGTACTGCCCGGAGCTTCCGCGCCGTCTCGGGCACGGTTTCCCCAAAGACGTGACGTCGTTCGGAGTGCCCGATCAGCGCGATGCCTGCCCCGGCGGCCTTCGCGAGCCCGGCGGAGGTCGCGCCGGTGAAGGCCCCCTTGAGCTCCCAATACACGTCCTGGGCTCCCACCGCGATGTTGGGGCGACCATTGAGCGCAACCGCGACCGTCTCCAGACTCACGGCACTCGGGAAGAACCAGTAACGGGCGGCGGGATCCGGTTCGAATCCCGCAAGGAACGTGGCCAGGTAGTCCCGCGCCTCGGCTGGCCCGAGGTGCATCTTCCAGTTCGCCGCGAAAATCCTTCCCCGAGCCATCAGGCCTCGTCCAGTGCGGCGACGCCCGGAAGGACCTTACCTTCGAGAAACTCAAGGGCCGCACCGCCGCCAGTGGAGACATGACTGACTTGGTCCGTCAATCCGGCCTGGGCCACCGCCGCCGCGGAATCGCCTCCGCCCACCACCGTGACCGCTCCTCGCTTGGTGGCCTCCGCCATCGCCAAGGCGATCCCCAGGGTGCCCTGGTCGAACGGAGGCGTTTCGAAGACGCCCATCGGACCGTTCCAGATCACCGTACCGGCGGCGTGGATCCGGGCGCTGAAGTCCCGAACGGTTGCCGGGTCGATATCGAAGATCGCAAACCCGGGCGGAATCCGGTCGCGGGTTACCGTAATCGTCGTGATCCCGACCTTGAGTTCAGGCGCCACGACCCCGCCCCGCGGCAGCACCAGTTTGTCGCCGGCCCGGTCGAGCAACGCCTTCGCCAACTCGACCCGGTCCGGTTCGATCAGGGAGTTCCCGGTTTCGAGTCCCATGGCCTTGAAGAAGGTGCACGCCATGGCCCCGCCAACCAGCACGTGATCGACCTTGGGGAGCAGCGCTTCGATCAGATCGATCTTCCCGCTGATCTTGGCGCCCCCCATGACCGAGATGAAGGGCCGCTTCGGCCGAGTCAACGCCTCGCCGAGATAGTTGAGTTCGGTTTCCATCAAGAACCCGGACACGGCCGGCTTGAGGATCTCGGCGATGCCAGAAGTCGAGGCATGAGCCCGATGGGCGGAACCGAACGCATCATTGACGTAAAGTTCCCCAAGGGCGGCGAACTGCCTCGAGAGCTCAGGATCGTTGGTTTCTTCGCCGGGATAGAAGCGGGTGTTTTCCATCAATGCCACACCGCCCCGCGCCAGTCGCTTCGTGGCACCGACCGCGGCCTCGGAGGCCGGATTCTCGACGAACGTGACGGTGGCCCCGAGCGCCGACTCCAGGGCGCGGACGCACGGCCGGATCGTGTATTTCGGATCCGGCGCCCCCTTGGGCCGGCCAAAATGCGACAGCAGGACGACTCGCGCGCCCTTGGACCGGAGATACTCAATGGTCGGCAGCGACGCCCGGATCCGGGTGTCGTCGGTCACCTTCCCGTCCTTGACCGGGCAGTTGAAATCGACCCTGACGACCACCCGCCGACCGTCAAGGCGGGCCGGGTCGAGTGAGGCCAACGTCCGCTTCATGCGCCGAGCGCTCCGATGTACCGCATCAGGTCGACGCACCGGGCCGAGTAGCCCATCTCGTTGTCATACCACGACGACACGTGGACCATCGTCCCGTCGATGACTTGGGTCGACAGGAGATCCACCGTACTCGACGCCAGGTTCCCGACGTAGTCGATCGACACCAGCGGTTCGTCGCTGACGGCCAGGACCCCCTTCAAGGCGCCGGCCGCGGCCGCGGTGAAGACATCGTTGATCTCTTGCACCGAGGTCGACTTCTCGACCACACAGGTCAAGTCGACCAAGGAGACATCGGCGGTCGGGACCCGGAGTGCGACGCCGTCGATCTTACCCTTCACCTCCGGGATGACGAGCGCGGTGGCCTTGGCCGCTCCGGTCGTGGTCGGAATAATCGACATCGCCGCGGCCCGGGCCCGGCGGAGATCCTTGTGGGGAAGCTCGAGAATCATCTGTTCGTTGGTATATGAATTAACCGTGGTCATGAAGCCGCGGACGAACCCGAAATGATCGCGGATGACTTTCACGACCGGGACCAGACAATTCGTGGTGCAGCTGGCATTGGAAATCACGAAATGCTTGGCGGGATCGAAGGCCTGGTGATTGACCCCGTACACGATGGTGATGTCTTCGTTCTTGGCCGGCGCCGAGATCACAACCCGGCGGGCACCCGCTTCCAGGTGCTTTGCGGCCGGCTCCCGGTCGGTGAAGCGGCCGGTCGATTCGAGCACCACATCCACCCCGAGCGCTTTCCACGGCAGCTTGGCGGGGTCCTTCTCCGACAGCACCTTGATGGTGCGGCCATTGACATGGATCCCGTCCGGCGCCGGCTCGACGGTGCCGGGGAACTTGCCGTGGACCGAGTCATACTTGAGCAGATGGGCCAGAGTCTTCGTGTCCGTCAGATCGTTGACGGCAACGATCTCGAGGTCGGTGACGTTGGCCATGGTCGCGGCCCGGAGCACATTCCGACCGATCCGGCCAAATCCGTTGATCGCCACTCGAATCGCCATTGCGGGACTCCCCTTCGGGTTGTTTAGTGTGAATCGATCCGGCTGATCGCGGCAAGCGGCAATTCGGCTCGGGCAAATGTGACGGCGGTGACGGCCCGCGCCCCACCCTCTAGCAACGCCCGTGCCGCCGACACGAGGGTTGCCCCGGTTGTAAACACATCGTCGACCAAGACCACCCTGGCCGGCACGGACCCGGCCACCCGGAACGCATCCCGGAGATTCGCTTCCCGTTCTTCGGGAGTCAGCGTCGTCTGGGTTCGGGTATCCCTGACCCGAACCAGGGCGGTTTCGGCCACCGGAATTCCGGCCAAGCGGCCCACGGAGCGCGCCAACCCGGCGCTCTGATTATAACCTCGGGTTTGCAGGCGTGCGGCCCCGAGCGGAATCGGAATCAGGAGGCCGCCGGCGGCCACCGGAGGCAGCGTGGCCATCGGCACCGCCATGGAATCGGTGATTCGATGCCAGCCTTCATACTTGAGGAGGTGCACGGCTTTTCGGGCCGATGGCTCCATCCACACTGAACTGGCCACCCCGGCAAGTTCCGGCGGCCACTCGCGGCACACCCGGCACTCGGTATCAGCGTCGGTCGGCTGGCCGCATCGGGGACACTGGGGAAAGGGGAGCCGGACCCATCGGCTGCGACACAGGGCGCAGACCAAGGCGTCTTCGATCCCCCGCCCCACTCGCTCTTGGCAAAGCAGGCACTGGCCGGGCAAGAGCCATCGTTCCGCCGCCCGGAGGGCCTCAGCCGAGTCGGCCAGCCACCGCGGCACGCATCACCTCGATCGGGGCCTTCGAATCCGGAAACCACCGCTCGAAGGCCGCGGCTCCCTGGGCAATCAGCACTTCCTGGCCATCGGCGGCCCGGTGCCCGGCGGCCCTGGCTAGGCGGACCCACTGAGTCTCGGGCCGCCCGTAGACCAGATCGAGCACGGCCGCGCCGGCGGGGATTTCACCGACCGGGAGGGGCAAGGGGTCCGAGGGATCCATGCCGAGCGGGGTGCAGTTGAGCACCAGCCCGATACCGGCCTCCGGCTCGACGGCGATGCCGAACGATCGGAGTTGGGCGGCCAGCGCGGCTCGCCGGCCCGTCGACCGAGACCGAATCGCCACGCCAGCCCCGACTGAGCCGGCGGCCAGGGCCGCCGCGATGGCGCTCCCGCCACTCCCGAGCACCAGCCAGGTCCCAGCCGGGCGGCCGAGGAAGTCGAACGCCGCCCGGATGCCGGGCGAATCGGTATCGTCACCGATCAACTCACCTGCCTCACCCCAGAACGTGTTGCAGCCTACCAGTGCGCTCGCGGCGATCGGTCGGACCAGGATCGCCGCGGCGCGTTTGTGCGGAATGGTGACGTTTCCCCCGCCCCCTCCCCGCGCCAGCCCCTGCATCAGCGATCCCAACTCGGAGGCCTCGCATCGGAGGGCGACGTACACCGCATCGAGACCGAGCGCCCCAAAGGCGGCGTTGTACATGGCGGGTGACAGGGAATGGCTGACGGGATTGCCCAACAGCGCGAACACTCGGGTCCGACCGGAGATCATGACGGGGTGCTGCCGTTGAGCCGGGCCACGACAGCCGGCATGATACCCGCCAGGGTTTTCAGCGTGGCGCGGTACTCGTCGAGATCTCCGCCAAACGGGTCGTCGATTTCGCCTCGAGCGCCGGTGAAACCGCTGTATTCCCCGAGGAGGTGCGCCCGCCCCGCGCCGCCGAGTTCCCGAACCCGGGCGAGGTGGGTCCGGGACATGGTGAGGATCAGCTGGCTCTCCTCCACCATGGCCCGGGTCAGGAGCCGGGCCCGGTGGGCGGAGAGATCGAGCCCGTGCTCCAAGGCCACGAGGTACGACCCTTCAGACGCGGGCGCCCCGTCCCACGCCCCAGTCCCCGCGGACGCGACGGCTATATCGGTCCGCCCAGCCTCCTCGATCGTCCGGCGAAGGAGGGCCTCAGCCAGGGGGCTTCGACAGGTATTCCCGGTACAGACCACTAGGACCCGAATCACGGCGCCAGCCTCCCGACGGCCCGGCGTAACTCATCTCGGGGGATCGCCCCTTCGCGGATCATCGAGGGTACCGCGGTGGTGCAGTCGATCAAGGTCGATGGCGGAACGTTCCCGAGGACTCCGCCATCCAGAATCATCAGGGTTCCGTTGGCCACCGCCGCCGGAAACAACTCCTCGATCTTGGCCGCGCCCGGCGCCGTCGGGCCGCCGGGACGATTGGCCGAGGTCGAGGTAATCGGAGTGTCGAGGGCGACGACCAATGACGCCATCCCGCGGTGGCCGGTGTGGCGGACCGCGACGCCGCCCTCTTGGCCCCGGAGCCGGCCCGGCAGATGACCCTCGCCGCCGGGCAGGACCAAGGTGAGGGGGCCGGGCCAGAACGCCTCGGCCATGGCCCGGGCCGCCGCGCTGAACACCAGCCCAAATCGCTCCGCCATCGGCCGGCCTGAGATCAGGAGCAGAAACGGCTTCCGGGGAGGGCGCCCTTTCAGAGCGGCCAAGGCGTCAAGTCCGGCATCGTTAGGCAGAGAACCCAACCCATACACGGTTTCGGTGGGATACCCGATCAGCCCCCCGCGGCCGAAGTGATCGCGAATCGCCGCCGTGGCAGCGACGATCTCGGCCTCAGTCCGGAATGGAATCATCAGCGCCACTCCTTGGCCACCGCCTCGGCCAACACGAAATCAGCGGCGGAGGTGACCTTGAAGTTCGTCGTCAGATCTTCGATCAGCGTGACCGGCGCGCCGATCGCCTCGCAGAGGGCGGCGTCATCGGTGGCACCACGGCCCTCCCGGCGGGCCGCCGCGAGCGCCGCGGCCAACATGGTCCGGGGAAAGCCCTGTGGAGTCTGGGCCCGCCAGAGTCCCTCCCGCGGGACCGTGCCGAGAATATGAATCGGGCCGGGGCCCCTCGTCGCGGACTTCAGCGTGTCGGAGAGGGGGACGGCCGCCACGGCTCCCCGGCCCGTCCGGGCTTCGGCAATCACGGCACCGATCACGCCCGGATCGACGAACGGCCTCGCCCCGTCGTGGACGAGGATCACCGCGACGTCCGTTCCGCAGCCGGCCACGCCGGCCTCAACGGAATCGAGCCGCTCCGCCCCCCCAGCCACCACCCGGAGTCGCTCACCGGCCAGCGACCCGAGCCAATCGGGGGGCTTGGCCGCCACCTCGACGGGCACCACGACCACGACGACGTGGACGGCCGGGTGCATCAGAAAAGGACGAAGAGACCGGAGCAGCATCGGAACGCCGGCGATGGGCCGAAACTGCTTGGCCGGGCCGGCACCGGCCCGAAGACCCCGGCCGGCGGCGACCACCACGACGCCGACGTCAGGCCGCGAAAGCTCGAACGAGTTCATCGACATGATCCAGTGCAATCGTCCGGACCCCGCTGACCGAGGCGTGGCGCCCCGATCCGAATGCCCGCAGGAACCCCAACCGTCCGGCTTCCGCCAAGCGCCGGTCGACTCCGCCGACCGGGCGGACCTCGCCACCCAAACCGACCTCGCCCAGGAACAGGGCATCCGCGGGCGTCGGGCAGTTGGTTAGACTCGAGACCAGCGCCGCCGCGACGGCCAAGTCCGCGCCGGGTTCGTTCAGCCGCACCCCACCGGTGACCTGGACGAACACATCGAGGTTGGCGAACCGTTGCCCCGCGCGTCGCTCCAGCACCGCCAGCAGCACCGCGAGTCGTTTAGGGTCGAGCCCGGTGGCCACTCGCTGCGGGGTGCCGTAGCCCGAGGGCGCGGCCAAGGCCTGGACCTCGACCAATACCGGCCGAGTCCCCTCCATCAAGGCGGTCACGGCGCTGCCGCTCGTTCCGGCCGACCGCGAGGCGAGGAACACCGCCGATGGATTCGGGACACCGAGGAGGCCCCGCTCGGTCATGGAGAAAACGCCCAACTCGTCGACCGACCCAAAGCGATTCTTGGTGGCCCGGAGCAGCCGGTAGTTGAGGGAGGGTTCGCCTTCGAAATAGAGCACCGTATCGACGATGTGCTCCAAGGTCTTGGGCCCTGCCAGCATGCCCCCCTTGGTGACATGACCGACGACCATGACGGCCACGCCGGTTTCCTTGGCGAACCGCATCAGCAAGGCGGCCGACTCCCGAACCTGGCCGACACTTCCGGGGGCACCTTCGAGGGAATCGGAAAAGGCGGTTTGGATCGAGTCGAGGATGAGGAGGTCGGCCCGAACCTCCCTCGTCGCGGCCAGCACCGACTCGAGGTGGGTCTCGCCGAGGACCAAAACCCCGCTCGCATCCTCGACCATCCGATCGGACCGGAGCCGGATCTGTTCGGCCGATTCCTCCCCGCTGGCGTAGAGCACCCGACGGCCGCTTTCGACCATCCGGGCGGAGGCCTGGAGGAGCAAGGTGGATTTCCCGATGCCCGGCTCGCCACCGATCAGCGACATCGAACCGGGGACCAACCCACCTCCGAACACAAAATCGAGTTCGGGAATCCCCAACGACCAACGGTGGAGCTTCTCGCCGGCCACATCGCCTAACGCCTTGACCCGATCCGGACGCCGCGCCGGGGCCCCATCTTTCGCGGACCGCCGAGGTCCGGCGGTGGCGGGCAGCCGTTCCTCCGCCACCGCGTTCCAGGCGGCACATGCCTCACACCGCCCGACCCACTTCGGATGTTCGTGGCCGCACTCGGCGCAGCGATACACCGATTTGGCTCGGGCCATCATCCGTGACCGGCGTTGTCCCGGGCGGTGAAGCTGTCAAACCGGGTGTATTCCTTGGTGAACCGGAGGGTGACCTCACCGGTTGGGCCGTTCCGATGCTTGGACAGCATGATCTCGGCCAGGCCTTTTTTGCTCTCGTCCTCCCGGTCGTAATACTCGGGCCGATGAATGAACATCACGATGTCGGCGTCCTGCTCGATCGCCCCGGAGTCCCGGAGGTCGGACAGTTGCGGACGGCGATCGCCGCCCCGCTGTTCGGACGCCCGGGAGAGCTGCGACAGGGCCATGACCGGCACTTCGAGTTCCCGGGCCAGAGCCTTAAGGGACCGCGAGATGTCCGAGACCTCTTGAACCCGATTCTCCGCGTATTCCGGACTCCGCATCAGCTGGAGGTAGTCGACGATAATCATCCCGAGATCGTTGTCCGCCTTGAGCCGGCGGGCCTTGCCCCGCATCTCGAGCAGGGTGATCGCCGGCGTATCGTCAATCCACACCGGACACTGCCCCATGACGCCGGCCGCCCGAGCCAGGTTCGTGAAGTCGCGATCCTTGAGCAGGCCGCGACGCACGGCCTGACTGTCGACCCGGGCCTCCGCACAGAGCATCCGTTGCACCAGTGAATCCTTCGACATTTCCAGGGAGAAAATGGCCACCCCATGACCATCGACGGCGGCTTGGGTTGCGATATTGAGACAGAAGGCCGTCTTGCCCATGGACGGACGCGCCGCCACGATGATCAACTCGGACTTCTGGAACCCCGACGTCATCTCATCCAAATCTGCAAAGCCGCTCGGAACTCCGGTAACCGATTTGCCGCTCTTTTGAAGCGTTTCAATGCGCTCCATGGTCGGCCACAGCATCTCTTTGATCCGGACGAAGCCGTCGGAGCGCCGCTCTTGAGAGATCTTGAAGATCCGCGACTCGGCCTGATCGACGAGTTCGGCCGTCGGCAGCCGGGCGTCATAGGCCTCGGTGATGGTCTTGCTCGACACCTCGATCAGCCGGCGCAGAATCGCCTTGTCTTTGACGATCCGGGCATGATGCTCGAGGTTGGCGGCCGTCGAGACCGACTCGACCATCTCGGCGATGTACTCCATGCCGCCGGCGAGGTCGAGTTCGTTGCGGCGGACCAACTCGTCGCGAAGGGTGATGTGATCGATCACCACGCGCTGTTCCGTCAAGGCCACCATCGCCCGGAAGAGTCTCCGGTGCGGTTCCTTGTAGAACATCGAGTGGTCGATCTGCTCCGCGGCCCGAAGCGCCGCGTCCTGGTCGAGGATCATCGCCCCCAAGACGGCCTGTTCGGCTTCTTGGCTCCACGGTGCCCCGCGGAGCGGATCAGCGTTCGACGAGTTGTCGGGCGATGCGGACGTCATCCCAGGTAGGCTTTTTCCAGTTGGGGTTTCGAAGCAACGCGGCGGGGTGATAAGTCACCACCAACGGCGTGCCCCGATAAGAATGCACCTTCAGGCGAAGATCGGATAGGCTCCGCTTGCTTCCGAGGAGTGCCTCGGCCGCCGTGGCGCCGAGCGCGAGAATGACCTTGGGCTGGATCAGGGCCAACTGCGCCTCGAGAAACGGCGAGCAACTCGCCATTTCGTCCGGCAACGGTTTTCGATTCTGGGGCGGCCGGCACTTGACCACGTTGCAGATGAAGACCTGGTCTCGCTCGAATCCGATGGCCCGAAGGATGCCGGTCAGCAATTCGCCGGCCCGCCCGACAAAGGGCCGGCCGGTCTGGTCTTCGGTTTGTCCGGGCCCCTCGCCCACGAGCAGCAGTTGGGCTCGGGGATTGCCTTCCCCAGGTACCACATTGGCGCGCCCCTGGGCCAAGAAACACCTGGTACAGGCCTTGGCCGCTTCGGCCACGTCGGCCAGGGTGGCCCATGGCAACGGCGCGGCCCCCAGGCGGCCGTCCGGCTCGCCGATGGTGAGCCCCGGCCCTGGAATGGGGGGCGCCCCGACCCTCCAATCCTTGGCCGACGCGGTGGCTCGCGGCCGGGCACCGCTCATGACCAGTTCCTTTCCGCCGAGTTCCGCTTGCTGCTTGAGGTACCGCCGCCGAAGGTCATCCAAGCCGCACCTCGACGGCCTTGACGATGGCTTCCGCAACCTCGGCTTTGGTTCCGAACGGCACCACCTGCTTCCCCCCGGAGGCGTCGATGATGGTGACCCGATTGGTATCGACCTCGAACCCCGCCCCCGGCTCCAAGGCATCATTCGCCACGATCAGGTCGAGTCCCTTTTTGACCAATTTGGCGGCGGCCTTCTCGACGGCCTGGCCGGTTTCCAGCGCAAAGCCCACCATCAGGGCCCCCGGTTTCCTGATCGGCCTCGTTGCGGCCAAGATATCCTCGGTCGGTTCGAGCTCAACCGACAAGGGGCCCGCTCGCCGGGGACGCTTGCGATCGAGCGGAACCGTCGGCCGGTAGTCGGCCGGTGCGGCCGCCATGATCAGGACGTCGGCCGTCGGGAGGGCCTCTCGGACGGCCTGCCCAAGTTGGGCGGTGGTTTCGATCCGCTCGACCTCGACACCCACGGGATCCGGTTCGCCGCTCGGACCGGTGATGAGCCGGACCGACGCGCCCCGGTACCACGCGGCCTGGGCAATCCGAAATCCCATCTTGCCACTCGACCGATTGGTGATGACCCGGACCGGGTCGAGATCCTCCCGCGTCGGGCCGGCCGTCACGACGACCCGACGCCCGGCCAACGAGGAGCGGCCGGACAGCGCGCGGACGGCGTGGTGGAGGATCGTCTCCGGCTCGCTCATCCGCCCCGGACGGTCGGAAGGCCCTTCGGCCAACGCCCCGCGCTCGGGACCGACCACGGCCACGCCCCGATCGGTCAGCCGGCGAAGGTTCTCTTGGGTGGCGTCGGCCGCAAACATCGCGTCATTCATGGCCGGGGCAACCAGCAGGGGCTTGGTTCGGGCCAAGCAGAGAGCCGTCAAGAAGTCATCGGCCATCCCGGCGGCGAGCCGGCCCAAGAAATGGGCGGTGGCCGGGGCCACGACGATGAGATCGGCGATTTGGCCGAGGCGGACGTGGGCGAGGGCGCGCTCCGGCTCCCAGAGCGAGGCCAGGACCGGGCGGCCCGACAGGGCTTCAAACGTCAGCGGCTGAACGAACTCGGCTGCCCCCCGAGTCAGGACGACATCAACCCGAGCGCCTGCTTCGACGAATCGACGGACGAGATGGCAGGCCTTGTAGCACGCGATGCCACCCGTCACGCCGACCACGACGTGACGGTCGGCCCACACGGTCAGACCTCGGACCGACGGCGCCGCAATTCCCGGAACGACAACTCGCCGGCGGCGAGTTTTCGGAGCGCCAGCGTCGTGAGCTTCTTGTATCCATGCGCCTGCTCCAACTGGACCTGGCGCTCCTTCGGCAGTTCATTGACCATCCGGGCAAAGCGAGCGGCCACCAAAATGCTCCGGTACTTGGTGCCGGCGTGCCGTGCGGCATCGGTCGGGGTCACAATTTCCATGTCATCCTCCGTTAGGGACTGCGCCGGTCAATCCAGCCCGGATTGCCGTAATGACTTGCCGCAAATTTGCCAGCCGCGCGGGGCGCCGCGACTCGACGTCGATGATCGCCGCCACCTGGGCCACGGCCTCGACCAGATCGTCGTTGACCACGATATAGTCGTAGCGGTCGGCCACCGCCAACTCACTCTTCGCGATGTCGAGCCGCTTGGCCAAGGCGGCGTCATCCTCCGTCCGCCGGGCCCGCAGGCGTCCAACCAACGCGGCCCCCGAAGGCGGCAGCACGAACACATGCACCGCATTCTCGAACCGGGTCCGCAGTTGCTCGGCGCCGTTCACTTCGATATCCAGCACGACGTGCCGACCGGTACCGAGTCCGGCGTCGACCTCGGAGCGCAGGGTACCATAGCACTGCCCGCCGTATTCCGCCCATTCCAGAAAGTCGCCCGCCGCCACCCGCCGGAGAAACTCGTCCCGGCGGAGGAAGTGGTAGTGCTGCCCATCAATCTCGCCCGGCCGGATTGCCCGGGTGGTGGCCGAGATCGAGTACGCCACATCGTCCCGGCCGGCCAGCAGGTGACGGGCAATCGTCGACTTCCCACCGCCGGATGGTGACGAAAGCACCAGCAGAAACGGCTTCAGGCCAAGTTCTCGAGCTGCTCCCGGAATCGTTCCAACTCCCCTTTCATCTCAACGGCGAGATGCTGCATGGAGGCTTCGTTGGCCTTGGACCCGATGGTGTTCACTTCGCGACCGATTTCCTGGGCCAAGAATCCGAGTTGCTTGCCGACCGGTCGATCGGCGACCAAGGCGGCGTCGCTGGCGTCAAGGTGGGCCGCGAGACGCACCAGCTCCTCCGTGATATCGAGCCGGTCGGCCAAGAACGCCAACTCCTGCGACAAGCGGCCCTCGTCGACAGTTCGCCCCTCCAACAATTGGGCGACCTGGGTCCGGAGGCGATCGCGTTCCCGGATCAACCGCGCCGGCGCCAATTCGGCCGCCTGGGCCGCGTGGCCCCGAATCAAGCTCAGCCGGCGCGTGAGTTCGGCGGAGAGAACCCCACCTTCCCGACGCCTGGTTTCCCGACACTCATCGATGGCCTGGGCCAACACGGCTTCAACGGCCGACCACTCAACCGCGGCCGCGGGGTCGGCGGACGTAAACACCTCCGACTGACGGCTCAGCAGTTCGAGACTGATCGTCGGTTCGACCCCGGCGGCGACGGCCAATTCCCGCAGCCGATCCATGGCGGCCGCCGTGCCGACCGGATCGACGCGCGGCCCGCTCTGTCGCCCCGGCATTTCGAGCCAGCGAACCGAAACCGAGAAATGCCCGCGCTCGAAATCGCGGCGCAGCCGTTCGCGAATCTCGTGCTCCATGGCCACCAACTCGCTCGGCGCCTTGAGCGAGAGACTCAGATAGCGGTGGTTGACGGACTTGAGTTCGATCCTCAGGATGCCCTGCCCGACCGCCCCTTCGGCGGCTCCAAACCCGGTCATACTGTACGCCATGCCGAGCTCCTTCACCCAGAGCCGCGGAAGATACCGGAACGCCCGGCGCGGAGGTAGCCCTTTGGTTGGCCGGCCAGAATCGGCACTCGGCGAGGGAAAACGTCGTAAGTTGTTATGACACAGACATTTGAAACACAAGACCCGGGCGATCAGGTCGCTTCGGCTTCAGTTGGCGAACTCCCAACGGACCCCAAAGGAACTGGCGAGGCGCAGCACCGGAAGATTGGGGAGGTATCCGGCCCGAGCCGCTTGGAAGTTGGCCCGATCGTAGTAGGCGATGAAATCACCGATCTTGAGCTGGATCTGGGCCCGGAAAAAAGTGGCACCCCGCTCGGTAATCGGGAGGCCCTTCTGGTCCCGCCCGATGACACCGGTCCCCCAGGTCTCCATCGATCCCTGGAGTTTGAGTCCGAAGATCCCGCTCCGGAAGGTCGGCAAGAACCGACTCTGAATGGTCAGGTTGACGATCGAATGGGTCGGGGGCACGCCCTCGGGCTTGGTTCCGATCGGGTTGCTATACCAGCCATCGAGAATGAACCACTGCTTCGGCGCCACTCGGCCGGCCACCGTCAGCCACCGCGTGGGTCCCGATGGTCCGATGGTGTCGATCGTTCGATAGAGTGGATACCGCTCCGGCGAGAAGGCAGCCGTTCGCCAATACCCGACTTCCACGCCGACCCGAGCCCGCTCCCAGGCGACCGTCCCGGCCAGATCGGTCAGCGGCACGGCCGACGCGGCGGCCAGCATCGGGTACACCACCCGCGAGCCGGTGCGACCCATGGCGCCGATCCGAATCCCGCCCGGCCCATTGACGCCGACTCGCCCACTCAGATACGCGGAGCGCCGATCGCCGTCATGCCGTTGGTACACCCCCTCGAGATCGGCTCCGAAGGCTCGAGCGGGCGTGCTCGCGGCCGTCGCCCGGAATTCGAGGGGGGTCCACCGATTGCGGTACCATGCCCGCGCTTCGACGTTGCTGGTCCGGGTCCGAAAGCCGGCTTGGCCACCGAGTTGCCAGACTTGCTGGTCAACATATTTGACGTGCCGGTTCGGCCCCCCAAGGGACACGGCCGTGGAATCCTCGCGCCAACTGCTGCTGCCGGCGATCGCGACGCCGCGAAACCCGAGTCCGTCAGATCTCGCCTGGTATACGGCGCTGGCCTGGAAGTCGGCCCGGTGACCATCGAGGCCCTGGGACAGGGTATCGCCGGCCGGGTTGACGCCTCCCGTCGCCGACAGCGCCACCACATCTTCGCGTTTCGGTACCGAACGAAACAGCTGGACCATGGCCTTGATCCGACCCGCAGGGGCGTAGCTGGCCTGAAACCAGGTTTGGGTATTGGAATAGGAGCCTTGGTCGCCGCTCCGGAGCGGGACCGCCAAGTGTTCGGCCGCCACGACATAGCCGAAGCCGGCGGCGGTTCGCTTTTCGAGCGAGGCGATATACCGCGCGATCTGGAAATCACCACTGGCCACCCCCACCCTGGTACGAGGCGGCAAGCGGTCGTGGCGCCGGGAGAACAGGTGGACCCGCAGTTGACCAGGGAGGCGCTCGATCTCGACCCGGTCGAAAAACGTCATCGGCAAGAGACTGGGGTCGACGGCAACGCTATCGGGGCCGAGCGGGTGGTACGGGACCCCGTCGATGACGAGTTCCATCGAGGCCGTGGCCCGGCCCTGAAAGTTGATCGGCTCGGGCCGGCCGAGCCAGCCGCCCCTCCAGACGAACACGCCCGGCACTTTCGCCAGCAGATCCGACAACGTGGCCATGTTATGCCACTCGAGCGAATCGCGGTGGTACACGATCCGGCCCAGCGGCGCCATCAGCTCCGCGCGGCCCAGCCGCGGAAACACCGGGACGCGGTGTCGTCCGGCCTCAAACGTTTTGATGAAGAGTTCCGAAAAATCGGTGGAGTCCCGCGCGGTCGTATCGGCCCGCACCGAGTCCGGGACCTGCGCGGCCAGGCTGCCCGCCGCAACCAGGGCGATCCCCGCCGCCGCCAGGGTCCGGATCACGGGGTCGGAGGCTTCAGGGCGTGGGCCCCGACATTGGGCGACCGGTCAGAAGGAGACCGGCTTCGAGGACCGACTTCGACCGCCATCTGCAGCTGGTTGTCGGAATCCCGCGTCGAGCTGAGGGCGGTCCGGGGAATTTCCGCTTCCACCCGAGTCCCGTCGAACCGGATCTTCACCAAGGTCACGGTCCGCTGCTTCACGCCCACCAGGGCTGCCTTGCCCGACCCGTTGTCACGAAGATCGAGGTAAAAGCCACTGGTGGTCTCGAGCCCGCCGGCGATGTCGGGGTCGAAGTCGATGAAGCCATCAAGCGAGTTCGGCTCGCTGGCACTCCACGGCGCCGGCGCCTCGGCAAACTCCAGGGCTACGATCAACTTATCTCGGTCGATTCGGCCCGACACCTTGAGCAAATCGATACCCTTGAGCGCCTCGGGGTTGGCCGTGGCCGCGACCGTGTCCCCGGCGACGTCGGTGAATTCGAAATCGAACGGCGCCTCGTCCGCGGGCGCCGTCGATCCCCCGCCGCACGCGATCATGGCCGCGGCGCCGCCGAGTGCCGCCAGCCGCCACCGCACTGTTAGGCGCCGGCCCGAGCCAACACGAACTCGGAAAAAAGGCGAACGCCCATCGCAGTCGGGCCCTTGATCATGGCGGCGTCATCGCGTTCGGTGTAGGCCGTGGACGCGATGTCGAGATGAGCCCACGGATAGCCCTCGACAAATTCCTTCAGGAACCACCCGGCCGTGATGCTTCCGGCGGCCCGGCCGCCGGAATTCTTGACATCCGCAATGTCGGACTTGATCAGTTCGCGGTATTCGTCCCAGAGGGGCAACTCCCAGGCCCGCTCGTGCGCCCGCTGTCCAGCCTCGATCACTTCCCGAATCAGCGCGGCATCGTTCCCCATCACGCCCGAGGCGGTGTGACCGAGGGCGATCCCGATTGCGCCGGTCAGGGTGGCGATATCAATGACACAGGCCGGCTGGTAACGGCGGGCATACGACAGGGCGTCGGCCAACAGCAGTCGTCCCTCGGCGTCAGTGTTGATGATCTCGATCGTCTTGCCCAAATGGCTCGTCACCACGTCGGCGGGGCGATAGGCCGTGGCCGACGGCATGTTCTCGGCACTCGGAATCAGCCCAATCACCGACACCGCCGGCTTGAGCCGCCCCAGCATGTCGAAGGTGCCCAGGACGGCCGCCGCTCCCGACATGTCGTACTTCATGTCCTCCATGTTCTGGGCCGGCTTGATCGAGATCCCGCCGGTATCGAACGTGACGCCCTTGCCGACCAGGACAATCGGCGCCGCGCTCGAACCGCGGTACTCGAGCACGATGAACCGCGACTCCTCAGCCGACCCCTGACCGACCGCGAGAATCCCGCCCATGCCCTCGGCGACCAGCCCGGCCTGATCAAGGACGGTGCAGCCGAAACCATACCGCGCCGCGAGGTCGGCAGCCGTTTGGCCGAGTTTCGTCGGGGTAAGTACGTTAGGCGGAAGCACCTGGACCCCGCGGGCAAACTGATGCCCGGCCCCAATGGCCGCGCCCAGGCGGTGGCCGGCCTCCGCGTCGGCCCGATCAGCGGCCTCGGCCAGGATCTCGATCGATTCGAACGCCGGCTTGGGATCCTCGGGCGGCCGCTTCAGGTCGGCGAAGTGCCAGGCCCCTTGCCACGCGCCTTCGGCCAGGGCCTGGAAGGCGTCTTTGGCGGCGATGCCGGTCCGGGATTCGGCCGGACAGGCCAGGGCGGCGCTCGGCGCGCCAAGAACTCGCGCTCGCTTGGCGCCGATCGCGGCTCCCCGCCGGATCAACGCGCGGTCCGGCTGCTTGCCCAACCCAATCAGCAGAATCCGGGGGATGTCGCCGGTCGGATAGAGGGTGACGGTCTCATCCTTCTTGCCGGAAAAATCCCCGCTGGCCAACACCCGGCTCAGAGCACCCCCCGTCTGGTGATCGAGCGGCTGAAGCGAACTCGGCAGCGGGGCTTGAGGAACCAGCAGAATCAGCAGCGGGCCGCGGTATGACTCAGCGGAGAGAACGGAAATGGTCGAGGCAAACGACATCGGTCGGTAGCCACCCGTGGCCGAGGGTGAAGGTCCCTGAATCCCAGCGGACCGGATCGAGTCGGGGAACCTAAACCAAGCCAGGATAAAAGGAAACGCGGGCCTAGAACATGGTTCGGCGCCGGGCCGCGACCAGCGGAAGTAGAAGAATCAGGAGCCACCATCCCAAGCCGGCGAAAGCGGCCAGCGGGTTGATCGAAGCGCCGAGCCGCACCGGGGGCTGCCCGCGGCGCTTCTCCCAATCGTGGCGCTCCCACGTCGCGACGGCCGGCCCGAGGTCTTCTCCGAATGCGGCCCGATACGCTTCGGCGAGATCGGCGTCACTCCGCCAGAACCGCCGGAAAGCGGGTTCACCCCGCGTCCGGATCAGGTGGTCGACCCATTCGGCCCGACCGCCAAGTTCCGAGAAATACTGGTCATAGTCGGCGGTAACGACGCTGGTCACGGCGGGCGGCACGGCGCCCCGTCGATTCCGCGCGGGCCCCCGGATCAACTCCTCGCAGGCTGCAGTTCGCCCCGCCAGACAGCCCACCGCCGGGACTCCATTCCAATACGGCGGCACCCGATCGCGGCCCAGGGCGAGTATGAATGGCGCAAACCACTCGCCGCGCCCGGTATCGAACCACCGATCGTAGCCCTGAACCGTCGTTCCGGGCCGAAACAGCCACTCGGCCGACTGAACCGCCTGGTACTTGGTGGCGGCCAACCAATCGGCAATGCCGGTCCCCGGGGGACCAAACCGATCCCAGTAAAGGCACGGGGCAATCAGTCGCTGCAACTGACCTCGGGTCGCCCCAACCCACGCGCCTTGCCAGTTGGTCCGGGTCGAGCCGACGGCCACGCAGGTTTCCTTATCGGTCAGCTCGGGAAGGATCGTGCCTTCGAACGGGCTCGGCCGCCGGATCGAGTCACGAACCCCGGGCGGCGAAAAAATCACCGCCAGCCGGAGACTCTGGGCAGGCTCGGCCGGCCAGAGTTCGCTGACCGCCGTTTCGACGGCCAGTCGGGCGGCCGGAGCCGCCGAATCGAGGCCGACGATCATCGTCGCGAACCCCCTCGGAAACCGGGACACCACCGCACCGAGGGAGTCGAGGACGCGATGGGCCTGCAACTGTTGACTGGCCACCCGCCGATCGGCCTGGAGGGCGGACAGTTCCCAGGCCCGGGGATCGTGCCGCCACCGCGTCTCGGAATCCTGACCCTGACATCCCGCCACCATTATCGCGATCACGACGGAACGCCGGCTCATCGTCGCATCCCCCCGGCCAGTGACGCACTCAGGGCGACCAGACACCAAACCCCGGCCATGGCCCAACGCCGCGGGTCGTCCCAATAGGTTCGGGGTCGATTGAGTCGCGATTGGCGCCAGGCCATGATGGCGGCTTGGGGATCGCCGCCCGACACGGCCGCCAGCCGGGCTAACATCGGTTGGCCGGCGCTCGACTCGAGCCGGGACCAACTACCGGGCGCACTCGTTTCAAGGAGATGAGCGAGCAATGCGGCCCGAGTCTGGAGGGTAAACTCCCGGTCCACCGGCTGGCCGAGACCCAGCGCGGTGACACACCGCGGCCCGTTCCCGGTCCGACAATCCGCGCTGGCCGGCCCAAACGCGGTGGCCCACTGATAGGCCAGGTCGTCCGGATCAAATACGTCGCTTCGGCCAACGGGCGCCACCGGCAGCCAAGCTCGAAGACTGGAATCGGATCGTTCGAGGAGGGCGCCGCCGACGGCCTCCCAAAGGGCCCGTCGCATGTCAGGCTCCCGGAATCCCCGGCGCGCCGAGGTCCAGCGAAGAATGGCCGCACCGACCACCGCGCCGTTCGAATCCGCCTGCACCGCAATGGTGCGGGCTCCGGTCCACCCACTGATCGTGACGGTGAGGTAGAGGCGCGGGGCGGTCGTTCCGAAGAGCGACTCCCATTCCCGCGAAATCGCCGCCGCCGGGGGGACGAATCGCTCGCGGTCGCGCCGGGTCAGGGTCAGACGAAACCGGCCGACTTCGACGGTATCGACAGGGTCGCGAGATCCGGGAGACTCGATCGCGGCAGACAACTGGACGATGGCATGGTCAAGCGAGTCGATCCGGCGGGCCAATACGTCACGCGACTCGAGCCGCCCGGGGATCGATTGCCCAAGGAGCCCGAGGACCACCAGGAGGCTAGACATCGATGAGCATCCAGCGGCCGGCCAGCATGCCGAGTGGCCCGGTCGGTCCCACGAGGGCCTCGAACACCGCGACGAGCCAGTTCGCCTCCCAACCGGCTAGCGTTGCCACCACTTGGACGACGACCAGCGCCGCGGCGGCGGTCCCTAGCGCACGCCGGCTCCGGTCCGGGAGCGAGAGGAGCGCGAACCCGATCGTGAAGACCGCAATGGTGGCGAGCCCGAACTTCGCCGCCAGTCCATGGGGGTAGCTTCGGAGCGACGACGGAACCGGCGTCACGGCGACCACCACCAGCGCGGCGACCCAGAGCAGCGCGGAGACGGCCAGGATCCAGAGGACGCCGGCCCCGTAACGGTACCCCACCTGGCGCCACCGTTCGATCGGCAGGGTGAGCGCGTAGATGAAGTGGCCGGCTCGATCCGCCCGCCACGTCAACGACGCCATCGCGATGCCAACGGCCGCGGCCGGGGCGGGATAGAAGAAGCTCCACGCCTCGAGCCGCCCGAGAAATTGCGCCATCGCGTACGGGTCGGTGGGCCATTCCCGAACCACCGACACCACCGGCAACGCGATGACCACCACGGCCGCCGCGACGATCCACGCCCGGCTCGACTTCCACTGCAGCCATACCAGTGCCGTGAACATGATTACCTCCCCGCCCGACGGGCTTTAAGCCGCTCGACGAAGCCTTCTTCGAGATCGAGATCATCGATCGCATCGACCTGAACACCCCGCTCCGCGATCCAGCCGGCCATGCCCACTTCCCATTGGTCGACGATCCAGACTGACCCGGGCATCCGCCCGTCCTGCGCCAGCACCGTAAACGGCGGCCCATCCAGCCGGTCGACCGGCCCGGTCAGCCGAAGGCGCTTGATGCCGTTCTTCCATTGACTCATCGGCATCTGGGTCACCAGCGTCCCGTGATCCATGACACCGACCCAGTCGCAGAGTCGCTCGAGTTCGTGTACTAAATGACTCGAGATGAACACGGTGGCCCGATGCTCCGCCACATACTCGACGACCGCGCTGAGCAACTCGCGCCGGACCACCGGATCGAGCCCGTCGGTCGGCTCATCGAGGACCAACAGCTCGGGACGTTGGCAGAGCGCTTGCAGCATCAGCAACTTGCCCATCTCACCCTTCGAGAGCCGGCCGAGCGGCCGGTCCGGCGGCAACGCGAACCCGCCGAGCAGCTCGGCGGCCCAGATTCGATCCCATCGAGGATGAAACGCCGCGTGGAACCGGATGCTTTCGGCCACCGTCAGGAAGCCATACAAATGGGGCCGCTCGGGAACGTACCCGATCCTGCCTAACGCCCAGGCGGCCCGGGCGGGCACCGCTTCGCCCAGGACGGTAATCTGACCGCGGGCGGGTCTGAGGAGACCCAACATCAACCGGATCGTCGTGGTCTTGCCGGCTCCGCTTGGTCCGAGAAAGCCGTAGATGGCCCCCTCGGGCACCGCGAGCGACAGATTGTCGATCGCGAAGCCCGCGCCGGGCCGGTACCCGACTCCTGTCAACCGGATTGCGTCCGTCATCGGGGTCGCTCCTTGATAGTCTCGTCCCACGCCGTCCTCAATTCCTTAGCCGAAATCCCCAGCCGGGCCCCCTCCGCGAGCGCCTCGCGCATCAGCCGGCGGGCCTGCGCCTCGCGCTCCCGCTGGCGCTGCTCCGACGAGGGCAACCGCACGAAGGTGCCCGCCCCCTGCCGCATCTCGGCAAACCCGTCGGACTCGAGGAGCCGGTAGGCCTGCACCACGGTGGCCGGATTGATCCGGAGTGCGCCGGCCAGGAGGCGGACCGACGGGAGCGGATCGCCGTCGGCCAAGACGCCGCCCCCAACCGCCGCCTTGAGGCGGCTGGCGATCTGGTCGTACAGAGGAACCGGGCTCTGGGCGTTGACATCATCCAACCACCTGAGGAGGAGCCCGGGCTGCTTCTGAGTCATATTGGGTCTCAACGCAAACGCCGAGCCACCGTATCGGTGTACTAATACACTCGACCTAACGTCAAGCCACCCAACGGACTCGGTGTGCCCCGGCACCGGCCGCCCCGTTAGTTTTCGGCCCGACTCTTAGGGAGAATGCCATGACCGCCGGATCCGACGAGTTCAGTCTGTACGACCTCCGGGTCGAAGTGATCGAGGGCCGGGGCCGAATGCTCTGTCACGAGCAGGTCGGTGACTACTTCGAGGTGCACGGCGGCCGGATCTCCTTTCCGACGGGCCAGGGCTTTCCCCTGTACGCCATGGCGGCCCTGTTGCCCTTGCTGCCGGCAAAGCAGCGGGAAACCCACCGCAACGATTGGATGACCACCGACTCGGACATTGCCTGCCCCGACGTCCACTGCGGCGCG
>JANPEL010000248.1:0-7099 GCA_031431925.1 Gemmatimonadota bacterium | reverse complement strand
CGAGTTAAGCGGCGACGTCACCATCATTCCGGACCCTCGAACAAACAACCTCCTGGTCCGGGCCTCCAAGCGGGACTTCGATCTCGTCTCGGCGGCCGTCCAACAAATCGACGTTCGCCCGCTGCAAGTTTTGATCGAGGTCGTCGTGGCTGAGGTCCGTCGCGATCGGAGCTTGGGCTTTGGGGTCGAATCGCAAATCAAGGGCAAAGACGTGACCGCCACCACCAGCGGATTCGGCCTCGGAGACTTCGTCATCAAGGTCCTCCAGCTCGGCCGGGTCGACCTGGCGGCAACCCTTGGCGCGGCGGCCTCTCGCGGCAATGCCACGATCCTGAGCCGGCCGACGATCCTAGCCACCAACAACGAAACCGCCGAGATCTTGGTCGGGAGCCAACGGCCCTTCGTCCAGGTCCAGCGCGCCCTGCCGACCGACACGCCAAGCCGGGACCAGGTCGTCCAGTTTCGGGACGTGGGCACCCGGCTCCGAGTCCAGCCAACCATTAGCGACGATGGGTACATTGCCCTGCAAGTCTCTCAAGAAGTGAGCGCCGCCACCGCCGAGGTGGCCTTTGACGCGCCGGTCATCTCGACGCGCACCATTCAGACCCGGCTCCTGGTCCGGGACGGCCACACCGCCGTGCTCGGTGGACTCACCGATACGCAGCGAGAACAGACCCGATCGGGCATCCCGGTCCTTTCCTCCCTTCCGATCCTGGGAGGGCTGTTCGGGAAACAGAGCAGCCGCACGGTCGAGACCGAGCTGTTTGTCTTCCTGACTCCTCGACTGATTCGCTCCGACGCCGACCTCGACGACGCGGCGGCCCAATCAGGCGACAAGACCCAACCCCTGCTCCGTGGGCTGAAGGAGCGATCAAGGACACCGCCCCCAGCGGACTCGACCCCGGCGCCGAGCGGGGCAACTCGTCACGTTTCTCCGCGACCTTTTTGAACCCACAAGGAACCAGGTGCCCCTTCGATCACAGTCGGAATATCGCTTCAACGATGGTTACCCTAACGGGCTGGCTCAACGGCGCGAAGTGCATCACAACCGGGGCCCGGGCCGTGGCGCTATCTCGCGGAAGAGGGTTGGGTGTCGCGTACGTCTTGAGATCGATGGTTGCCGTGTCGGGATCAGTGGGCGGGCGAACGCGGGCCACTCGAAACACCGTCAGTGAAAAACGTCCGTCTGCCCCTGACGTGGTCGGGCTGGAGCCATACACGAAGTTGGGGTGGATGACCGAATCGACCCTGATTGGAATACCCGCTAGCACCTGCCCGCTGCCGTTCTTCGCGGTCCCCCTCACCAGGGCACAATCCGTCGGAGGAAACTCTCCTCCGGGCGGGGGGCAGACATCCTCGTTGCCCGCCGGACCACCCCCCGGCGAAGCCGCACATGCAGCCAGAATTACGGCCATACAAAGGGTTCGACGCTGTTGATCGTGCATCATCCGTCCGCGGTTACGGTATGCCATACAGGTTGTACTTCCACGCCGGCCCCGCCGGCTGACGGCAACCTCGGGAAAGCCGCATGAGGGTGCGGGGAGCTGTCGAAGGACAATAGCCCGACCAGTGTTCCGGTCGGGCTATTGTTTTCTTCGGCCCACCGAGGCGTTGGAGGCCGCAGTGGCGGGTCAGCGCGCGGCGAGGCCCTCGGTCAACTCAATCCTCGTCCCCGCGGGATCGATCAGGAAGGCGACCTTGAGCCCCACGGCCGGTACGTCACGGAACGGGCTTTCGAAAACGACCCCATCCGCGGTGAGTTTCTTCCAGAACGCCTCCAGGTTCTTCACCTCGAAGCCGATGTGATCGAGTGACCGGCCCTTCGTGGCGGCCTGCGGCGAGTCGGTCTTGCGAAAGCGGAACGCCATACCCGGCACACCGGTGGCGGTCGCATTCGCCGAGGTCGGCATCGCCGCGCCGAAATGCTTGACGTACCAATCACGAAGCCCGTCGATGTCGGCCGCGTAGAAGTGGGCGTGGAAGTGTTCCACGGCGACCGTCAGGGTCGGAGCCGGGTAGAACTCCACCTTCACCTTGTCAGGAAACACCGCGACGATCTCCATCGCGTCATCCCGCGTAAGCGGAATCCCGGCCGCCTTGAGTTTCGCACTCGTGCCGGCAAGATCCTTGACGCGAAACGCGACATGGTCGAGCGTAGATCCCTCCGAGCCATCGGCGGGCTCCGCCCTTTCCAGGACCACAAAGATGCCCGGCAACTTCAAGAGCTCAAGCGAACCACTGCTCACCACTTCCGCGCCAAGGACGTCGACCCAGACCTTTTTGTGGGCCGCCGGGTCCCGCACCATCAGGTGCAGGTGCCCGGCGGTCACGCCCGCCGCATTGGGGGCCGGCAATTGGGCCCGAACCGGCGCGGACGGAATCAGCAACGCGAGGAGAATGGATCGCAGGACCATCGGCGTACTCCTGAATACAGAGGGTGTCTGATGACGGTCGGCCGTCGTCAATTCGCGGAGCTTACCATTCGAGCGGCCTGACCGCCAGTGCGGCGTCGAGGCTGCCGGATGGCACGCAGCGGGTCATGGTCGGGCCGGTCCGATCCCCCCGGTGGGCTTCCAGTCGCATCCGTTGTCGCTGACCACGAACCGGGTCACGACGAGCGGCGGCGTATCGCCCCCGGGCGGCCGGGTCAGGAACGCCAGGGTATCTCCCTGGAATACCGGTACCGAAGCCTCTGACGTGGTGAGAGATACGGGGCCGTCCAAGCGTTGCCGGCTTAGATCCTGATTCACCAGGGTCACATAGAACCGGAAATTGCCGAAGTAGTTCATACTCGGGCTCATCTCCGCCGGATTCCATTCCTTCGTCTGATCGAAGTCCAGGTATACCAGCGCGATGTCCCCCGTGGCGAGACGGTGAAGCGACACGGTAATGGACCCAAGAGGCTGGAGGGCGCGGGGGTCGGTCGGGGAACGACCGGCGTCCTTCGCCAGCAGATCCTCCGGCGTCCCGCGACGGAGCCGCGCACCAACCCTCACGAATCCGGTCGGCATGCCGCGTACGTCGAGCACGTGGATGCCGGGATCGGTGGCGAGCACGGCGAGGAATCCGCGCGGGGTCGCGATGGCATCGGGCCGTCCGTACGTCAGCATCGCCTTGGGGGCCGCCAGCAGCCTGGTCGGCGTCACGCCCACCAACCCGATCGAATCGTCCCCGAGCCGCCACCGTCCGATGAGAGCTGGATGGAGTCCCAGCGCGAAGAACGCCGTGTCACCCTGGTACGACCAATTGAGGCCGATATCTCGAGCCGGCGTGGTAAACCCGCCCAGAAACCGACCGTCCGCCGTAAACCGCGACAGATAGGAGCGGCCCAGATCGACCACGGCAAAGCTCGAGTCGCCCGGCAGGACCTTGATCGCCGAGGGCGACTGAAGCTCGCCAGGGCCATTCCCTTTCCGCCCGATGATCGTGACGAGCCGGCCATCGGCGCCGAACCTGAGCACCTGACCCGTGGCCGTCAAGGAGACATAGAGGTTGCCGGCCCGATCGCGGTCGAAATACGGCACGGCGCCGAGGGTGATCGAGTCAGGTTCCGCCAGCACGACCCGGTCCACCAACGCGACCGAGGGACCCCCCACGTTGCGGCCGTCCCGCCGCGAACAGGCGGCTGCGAGCAGGAACATCCCTAACGTCCAGCGGAATGCCGCGGTCATCGTGGCAGCTCCAATCGTCGGAGATACTCGAGATCATCGGCGTCTTTCCTCGCCACGTACGCCCAGCTCGCAGCGCGGCAGGCCGATACCAGCGAGCCGACGGCGAAGGTGAGGCGCAGAGCCCGCGCAAACGGGCGCCGAAACGATCGGCCCATCATCGGATCTTCCTGCGAAGGGTATCCCAATCTGGTCGGGGAGGATTACACGGCCATGACAACCGAGTGACGTTCCCGCCCATCACGGTCGCGGGCCGGTGGAAGTATCCACGCTCGGGGCTGCTCCCCGGGGCTATTTTGGGGGCCATGAATCTGCTGCTGTCCGGCGCCGTACTCGCCAGTCTCGCGGTGCAACCCGCGCCCGTCCTACCTCGGCCCGTAGCTCACGCCACCCGGATCGCCAAGGGGCCCGTCATCGACGGCCGGCTCGATGACTCGGTCTGGCTCGCGGCCCGCCCCATCGGCGGGTTCGTGCAGCACGAGCCGTTCGACGGCCGCGAGGCCACCGAACGCACCGAAGTGCGGATCTTGTTCGACCGCGGCGCGCTCTACATCGGCGCCCGGCTGTTCGACCGGGACCCCGCCGGGATCATCCGGGGCGAAACCCGGCGCGATTTGGCGTTGAAGGAACAGGACACCTTCATGATCCTGCTCGACACCTTCCGTGACCGGCAGAACGGGTTCCTGTTCGCCACCACACCCGCCGGCGTCGAGCATGACGGCCAGATCAACAAGGAAGGCGAAGGCGGCTTCGGCGGCCCGGTCGGCAATGCGCCGAGCGTCACCGGCGCCAACGAGAACGTAAATTGGGACGGCACCTGGGAAGTGCACACCACGATCGACGAGCAGGGCTGGTCGGCCGAGTTCCGGATTCCCTTCGAAACCCTCCGGTACGCGAGCGGCAAGCCGCAGGTGTGGGGGCTCAACTTGGCCCGGTTCATCCGCCGGAAGAACGAAGAGGATTTCTGGTCTCCGGTGCCTCGGCAGCAGACCCTGTTTCGAGTATCGATGGCCGGATCGCTCGAAGGGCTGGAGCCGCCGTCGACCCGAACGCTGCTGCTCACACCGTCGGTCGTTGGATCGCTGCAAAAGGACTACCGGGCCAACACGGCCACCGATGCCGCCCTCGAGTTCGGGGCCGACGCCAAGATCGGCCTAACGCCAAGCCTGACGCTCGACCTGACCTACAACACCGACTTTGCCCAGGTCGAGGCCGACGACCAGCAGGTCAACCTCACCCGTTTCAATCTGTTCTTTCCAGAAAAACGGCCGTTCTTCCTCGAGAACGCCGGGGTGTTTGCGTTCGGCACGCCGCAATCGGCCGACATCTTCTTCAGCCGCCGGATCGGGCTCGACCGGAACAACCAGCAGGTCCCGATCGACGGCGGCGGGCGGCTCTCGGGCAAGATCGGCCGGCTCTCCGTCGGTCTCCTCGACGTCCAAGCCGGGAACAACTACTCCGTGGGCCGGGTCCTCTATGATCTGCCCCATCGCTCCCGGATCGGCGCCATCGCGGTCGGCCGGATCAACACCGACAGCACGGGCGACCACAACCTCACGGTCGGGGTCGATGGCAAACTCGGCATCGGCGAAGCCATTTCATTGGACGGCTACGTAGCCCATTCCGAAACCCCGGGCTCGACCGCCCGGTCCAACGTCGTCAATCTGAGCGGCACCTATACCACCAGAACCTGGGAGCTCGGCGGCGCCTTTCGCCGAGTCGACGAGGGATTCCGGCCCGACGTCGGCTATCTCGAACGGCCCGCGTTCCAGTTCGTCAGCCTCAGAGTCCTCCGCCATCTGCGGACCCCGAACCTCGCCTGGTTCCGAGAAGCGCGGCCCCACGTCACCTTTCGCCAGTACGACGATCTCGACGGCAAACCCCAGAGCCGGCTCCTCCACATCGACACCCACTTCGTATTTGCCAACGGGGCGTTCTTCGAGTTGCCGGGAGTCAATTTTACCCGAGAGGCGCTCCGCGCCCCCTTCGAAATCGCGCCGGGGGTGGTCATTCCGATGGGCACCTACGATCACTTCGAGTGGGCGCCGATCTTCAACACCAACCTGAGCTCGCCCTACTCGATGTCCGGCGGGGTCACCCTGGGCGGGTTCTACTCCGGCCACAAGAAGGGCGTCACCCTGACGCTCAACGCCCGGCCCACCGACCGGATCAACTCGAGCCTTCGGTGGTCCTACGACGACGTCGACCTCGCGGAGGGCAGCTTCCACCGGACCCTGGTGGGATTCCGGTTCGGGTACGCCTTCTCGCCCCGGGTGTTCATCCAGGGACTCACCCAGTACAGCAACCAGTCGGAGAGTCTGTCGGCCAATGTCCGGTTCGGGTGGCTCGGTCCCGCCGGCACCGGTCTGTTCGTGGTGTTCAACGAGGGCCGCGCCACTGGTGAGGAGCCCGGACTCGTCAATCGAGTCGTGATCGTCAAGTTCACCAAGCAACTCGATTTGGCCCGCTAGCGCCCCACGCCGTATCTTCCGTCAATCCATTCCAATCAGGCCACCATGCTCGGGTCCGTCAGTGTCGTCCTGGCGCTTGTCGCCCTCCAGACCCCCACGATCGCCTCGCTCCGGATCACACCGAGCCAACCGGTCATCGTCGCCCACGACACCCTCCGGGTTCGGGCCGAAGCGCTCGACGCGCCCGGTGCCGTCATCGGCTCCGCCCGGATCCGGTTCGTGACGGCCGGCTTCGCCAATGCGGGCGAAGTCGATTCCACGGGTCTGGTCAGCACCGCCTCGCCGGGGATCTTGCCGATCTCCATCCTCGCGACCGTGCCCGGTGGCGCCCGACCATTCACCCGGCGGATCGAGGTCACCATCGTCGCCGGACCGGCGGCCACGATCCGGATCGCGCCGATGCCGGCCCGCGTCGTCATCGGACAGCGGATCCAGTTGACCGCTTTTCCGAAGACCGCATTTGGCGACTCGACCTCCGGAACCACCACATGGAGTTCCTCGGCGCCCGGCGTGGTCCGGATTGCCGACGGCCTCCTGACCGCGGTGACCACCGGCACGGCCGAGCTCTCGGCCACGATGGGCCGCGCCCGCACCAGTTTTCGAGTGGTCGTGCTCCCGGTGCCGGCGTCGCTGGCGATCACTCCGGAGAGGCCCACCGTCCGCCAGGGCGATGTGGTGCCGTTTCAGATCGTCGCGAAGGACCGGAATGGCCGGGCCATCGATGGGCTGAACCCAACGTGGTCGTTTGCACCGGGGCACGGACAGATCGAGGCCGACGGCAAGTTCGTGGCCTATGAGACCGGGCAATACCAGATCACGGGAAATCTGGGGAACCTGAGCACCGTCGCCACGGTGGTGGTCACCCCGCGCGACGTGCGGCGGAAGGCGACGGTGGTCGGGCAGTTGGTTCGGTCCAAACTCGAAACCTCCGAAGTCTGGCTTCATCCGAACGGTAAGGTG
>JANPEL010000247.1:0-8511 GCA_031431925.1 Gemmatimonadota bacterium | reverse complement strand
GTGGGACTCAACTGCGCGTTAGGCGCTCCGGCGCTCCGCCAGTACGTCCATGAGCTGGCCCGGATCGCCCCGATGTTCGTGAGCACCTACCCGAACGCCGGGCTGCCGAACGAATTCGGCGAGTATGACGACACGCCCGCGTTCATGGCAGAAACCCTCGGCGAATTCGCCCGGAGCGGACTGATCAACGTCGTCGGCGGCTGTTGCGGGACCCGCCCCGACCACATCGCGGCCATCGCCGAGGCGGTGCGGGGCGTGACGCCCCGGCGGCCGGCCACGCCGCCCGTGGCGCTCCGGCTCGCCGGCCTCGAACCGGTGGCCATCGGGCCCGACGCGCTCTTCGTCAACATCGGCGAGCGGACCAACGTCACCGGCTCCCGGAAATTCGCCAAGCTGATTATCGACGGCCGCTACGAGGAAGGGCTCGAAGTGGCCCGCCAGCAGGTCGAGAACGGCGCCCAGATCATCGACGTCAACATGGACGAGGGCATGCTCGACTCGGCCGCCGCGATGACCAAGTTCCTCCGGCTGGTGGCCTCAGAACCGGGAATTGCCCGGGTCCCGATCATGATCGATTCGTCGAAATGGTCGGTCATCGAGGCCGGACTCAAGAACGTCCAGGGCAAGAGCGTGGTCAACTCGATCAGCCTGAAGGAGGGCGAGGCCGAGTTCCTCCGCCAAGCCACGCTGGTTCGTCGCTACGGGGCGGCGGTCATCGTGATGGCCTTCGATGAGCAAGGCCAGGCCGACAGCGCCGATCGCAAAGTGGCCATTTGCGAACGGGCCTACCGGCTCCTGACCGAACAGATCGGCTTTCCGGCCGAGGACATCATCTTCGACCCGAACGTCTTCGCGATTGCCACCGGGATCGAGGAGCACAACAACTACGCGGTCGACTTCATCGACGCTACCCGCCGGATCAAGGCCTCCCTGCCCCATGCCCAGATCAGCGGCGGGGTCAGCAACGTGTCGTTCTCGTTCCGGGGCAACGACCCGATCCGCGAGGCCATTCACGCGGTGTTCCTCTACCACGCGATTCAAGCCGGGATGGACATGGGCATCGTCAACGCCGGCGCCCTCCCGGTCTACCGCGACATTCCGAAGGACTTGCTGGAGCGGATCGAAGACGTGGTCTTGAACCGCCGGCCCGATGCCACCGAGCGCCTGGTGGCCGTCGCCGACACCGCCAAGGGCCACGCCGCGGGTCACGTGAAGGATCTCGCGTGGCGTTCGCTGCCGGTCGAGGAGCGGCTGGCCCATGCCCTGGTCGAAGGGATTGCCGACTACATCGACGAAGACACCGAGGAAGCCCGGCTCCGCGCCACCCGGCCGATCGAGGTGATCGAAGGTCCGCTGATGAACGGCATGAACGTCGTCGGCGACCTGTTCGGCGCGGGAAAGATGTTCCTGCCCCAGGTGGTCAAGAGCGCCCGGGTCATGAAAAAGGCCGTGGCCCATCTGATTCCGTACATCGAGGCCGAAAAATCGGAGGGCCAGCGAGCCCGGGGCCGGGTTTTGATGGCCACCGTCAAAGGCGACGTCCATGACATCGGCAAGAACATTGTCGGCGTGGTCCTCCAGTGCAACAACTTCGAGGTCATCGATCTCGGTGTGATGGTGCCAGTGGCCAAGATCCTCGAAACCGCCAAGCGCGAAGGGGTCGACCTGATCGGGTTGTCTGGGCTGATCACCCCGTCGCTCGAGGAAATGACCGTGGTGGCCACCGAAATGGAGCGCCAGGGTTTCACGACCCCGCTCCTGATCGGCGGCGCGACCACCTCGAGAGCCCACACGGCCGTCAAGATCGCGCCCTGCTATTCGCACCCGGTCATTCACGTGCTCGACGCCTCGCGGGCCGTCGGAGTCGCCGGCAGTCTGCTGAGCGACACCCTCAAGACGGCATTGGTGCGGCAGGTGGCGGAGGAATACGAGGCCATCCGGATCGACCGGGCCGGACGGACCAACACCGACCGCCGGGTGACGATCGCGGAGGCCCGGGCCAACCGCCAGACCCTCGACCTGAGCATCTCGGTCCCAACGCCGTCATTCCTCGGCGTCAGGACGTTCGATGACTATCCGCTGGCCGAGTTGGCGGACCGGATTGACTGGACCCCATTCTTCCAGACCTGGGAGCTCGCGGGACACTATCCGGCCATCCTCAAGGATCCGCTCGTGGGCAAGGCCGCCCGCGAGCTGTTCGATGACGCCCGGGCCCTGCTCGACCAGATCGTGGCCAAGCAACTGCTCCGGGCCCGCGCGGTGGTCGGGTTCTTTCCCGCCAACGCCATCGGCGACGACATCCTGCTCTACAGCGACCCGACCAGGACCCGGACCATCGGGCAGGTCCACACCCTCCGCCAACAACACCTGAAGAGCGGTGGGAAGCCCAATCTCGCCCTGGCCGATTTCGTGGCGCCGGTGGCGAGCGGGATCCTCGACTATGTCGGCGGCTTCGCGGTGACGACGGGCATCGGCCTCGACCGGCTCGTGGCGGAATTCGAGCGAGACCACGACGACTACAAGAGCATCATGGCGAAAGCCCTTGCCGACCGGTTGGCCGAAGCGTTTGCCGAACGGATCCACGAGCGGGTGCGGCGGGAGTTTTGGGGCTACGCCCCGAGTGAAGCCCTGACCACCGAGGACTTGATCAAGGAGAAGTATCAGGGCATTCGGCCGGCCCCGGGATACCCGGCGTGTCCGGACCACACCGAAAAGGGCTTCCTGTTCTCGTTGCTCGATGCCACGCGTCTGGCCGGGATCGAACTGACCGAAAACTTCGCGATGACACCGACCGCGGCCGTCAGCGGGTACTTCTTCTGGCGCCCCGAGTCCCAGTACTTCGGGGTCGGCAAGATCGACCAAGATCAAGTCGAAGAGTATGCTACTCGCAAAGGCCTGCCTCTCGCCGAAACCGAGCGCTGGCTCGCCCCGAACCTCGGGTATTCGCCGGTGCCGAAGCCCTGACCTACTCCCGGACGGCGGTAGTGTCGGCGAGTTTCCGGAGAATCTCCTCGTAGTAGGGCTTTTCCCGGAGACTGGCCCGGGAACCGGGGAAGTACATCAGACTGATGCCGGCTCCGGCATCATTCATGTCGGTGAGCACCACCGCCACCCGCTGATCGTTCGAGAGCCGGGTGTTGTCGATCATCGGGGTGTTGAAGAACCCCACGTCGAACTCGACGTTGTACCGGCCCACCGCCGACGTCAGCACGCCGGGCTGGGCCAGGGTTTCGACCTCCAGGCCGACATGCAGCTCCCGTTGGGCGGTGTCGGCCCGGAATAAGGTGATCCGAAACCGGCGCTCGACGCCGTCGAGTGCGAGCTTGACGTCTTCGAGTTGCTCGGTGCGGATACCATCGATCAGACTGTCGCTCAGGAGGACGGTCCAATCGAACCGTTTCCCGCCCCCTTCGAGCACCACGATTTGCTTCCGAGTCACCTCCCGGGCCAATTCGCTGACCCGGCTTTCGTAACGCCGCTTGTCGGCGGCCGTGATCGAAGCCGCCGCGATTTCTCGGCGAAGGTGTTTGAACAAAGGCTGGAGGTTCAGCGCCTCGTGAAAATTCTGCGCCAGGAGTTCCATCTTGAGGAGTCTCGACTCGAACGAGCTCGATTGGGTGTCGAAGAACGACCCGATGATCGACTGGAACATCTCCTTGCGGAGCGTGGCCTCTGATTCCTCCCGGCGCGTCATCAACTCCGAGTAAAGCCGGAGCTTGGCCTCGCTGCTCTGCTGCTTGTCGAGGGCCCGCGAGCCGATCAGACCGAGACTCGCCACCGCGATTGCCGTAAACAGGCCGCCCAACGGCGAGAGCACGATCTGGAGCTTGTCCCAGAAATCCTTGTGGTCGCGAACCTCCGGCTCGGCCACGGGGTCAGACCCGCTTCAGGGTGTATTTGCCGTCCTTGAGCTCCAAGACCAGGCGATACCGGGACGGCTTGTCGAACACCACGATACCGAGCGACGCCGTCTGCTTCTCGTGAGTCACCGTCACCGTGCACTTGCCGGTGCCCGCCACGGCCAGCCGGAAGGTGCCGAGCGAATCGGTGACGGCCGCGGCGGCCTTGTCGCCGCAGGCAAGTTCAACCTTGGCGGCCGCAAGGTATTTGTCGCCCAAGCGAAGATCGCCGGAAATTTCACCAAACGCGGGAGCGGCGAGCACCGACAGCGTAACCATCATGGTGTACATGGAAGATCCCTGGTTCGAGAAAGCCGGCCGCAATTTACCTCGCCTGACGCCGGTTTGCCCGAGGGTGGATCGGTCAATTGGGAATGGCTGAAAACCAAGCGGGGGCGGCCGTGATGGCCGCCCCCGCTGGTTGTGAAACGTCCCGGCGCCGCGATCAGGCCTTGGTCGCGTCGCAGTCGGTCGCTTTGAAGTTCGGATTGTTCTCCTCGGTCTGGGGCACGATGATGCTGCCCTGGCTCCCGCGGGTCAAGTTGTCCTTGTGATACGCCCCGGCCGGGAAGGTGGCGGCCACGGTCCGTGAATACTGCCGAACCAACCGGCGGAGGTCGCCGACCCGGTGCGCGGTGGCGAACAGCGTAAACGCCCGCTCCCGGAACATCAGGTCGACCCTGGCGGTGGCGCTGCCCGGATCGGTCAGGGGGGCCATCTGATAGAGTGCCCGAACTTCATTCATCTTCGACAGCCAAGTCCCGATGTTGGCGGCCTGGAGGGCCGCTTCGGCTTCGATCAACCGTGCCTCTTTGCCACTGGCGTTGACGATCGAGCTCCCGAAGGAATCGTAGGGCAAGAACTGGAAGTGCGGGGTCTTGCTGTCGAACCGGGACAGGCCGGCGTTGTTGACAGGGACCCGGGCATCGCCGGCCACGGCGAAGTTGAGGCCGTTGCCACCTTCTCGATCCGACACCGACAGGTAATCGAAGTCGAAAATGAACGCCTTCATGTTGTTGTTGGTCCGAAGGTCCGCCGTGGAGAACACCGCTTCGTAGCTGTAACTGGTCGGCACCGCGGCAACCGCCGAGGCCGCACTCGCGAACTGGCCGTTGTTCAACAGCGCCCGGCCCCGAAGCACCGCGATCAAATTGACGATCTTGGCGTCGCCGCCCGTCGTCGTGGCCGCGCTGGTCAGGAGATCGAGGGCCGCGGTAAAGACCTGAGCGGTCGTCGACGGATTGCCGAAGACTTCCGGCGGCCCGAAATCGCTCAAGGGAGTCCCGGAGCAATAGTGTTCGCCGAGCCAGATCGTCGCGAGGGCCGAGAGGGCCTTCATCTCGCCGATCCGCTTGTCGGCCGGGTTGACTGCGGCCAAGGCGACGGCGGCCTTCTGCGGGGCAATCCGGCCCCGGTGGATGTTGAGGTAGATCTGCTGCGAGAACGAGTTCTCGACCTTGATGTCGCCGAGGTCGAACTGGCGGACTTCCGGCGGGGTGCCCCCGAACCGGAACTCGTCGCTGAACAGGCTCGACGCGAGCATCACGCCCGAGAAGGTGCCCTGCGCATAGGCCACATCGCCGATCGCGCCGTTGTAGAGAGCGGTGGCACCGAGCGCGCCAACCAGCTTGGCGGGATCGATGATGTCGGGGCGGTCGACCTGGAGCAAGGAGTCGGTCGAGCAGCCCGTGACGGTGACGGCCAAGGCCGCCACCGTGAAGGCACTACGAAGATTGGTCATCATCATAGCCATCGGTTGAGTCGGAATCGACTGAGTCATGGGAGTCGGCTCCTAGTAAGCAAGTTGGAGACGGAACGTGATGTACCGCGGCTGGCCGGGCTGGACGAAGTTGTAGTTCGGCCCGTCGCCGGCCACACCGGCCGCTGTGTTCACTTCGGAATCCCACCCGCCGAAGTTCGGCAGGTAGTGGAGCAGGTTCCGGCCGGTCAACGTCGCCACCACGTTGGACGAGCCCACCGCCCGCGCCCACTTGGTCGGCAGCGTGTAGGCGATGTTCGCCTCGCGGAGCCGGAAGAACGTCGCGTCCTCCGCCCAATCGCCGAAGACGCCGCTCACGGCCCGGGCCTGATTGAACAACGAGGTCGTTGGATCGGTCAGGTACTGGCAATTGCCGACGAAGAGGCACTGGAACATCGTGCTGACTTCGAGCGAGTTGAAGCCACCCTTGTACTCGACCTGACCACCGATCCGGAGCTTGCCTTTGAAGAGCGACAAGTTGGTGTTCAAGCTGGCGGTCCGGGCCGGGATGGTGGCACCCAAGAACGCCGCCGTATCAGTGGTCACCACTTCACTCGGATCGATGAAGCCGTCATTGTTCGCATCGGAGTACGAGTCGATCTTCGGCCACCAGCCGCCAAAGAGCGGATAACCGGGCCGCTGCTGGAACCCGAAGCCGGTGATCGGAGGCACCCCTTCGCCGAGGGCCACGAGCCGGTTGCGATTGCCCGCCAACTCCAGCTGGACGTCCCACTGCAAGCTCGGCTTGTCGAGGACCCGGGCCGAGATCGACACCTCGATGCCCTCGTTCTTCACCCGACCGACGTTGTCGGTCCGGGCCTGAACTGAACCCAACGAGCCCGGCAGAAGCCGCTGCACCAACGCGTCGGAGGTGTTCTTCCGGTACGCCGTCGCTTCGAGGGTAATCCGGTTGTTGAAGAATCCGGCGTCGAAGCCGGTCTCGATTTCCTTCGACCGTTCGGGCTTCAGATTGGTGTTGCCTAACCCGGCCAGGAAGTTCGCCAGGTTCCCCAAGCTCACGCCCGGAGCGGCGCCGCCGAACAAGGCGTTCGTGGTGCCGGTGTAGTACTGGATGGCATCGAGCGCGCCGGGCTGCTGACCCGAGGCGCCGTACGCCGCCCGAAGGCGGAACGAGCTCACCAGCCCGGTTTCACGGGGCTCCATGACCACGAACGAGCCGCCGATCTTCGGGTAGGTCGCCGACCGGCTATCCCGACCGAACGAACTGTTTTGGTCGACCCGGACCGCGCCGGTGATGAAGAGCCGGTCGTCCAAGCTGAACTGTTGCTCAACATACGTCCCGAAGGTGACGCTCCGGACGGTGACTTCGCTCGAGGTCTTGTTGGCGGCGCCGGTAAAGGTTTCGGCGCCCGGGGCCAACACTTGGCCCAGGTTGAGTGAGCCCGTCAGGTTGTCCTTACCATACTGACCACCGACCGAGGTCTTCGACCCGATCCGGCTCGTCAGCTTGAAGGTCGCGGTGCCGCCGAGGTCGGCGGAGTACTTGTAGCTCTGAAACCGGTTGAGGGTCCGGACGCCGTCGCCATTGCCGCAGAACGGGCAGGATTCGCCGTTCCTGGCCAAGCCTTGGTCCTCGTAGCCGATATAGTCGAGCCCAACCGTGGCGCGAGTCGACAGCCAGTTGAGCGGCCGGAAGTTCAGATTGGCGCTCTGAATGAAGTGATTGGACTTCCGGTAAATCGTATTGGCAAACCCATACGCCGGGCGGGCAAATCCGTACGGGCTCGTCGCATCCGGATTGGCCGTCCCGTAGGTGGCGGCGGCGAAGACGCCTTCCAGATTGTCGCCGGTTTGCGGAATCAGGTTGTCGTTGTTGACGAATCCGGTGTTGACCGACACGTCGGCCTTGCTCGACAACGCCACGGCCAGATTGCCGCGGAGGTTGATCTTCCGGAGGTTGTTCGGTTCGAGTTGGGCGTCCGGGATGACCGCGTCCGCACCACGAAGGGTCTTCAGGAAGTTAATTTCCGAGGTCGGCATCTTGAACATACCGCGCTGGTCTTCGAACTCCGCGCCGACGAAGTAGCGGGCCGCGTCGGTACCGCCATTGATCTGGACCCCATACTGCGACCGGTACGCCGATTTGAGCGGCGAGGTCTCGGGATCCCGAAGGATGTCCTTGCTGAAGAGCCCCGCGATGGTGCACTGGCCCAGCGCCTGCTGGAACGGGTAACACTGGCCGGCGCCGCCCTGGCGCTTCGAATACCAGGCCGATAGGTACTGGTTCTTGTCCTCGACCTGGCCGTGCTCGGTGTAGACGTTCCACTTCGTCGGTCCGGTCTTGCCTCGTTTGGTCGTGATCCGAATGACGCCGTTGGCGGCCTGGGTGCCGTAGAGCGTGGCCGCCGACGGACCCTTGACGACCTCGATGCTCTCGATGTCTTCGGGATTGATATCGTTCAAGAAGGAGGGCGAGCCGCCGCCGGCGTAGACGCTCAACGCCACACCCCGTTCGGTCACCCGGATCCCATCCACATACAGGAGCGGGTCGTTGCTGAGCGACGCGGAACTGATGCCCCGGATCCGGATCCGGGAACCACTCCCGGCAACCCCGTCGTTCTGGATGACCGTGACCCCGGCAATCCGCCCGTTGAGCACCGTGCTCAAATCCGGCGTCTGGGCCTGGTTGACCAACTGGGTGGCCTCGATCGTCGCCACCGTATTGCCAAGCTCGCGCTTGAACTGCTCACCCGTGGCGGTAGTGACGATTTCCTCGAGCTGGAACGGCGCCTGCTACACGGTCCAGTCGGCCGTGGCCGGCTGGCCGGCCGCGACGGTGACGGTCTTCTGCTGGGCGCCGTATCCAAGCAGCACCAGCCGGATCGTATAGGT
>JANPEL010000246.1:0-22097 GCA_031431925.1 Gemmatimonadota bacterium | reverse complement strand
GCCTTGCTCGATGCCACCGTCCGGACCCAGCCCCAGATGCTGCCCTGACCCCGGAACTGACCGATGCTCCGGAACACTTCGATGAAGGTGTCCTGGACCACGTCCTCGGCGTCCTCGGTGGTCCGACAGATCCGGCGAGCCAGGCTGTAGACCGGCGCTTCAAAGGCGCGGAACAACGCCTCCTGGGCCTCGGGGTCGCCGGTGCGGAGCCGGGGCAGTACTGCCTCGGCATCGGCCAGCCGGTAAGCGTCCATTCGTAGGGTTCCTGTCAGCACGTCGGGAAAGATGTCTAACTTGGGGTTTTGGTTGCAGATTGGGGGCATGGCAACTCCTCCCGCTGAATGGCTCGAGCACCTCCAGGACGAGGCCGACGCCGCGTTCCTCTATCGCAAACTCGCCGCCGTAGAGCTAAGTCCAGACAAGTCAACAATTTACCAGAGCCTCGCCGAAGTGGAAGACCGCCATGTCGGGGTCTGGATGAAGATCTTGGCCGAAGCCGGACATTTCCCGCCCGCCCCGACCCCGACCCGGAGGGCCCGAATCATGGCCCGGTTGGCGGGTTGGTTTGGTCCCAAATTTCTCCTCCCGGCCCTGCTGGCGGAGGAAGGCCGGGAGGTCAAAGGGTACCTCGAACTCCACGAGCGGTCCATGGGGAGCCCGGCGGGCGGCCCGGCGCTCCGACTAGCCCAGGAGTCGAAGGAGCACGCCGAGCGGCTGGCGGGCCTGCTGGGGCGCCCGGGTGAGCCCTGGCACCAGACCGGGGCCGGCGGGTTCGTTCGGAACGTGGTCTATGGGTTCAACGATGGGCTGACGGCCAATTTCGGGCTGGTGGCCGGCATGATCGGCGCGCAGGGGTCGTTGGATACGGCCGGTCCTGCGGTGGTCGTGGCCGGGTTGGCGGGGGCGGTCGCGGACGCGCTGTCGATGGGATCGTCCGGCTACCTCGCGGCCAAGAGCGAACGGGAAGTCTACGAGCACGAGATCGCCATGGAGCGAGAGGAGATCCGGCTGATGCCGGAGCTCGAGACGGAAGAGCTCTCGCTGATTTACCAGGCCAAGGGGATTTCCGAACCGGAGGCCCGCCGGATGGCCGAGGTGATCATGGCCGATCCGGAGCGGGCCTTGGCGGAGAAAGTTCGGGAAGAGTTGAAGATCGGGGATGCGAGCAGCACCCCGATGCGGGAAGCCTTGGTAACGGGTTCGGCCACCTTGATCGGGGCCTTGATTCCGGTGGCGCCGTTGCTCATCAGTACCGAGCCGTGGGCGCTCTGGACCTCGTTCGCCGTGGCGATGCTCTCGCATTTCTTCGTGGGGGCGGCTCGGAGCCTGTTTACCGGGCGGGGAATCATGCGAAGCGGGATCGACATGCTCGTCGTGGGTCTCGGGGTGGCGGTGGTGGGATATTTCCTGGGTGACTGGTTGGTCAAACTCCTTTGAACGGAGCACATGTGATCGGGATACTTCGAGGGGCGGCGGTGGCAATGATCTTGGCCGGGGCAGCCGTGCCGGTGGTGGCGCAGGAGCTCTCGGCTCGGCAACGGGCCGCGGTGGCCGATACGATTCGGATCCAAGCCGACCGGTTGATCGGAACGATTGGGAACATCGACCGATTCATGGATCTGTTTACGACCGAGCCGGATCTGGTGTACGTCGACAACGGGCGGATCTATCCGAACCGGGAGGCGTTGGCCAAGGCCGCGGGGGGCTTTTTCAAACGGGTCCGGTCGACTGGAGGCAAGTGGGAACCGGCCCACGTGCTCCCGCTCTCCTCGAGTTCCGGGGCGTTCACCGGGGTTTTCCGGCCCCAGATGGTCGATACCGGTGGTGTGGCGCTCTGGACCGAAGGCAAGATCTGGACGTTCGTGTATCAGCGCCGGGGGGGGAAGTGGGTCATTGTCCAGGCTCATGAAATCAATGCGAAACCGGCGCCGTGAAGTTCCTTTGGCCGGGAGTGGCGGCGCTGGCGCTGTCGGCGTGTCGCGGCATGGAGCCGGCCAAGCCTAACGTTCTGTTCATTGCGGTCGACGATCTCCGGCCGGCACTCGGTGCCTACGGCGATTCCGATATCAAAACCCCGAACATCGACCGGTTGGCCCGGTCGGGCGTGACGTTTCTGGACGCCCACGCCCAGCAGGCGGTCTGCAATCCCTCGCGGACCAGTCTGATGACGGGACTCCGCCCGGATTCGAGCCGGGTGTGGGATTTGGAAACCGACTTTCGCAACACCGTGCCCGATGTGGTGACCTTGCCGCAACATTTCATCCGGAACGGCTACTACGCGGCCGTCATCGGCAAGGTCTATCACAACATCATTCCGGATTCGCTGTCGTGGAGCGAACCGGAAATCAAAGTACCCGGGTTTCCGTACGACCCGGATGCGGTCTATCACCACCGGGACAACGTCGCGATTCAGGAAGCCCGCAAGGGCAAGATCATGGCGGCGGGACAACCGGCCGAGTCCATCGACCGCTTTGGCCTCTGGTACCTCAAGGCCAACGCCACCGAGAGTGTCGACTTGCCCGACAGCGTGTATTACGACGGCGCCCAGACCAATTTCGCGATCCGAAAACTGGCCGATCTCGCGAAACGGAAGCAGCCGTTCTTCTTCGGGGTCGGGTACTACCGGCCCCATCTGCCGTTCAACGCCCCGAAGCAGTACTGGGATCTCTACGACCGGAACGCGATTCCCCTGGCCCGAAACCGGTTCGTGCCGAAAGACGGGCCGGAGGCGGCCATCGACAACATGCGGGAGTTGCGCGGGTATGCCGATTTCGCCGAGGTCCCGCATCCGTTTCGGGGCGGGGTTACCGAAGCGCAAAGCCGGCTGTTGAAGCACGGGTACTACGCCTCAGTGAGCTACATCGATGCCCAGGTGGGTCGGCTCCTCGATCAACTCGACAGCCTGGGTCTCACCAAGAACACCATCGTCGTCCTCTGGGGCGATCACGGCTACAAACTCGGTGAGCACAACAGCTGGGCCAAGATGACCAACTACCAGATCGACACCCACTCTCCCTTGATCATCCGGGCGCCGGGCACGATCCCGGCCGGACTCAAGATCCGCCAGATGGTCGAGTTTGTGGACGTCTATCCGACCCTCAGTGAATTGGCGGGTCTCGAGGTGCCGTCTCACGTCCAAGGAGTGAGCGCGGTGCCGCTGGTCAAGAACCCCGGCCAGGCCTGGAAACCGGCGGTGTTCAGCCAATTTCTCCGGAAAGGGATCTGGGTGGCACCGGACGGCATTGAGTACATGGGCTACAGTATGCTCACCGATCGGTGGCACTACGTGACCTGGATGAACTGGAGTACCAAGCAATTCACCGCTCACGAGTTGTACGATCGGGAGGCTGATCCCGACGAGAACGTCAACCTGGCTTCGAGGCCGGAGTACGCGACGGTGCGGAAGGATCTCGAAGCCGAGCGGCTGGCCGGATGGCGGGCCGCCGTCCCGGCGGGTCACTAGCGTCGGGGTAACCCCGGCCGTTAGGGTTCATAGTGGGACGGAGGAACCCAATGCAGATCTGGAACTCGGCCGCGGTTGTCGCGGTGCTTTTGGTCGGCGGAACCGACCGGCTCGCGGGCCAGGCGGAGGGGGCGGAGGTTCCCACTTTGGTCGGCAAATGGCAGCTCGATCCGACCCGCAGCGATCGGCCGAGCCGGATGGACCGGGGTGGTCTTCCCGGCGGTTTTGGGGGCGGCCGCCGACCGGGCGGGGGCGGGGGGCGCCCGGGTAGCGGGCGTCCGGGGAGCTTTCCAAGCGGAGGCGGGAGGGCCACCGGTGAAGGCGGTTCCCCGGTGATCCTCCAGCTCCTCCGCCCGTCGGAAACGATCGAAATCGGCCTCTCCGACTCCACGGTGTCCCTGCTCGACGGCGCCGGATTCAAGCGCCTGGTCTGGACTGACGGCCGGGAGACGGTCGATACCCTGTTCGGCGGGGAAGTGCGGCGCACCAAGGTCAAACGAAAGGCCGAGGAATTCGTCCTGGAGCAGACGATCGACGGCGAGACCAAAATCCGAGAGAAATACCGGCTCGACGCCAAGCAGGGTGACCTGGTGTACGACCTCAAGGTTGAGTCAAAGCGAATGCCGATTCCGGTCGAGATTCGGCGGATGTATCTCAAGACCAAGAACTAGGCCCGGCCCCCGTTTAGATTGCAACCGGAACTTTTCGGGAGCTTCGATGGCTATTCCCATGATTCCCGACGCTGAGCGTGGCGCCGGGATCCATGTGTTGCGTTCCAGCGCCATTTGCCGGGCCTGGAACGGCATTCAGTACCAGGCCGGTCTGTCCGGCACCAACGTCGGGTCGAAGCGGCTGTCGATGAACGTGGCCACGGTACCGCCCGGCGCCATCGCGTTTGCCCATATCCACGTCGATTTCGAGGTCATGCTCTACATCCTGTCGGGCCAGGTCCGCCACTGCTATGGCGAAGGCCTGACTGACGTGGTGGACAACGGGCCCGGCGATTTCATCTTCATCGAACCGGGCATTCCGCACGAAGTGTTCAACCGAAGCGACACCGAGCCGGTAGTGGCCGTGGTGGCTCGCTCCGACGCGGGTGAATGGGAGCACATCGTCGACTACCCCAGCACGCATCGGCCGGCCTCGTGAGTCCCTGGGTTCTCCGGATCATCGTCGCGAATGTCGTCGTGTTTTTCCTGCAGCAGACGATTCCTGCCGTCAACTCGCTCCTCGAGCTCCGAGGCGCCGGCCTCCTCTGGCGGCCCTGGACCCTGGTATCCTACATGTTCCTGCACGGTGGCTTCAGTCACATCTTCTGGAACATGTTGGGGCTCTATTTCTTTGGCCCCGTACTCGAGTCGCGGCTCGGCGGGGCTCAGTTCGTCCGGCTCTATCTCCTGAGCGGGTTGGTCGGCGGGCTGGCGTGGCTGATCTTCAGTGCCTTCCCGGCCGGGGGCTTTGGCGCGCTGATCGGCGCGTCCGGCGGAGTGTTCGGCATCCAGCTTGGATTCGCCTATTTCTGGCCCCGCCAGCCGATCTACATCTGGGGGGTTCTCCCGATCGAAGCGCGTTGGTTGGTGGTGATCATGACCGGAATTTCCCTCTGGTCTGGTCTCAATGGCGGCGGCGCCGGCGGTGGAGTCGCCCATTTTGCGCATCTCGGTGGGTTCCTGGGCGGATTCCTCTATCTCAAGTGGCTCGAGAACCGCCAGAAAGCCCCAATGCGGGAGTGGCAGCAGCAGTCGCGGCCGGTGGTCCCGCGGTTGGAGGGAGCCGGCAAAGCGATGGAACGATGGGGCAAGATCCGTCGCGATGATCTCCATGAAGTGAATCGGACCGAACTCGATCGGGTCCTGGACAAGATCAGCCAAACGGGGATCGCGAGCCTCACGGCGGGCGAACGCGAGTTCCTCGACCGGTTCAGCTCCAGACTCCAATGAGCATCGGCAGCCGGGTTGGTCTGGCGGGCTTGGTTCTGGTCGTGGCCGCCGAATCGGCGCGGGGCCAGATTCCGGGTGACGAGTTGCCGGTCATGTCCCGGTCGCGCAACGAGTTCCTGGCCAATACCTATGCCGACGTCAAGCAGGTCTTGGCCGATTGGCAGACGTTTCTGGCCACGGGCGACCCCAAACAGCTGGGCCGTTTGTTCACCGAAGACGGGCTCTATTCGCCGACCGACGGTTGGTACGTGCAGGGGAGGGATGCCCTCGCGGACACGCTTCTGGTGCGGGTCGGCCGGATCAAGAATTACCACGTCACCCTGCTCGATTTCACGGCCAGTGGCGGGTTAGCCTATTACCTCGGCCGGATGCGCTATCGGTTGGAGCGTGGTGCCGGCACGGATGTCACCGGCACCTTCGTGATGGTGCTGTATCTCGATGGGCGCCGGTGGAAGATCCGGAGCTACGTCGAACGCCCGGTCGGCAGTTAGCGCATCGACCCCGCCGCGGCACCGGTCGCGATCGGGAGGTCCATTCGCCGGCTCCAGTCCACCATCGACCCGTCATACATTTTGGTACGCCTGCCCAGCGCCCGCGCCACGAGATAGAGGGCCGCAGCCCGGGTTCCGACCCGGCAATACGTCACGATCGTCGCGCCATCGGTCACACCCGCCGCCCGGAACATCGCGATCAGCGTCGCCCGGTCCTTGGCCTTTCCCTTCTCAAACAGCGAATTCCAATCGAGGTTGACCGCCCCCGGAATGTGCCCCGCCCGCGGAACCCCGTCCTCCGCCACCGCCCCCGTATACTCGTCCGCCCTCCGAGCATCGACCAAAACCACCCGCGGGTCGCCCGCGGCCGCCCGAACCCAATCCGCCTCAACCACCAACGAATCCCTCGCCGTCACCGTAAGCCCCCCCACTCTCCCGCCGAGCGCCGAGTGCCGAGCGCCGAGTGCCGAGCTGCCCAGACCGCCATTGAGGACCACCGTGCGTTCGGCCAATCCGAGATAGTCCAAGGTGTAGAACAAGCGGCTGACCGCGAGGATCTCGCCGTAGAGCAGAATCTTGGAGTTGTCCGTGACGCCCAGGCTCTCCAGCAAGGAGTCGAGCGCGGCGGGCGCCGGCAGCTCAGTGGCAATCCCATTCCGCTCCGTCACGAAGTCGCTCATGGCCACAAACCGGGCCCCCTCGATGTGCGACGAATCGTAGGCCGCCCGATTCCGATCGACGTGGAGGACGACCAGCCCCTCGTCGCCGAAATGATTGTGGAGCCAGTCGGGGTCGACGAAGTAGGCGAGACCCTCACTGGGCGGCGGGGTGACGGCCCGGGGTGGCGGCCCAACGAGCGGGAGTTCGCTTCGGGGACTCCAGTCCCGCATCGAGCCGTCGTAGATCTTGGGCCGGTGCCCCATGAGTCGCGCCACGAAATAGAGATGACTGGCTCGGAGCCCAACAGTGCAGTAAGTGACGATCTGTTTGCCGTTCGTGGCGCCCGCCGCCGACATCAAGGCCTCGAGCTGCCGGGGATCGACCAAGGTTGAGGCCACGCCGTTCAGGGCGCCGGCCCCGTCGGAATAGGTCTGATCCCACGGCAAGTTTTTGGCGCCGGGAATGTGCCCGTACCGGGGCAGCCGCTCGGCCTCGGTGGTGCCGGCATATTCCTCCGCCGACCGGCCGTCCACCAGGGCCACGTTGGTGTCGTTGAGGTGCTGCTTGATCCACTCGGCGTCGACGACGATTTCGGGACGGGGCTTGGGCTCGATGGTGCCGGCCGTGACCACCGGCGCCTCGGTCGAGACGCTCTTGCCGGCGGCTTTCCACTGGATGAGTCCGCCGTCCAGGATGGCGGATTGGTCGCCGAGGCCGAGATAGTCGAGGGCCAGGAAGGCTCGGGGCGTGGTCCAGGCTTCGCCGTACAGGATGATCCGGGAGTTCGAGGAGATCCCGACCGATTCGAACAGGGAATCGAGATAGGCCACGGTCGGGAGCTCAACGCCGGGGCCGGTGGTGGTCCAGAGCTTTGAGGCGGTGATGAACCGGGCGCCGGGAATGTGGCCTCGGTCGTAGTCCGACCGGTCGCGGCCAATCTGGAGCACGACGACGCGGGGGTTCTCCCGGTTGGCGGCCAGCCACTCGGCCGTGACGAGGAGGTTTGAGTTGGGCGCGTTGGCGGCCAACAGCATCGGCAGCAGGATTGAAAAAGACATCGCCAATTCTCTCGGTTAGGCCATCATCGGTCCGGTAGAGGCGAAGGCCGAGTCGGGCCGTTCGATCCCGGGATCTTCGTCAAGGCAAGCTAGGGGCGCGATAGAACTGGAGCTAGGCCGATTGCGACGAAGCCCACCCCCGGCGCCGGGGCACGCGAGAGTCATTCGATCGAAAGGGCCACCTCACCCCGCTGTCATCGTTTCGACACCAAGTGGTGAACCGTCGATCATCTCCCGGTTGGAGATTCGAATCGTACCCTCACCACCGAACGAGGTGCCCGATGTTTGCGAACTTGATTGAGTCGTCCCCCTCGAAGCGCCGTTCAGGAGGCCAGGCCGTTCTCTCGTTGGCGTTTCATGTGGTAATCGGACTGGGTGCCACCGAAGCAGGGAGTCATTTGCCGGCACCGATCGCGGGGCCACGGGTCGATACCAACGCGGTGTTCCTTCCGGCTGAACGCCGGTTGGCGAATTCGTCGCCCGACGGTCCGGCGTTCGCGGTGGATCAACCGGCTCCAGCCGATCCGCTGTCCATCGGTTTGCCCCCGATCGAGGGCCTCGTGGGCATCCCCCCGATCGAACCCGGAACCCCTATCGATGGGAGCCGATTTCGGTTTGAGCCTCCCGGGCCCCGATGTGCCGATTGCGAGCCCGGCCCCGAGGCCACAGGCTCGCCATTTGTCGAGGCGGCCGTCGATGAGCCGGCCCGGGTGCTGTCGCAGCCCGTGCCGGTCTTTCCCGCCGTTCTCCGGGCCGCCGGCCTGGGGGGACGGGTCGAGTTGTCATTCGTCGTGGATACGTCCGGGGTGGTCGAGTCCGGGTCACTCACCGTCGCGGAGGGTTCGCATCCGGGGTTTGCCGCGAGCGCCCGCGAGACGATTGAACGCTCCCGCTTTGCACCGGCGCGGATTCGGGGCCAGGCCGTCCGCCAGTTGGTTCGGCAGTCGATTCGATTCGAGGTCCGACCCTGAATCAGGCGAACAGCGCGACCTGTCCGCCGGTGTGCCAGAACAGCACCTTGGCGTCTTGGGGAATCCGTCCATCACGGCAATAGGCGATCAATCCCGCCAGCGCCTTGGCTGTGTAGGTCTGGTCGACGAAAATGGCCTCGGTCCGGGCCGCGACCCGCTGCGCCTCCAGGGACGCGGGGGTTGGTTCGCCGTAGCCGGCGCCGACGAAGCCGTCGTCGACTTCGACCCACACGGCCGCGTCGAGGGCCTCGGCGTCGAGGTCGAGGATCGGAGCAATGCCTTGGACGATGGACCGAACCTGGGCTTCGATCGCCGCCGGCGGGTCGTCGGCGCTGATTCCGATGACCCGGGTGGCCAAGTCATGCATGGCCACCCCAGCCACCAGGCCGGCCGAAGTGCCGCCGGAGGAACAGGCATGGACGATGACGTCGGGTATGGCGTCCTGCGCCACGAGTTCCGACACCGCATCGGCGAAGCCTAACGCTCCGATCGGGGTGGAGGCGCCCAATGGGACAATGGCCGGCCGGCGGCCTTCGGTCCGAAACCGGGCGGCGGCGGCTTCCATTCCGGGAACCCGCCCCTCGCGGCCGCCGACGTACTCGAAGGTGGCGCCGAGGAGCCGGTTGAGGAGAGCGTTGCCCGTCGGATGGCTGGGCTCGGTTCCGTTGACGATGATGTGACACGCCAAACTATGGGCGGCGGCGGCCGCCGCGGTGGCCCGGGCATGATTGGACTGGACCCCGCCGCAGGTGACGATGGTGTCGACGCCTTGGCGCTTGAGGTCGGGAATCACGTAGCGGAGCTTGCGGACTTTGTTGCCGCCGAATCCGAAGGAAATGGCGTCGTCCCGCTTGATGAAGATCCGCTGGCTCAGGCCGAGCGACTGACGGAAGCGAACCAGTTCGTCAACCGGGGTGGGGAAGTGCCCGAGGGCAACGGCGGATTGCCGGGCGAGCACGGCCAGTCCGCTGGCGAGTGGTTTCATGCGGACGAGTCTAGCGTTTAATGGGGAGCGCCCGCAAGCGGGTGAGGCATCGAAAGGCACTGGCCGCGGTGTCGCCGGGCTCCCCGCTGGACAGAGGGAGACTCGGCGATCGCGGCCAAGGTGGTGCGGTCAGTCGGGGCGGGGGCCCGGCCAGGCGCGGACTCGCGGTTGTGGGGCCAGGGCCAGTCGTCCGGTCGATTTCGGATCACCGGCTGGTGTTGCCCACTCCCGGCCGGAGGAGGGCGGGAAGAACATCACCCGGATGTCGGGTTGCCGCTTCCGCCGCCGGGCCGGGCTCCGGGTCTCCGCCAATTTTGCCCGAAGGGCCGCCAATCGTTCCAAGACCGCCGTATTGATCCCCATCGTCAGATCCTCCACGTGTGCGGGAGGGTTTCGTGGGCGCCGGACCATCCGGGCCGCTCTTCCCGTACGCCATCCAACCTAGGGATCCGTCGATGCTACCACAATTTGAACATTTGTCTCCGATACCATGATTTTTCTTTGCGTTGAGAGGCACCCGAGCTTGACCCCTCCGGGGCTCTGCCGTAGCCTTCTCGTATCATCCAGTTCAATTTCGTTCCGTCGCTGCTCGAGGCCTCTGGGCTTCATCCCTGGCGCGTCCCGGTTCTGGACGGATCGAGCTCGGCGGCAACCCATCCTGTGGAAGACGGAGTAACATCCATCATGAACCGCTGCGTCGTCATTGCGTTGGTTGCCCTGGCCGGCTGCACAGCCTCGGAGTCCCGAGAAACCGACTGGCCGTCCCTGGGTCGGACTTTTCGCGGCGATCGCTTCTCGCCGCTCGGCGCGATCAATGCCGAGAACGCGGGTCAGGTGGGCTTTGCTTGGGAGTATGAGGCCCGCTCGCATCGGGGCCGGGTCGAGCACGGCCAAGAAGCCACGCCGGTGATGGTCGGCGGCGTTTTGTACGCCGCGGGGCCGTGGGGTAGCGTGTTCGCAGTCGACGCCAAGACCGGGAAAGAAAAATGGCGGTACGATCCGGCGGTGGATGGGAGCTATAACCGCCGGGCGTGCTGCGACGTCGTCAACCGGGGCGTTCAGGTCGCCAATGGTGCGGTGTACGTCGGAACTCTGGACGGGTATCTGGTCAAACTCGATGCCGTGACCGGCAAGGAGTTGTGGCGGGCCGATACCTTCATCGATCGGGATACGCGGTTCTACACCATCACCGGCCCGCCGCAGGTGGCCAAGAACGTGGTGGTTGTCGGGAACAGCGGAGCGGAGTTCGGGGTCCGCGGCTATGTGACGGCGTACGATCTCGAAACCGGCGCCGAGAAGTGGCGGTTCTTCACCGTACCCGGCGATCCGGCCAAGGGGCCGCCTGAGAACCCGGCGATGGAGCAGGCCCTGAAGACCTGGGGTCCGAAGACCGACTGGAATTCCGGCCTCGGCGGGACGGTGTGGGGCGAGATGAACTACGATCCCGACCTCAATCTGCTGTATGTCGGGACCGGTAACAGCACGCCGTACTCCGGCTGGCACCGCGATCCCTCGGGTGGCGACAATCTCTACCTCGTGTCGATTCTGGCGATCAATCCGGACGACGGCCAGCTCAAGTGGCACTATCAGCAGGTGCCGTGGGAGCTCTGGGACTACACCGCGACGGCCAACATGATCTTGGCCGACCTGACGATCGACGGTCGGATCCGCAAAGTGATCATGCAGGCGCCGAAGAACGGCTACTACTACGTCCTCGACCGGGAAACCGGCCAGTTCATCTCCGCAAAACCGTTCGTGTTCACCAACTGGGCCACCGAGATCGACTCGGCGGGCCGGCCCAAGGTGAATCCGGCGGCCAACTACAAAGACAAGCCGGCGGTGATCTTTCCGACCCAGGCAGGGGCGCACAACTGGCAGCCGATGGCGTTCAGTACCCAGACCGGCCTGGCCTACATCCCGGCCCGGGAGCAGGGGATGGTGATGGTCAACCAGCCTGAGTACCGCTGGATGAAGGGCGACGTGAACGTCGGATCCGTCGGGATGCTCGGCTTCATTCTGGATCTGCTCGGCCCCGCCGAGCGGGCGATGTTCGATGCCACGATTGCGGCCCATCCCGGCCTGCCTTCGCCGCTGACGAAGGAAGTGCTGATCGGGTACGACCCGGTGGCCCAGAAGGAGCGGTGGCGGGTGCCGATCGGCACCGGCGACTGGGCCGGCGGCGGAGTGCTCACGACTGCAGGCAATCTGGTGGTGCAGGGCACCTCAGCGGGGCGCCTCCGGATCTACCGGGCCGACACCGGAGTCCAGTTGGCCGACATCGATGTGGGCACCGGCATCATGGCGGCGCCGATCAGCTACGAGGTCGATGGCGAGCAGTACCTCGCGGTGCTGGCCGGTTTCGGGGGCGCCATAGCGCCGATCTACCCGAAGGAAATCGCTGCGTATCGGTACCAGAACTATGGCCGGCTCCTGGCGTTCAAACTTGGCGGGGTTCCGACCCCGTTGCCGCCGGCCCGGGTGAAACAGACCACGCCGGAGCCCCCGACCCTGGCCGGGATGACCGATGCGATGGCCGACCGAGGTGGCCCGATCTTCGGGGCCAAGTGCAGTGTCTGTCACGGTGGCCGGGGTGAAGCCCAGCTCTCCGCCTATCCGGACCTCAATCGTCTCACCATCCAGACTCACGCGGTGTTCGATTCGATCGTCCTGCACGGCCGCCTCAAGGACGCGGGGATGGCGAGCTTTGCCGACGTCCTGACCCCGGCCGATGTCTCGGCGATCCACGCCTACCTGTTGCGCGAGCAACGGAAGCTCTGGCGCGAGGAGCAGAGCAAGCAGTGAGCGTCCGGTGGGTCGCGGCCGCCGTGTTCGCGGTTGGGTGCGGGAGCGGGGGCGGCGAGGCTGTTCCTGCATCCCGCGACAGCGCGGGTGTGCGGATCGTCGAGTCGGGCCGCCCAGCCTGGGGTTCGGATAGCGGGTGGCGGGTCGAGCCGGAACCTTTCCTCGACATCGGGTCGGCGGATGGAGGCGAACCGTATCTCTTCAACGATGTCGAGACCGCGCTTCGATTGGGCAATGGCACCATCGTGGTCGCCAACGCCGGTTCCGGCGAACTCAGGGTCTTCGATTCCACGGGCCGTCACATCCGCTCCGCGGGCCGAAAGGGCGGCGGCCCGGGTGAGTTCGGCCAGTCGTCCGTCCACATTTGGCAGGCGCCGAACGGCGATATCCTGGCCGAGGACGCCGAAAATCGGCGGGTCAATATCTTCGATTCGGCTCAGGCATTTCGAGCCACGGTGACACTGGACCCTCCTCCCGCCGGGCGGCCCATGCTTCAGGGTGTTTTTTCGGATGGAAGCTGGCTGGTGCGGGCCTGGGTCGAGGGCACCGAATCTTCCGAAGGCGAGTGGCGGAGCACGAGTGTTTACCACCGGTATGGTAGCGATGGGAAACACTTGGCCACACTGGTACAAGCGCCCGAGCCTGTCTTGCTAAGGGCGAGCGACGGCAAGATGTCCACTTTCTTGCCCGTACCTTTTTCTCCCAACTCTTTCGCGGTAACGGTGGCGAACACGGTATTGCTCAACTCCGGAGGAGCCGCTGGGCTGGTTCAAGTCGCCGCTGACGGAGCGGTGCAGTCGATCTACCGATGGCAACTCCCTCGGCACAAGAGCACCGAGCTAGTCGATGCCTATCGGAGGGCGGAACTGGCTGGTACGAGGGATTCGGTATGGAAGCGGCTTCGGGGCGCCTTCTTCGCCCGGTCGCTGCCAATGCCGGAGTTCGTACCGGCTTACGTCAGAATGATCGTCGACTACGGCGGGAACATCTGGCTTCAGCGGTACTATTTGGACACCAACAAAGAGCGGATCAACGACATCCTTGCCCCGGACGGCCGGTGGTTGGGCACCGTGACGCTCCCGGTCGGGCTCTGGGTGCTCCAAGTCGGGCCGGACTTCCTGCTGGGCTGGCGGCGCGACGCGTCGGATGTGGAGCACGTGGTGGTACATCGACTACTGAGGGGCACTCAATGAACTTCTGGTTCCCGATCTTCGCGCTCGCTCTGATTGGCGCGGCCGTTCCGGCATCGGCCCAAGGGCTACTCGATTCGGCTCGAACTCGCTTGGCCAAGATTGACGGGCAAATGGACGTGGCGGGGCTCGATTCAGCGGTCGAAGTCCGCCGCGACCGGTGGGGTGTGCCCCACATCTACGCCAAAACCGTGCACGATCTCTTCTTCGCGCAGGGCTTCGTGGCCGCGCAGGACCGCCTCTTCCAGATGGAGATGTGGCGCCGTCAGGGCGAGGGCCGGCTCGCCGAGGTGTTAGGCAATGGTTCCGTCGAGCGGGACAAATTTGCCCGGCTCTTCAAGTACCGCGGCGACATGACCCGGGAGTGGAACAGCTATGCTCCCGACGCCCGCGAAATCGTCGCGGCCTTCGTCGACGGAGTGAACGGGTACATTCGCGAGGTCCGCGATCATCCGCCGATTGAATTCGCGCTGCTCAACTTCACGCCGGAGCCCTGGGCCTACGACGTGCCGCTCCAGCGGATGGCGGCGTTGTCGATGACCAGCAATGCCCTGACGGAGGTCGACCGGGCCAACCTGATCAACGTCTACGGCCGGGCTAAAGTCGAGCAGTTGTTTCCGGTCGATCCGGTCCGCCGGTTTGATCCGGCTCCTGGGCTCGACCTCAAGGGTGTTGGCGTCGCCTCGCTCGGTGCGGCCGCCCAGATGTACGCCGGTCTCGGCTATCCCCGGTTCGATGGATCCAACAACTGGGTCATCAGTGGCAAACGGACCGCCACCGGCAAGCCGTTGTTGGCGAACGATCCGCACCGGGCGGTGACGTTGCCGTCGCTCCGGTACCTCACCCACTTGGTCGGGCCGGGGTGGAATGTCATTGGCGCCGGCGAACCGGCCCTCCCCGGGGTGGCCGGAGGCCACAACGAGCGGATCGCGTTCGGATTCACGATCGTCGGGATGGACCAGCAGGACGTGTACATCGAGAAGCTCGGGCCCTGTCCGCGCCCGGCCGCCGGCCGGTGCTACTGGAACCGAGGGAGGTGGAAGCCGGTGACCGTCCTTCGAGATACCATCCGGGTCAAAGGCGAAGCAGCGCGCCCCGTCGACCTCGAATTCACCGAGCACGGGCCGATCGTGAACGTGGATTCGACCGGCACCAAGGGGTTCGTGATCCGGTTCGTCGGGACCGAGCCGGGAACGGCCGGGTATCTGGCCCAGATCTCGATCAACCGGGCCCGCGATTGGCCGACGTTCAAGGCCGCGGCCTATCGGTGGCGCCTCCCGACCGAGAACATGATCTACGCCGATGTCGACGGCAACATCGGGTGGATCGCAGCGGGGCTCAATCCGAACCGGACCTGGAGCGGCCTGTTGCCGGTGCCGGGCGACGGCCGATTCGAGTGGCGGGGCTTTCTGCCGTTTTCGAAATTGCCGCAGTCGTTCAATCCGGCCGGTGGAATCATTGCTACCTCCAACAACAACATCATGCCGAAAGGCTATCCCCACCAACTCAACTACGAGTGGGCCACCTCCTATCGGGCCGATCGGGTGACGAGCCAGTTAGGCTCCCGATCCGACTGGACCAGAGCCGGCTTCGAACAACTCCAGCATGACGAGCATTCGCTGCCCGCCGAGGCGCTAGTCCCCGAGCTGCTCGGCGCCGCCAAGCGGCGGGGTGTGTCTGGACCGGCGGTTTCGCTGCTCGGCCAGTGGGACTTCGTGATGCGGAAGGACGCCGCCCAGCCGTTGGTCTACATTGCTTGGCTCCGGGCCCTGGGCCCGATGGTGTATCAGCCGTTGCTGGGAGACAAGGTTGGCCGGCAGCGCGGCCGGGAATGGGACCTGCCCCTGCTGATCCGCCTCATCAAGCATCCGGTTCGGGCGGCGGCTCGCGACTCGGTGGTGCTGGCGGCCCTCGACCTGGCGATGGCCAATCTCACCAAGGAATTTGGCGCCGATCCGGCCTCTTGGCGCTACGGGACCGCGCATGTCGCCAACTTCCGGCACCCCCTGTCCAATGCGTTTGATCTGGCGGCGGCCACCCGGGGCGGCGATGACAACACGGTCAACATGACGGGCGGGCCAGGCTGGCTCCAATCGAGCGGGGCGTCGTATCGCGGGATCTTCGACACCGCCGACTGGGACAACTCGGTCGCCACCAGCGTGCCGGGCCAATCGGGTCAGCCCGGCAGCCCGTTCTACGACAACCTGCTGCCGCTCTGGACCAACTATCAGTACTTCCCGCTCGCCTATACTCGCGGCGCGGTGGAACGAGAAACCAAGCATGTGCTCATGTTGAATCCCACCCGGAGCGCTCGATGAAAGCCCTGACCCTGACGGCCGCGGCCGTCGCCCTCGTTACGACGGTCGCCACGGGTCAAACCGCTCCGCAGGCCACGGCCGGCGGCGAGACCCTGCAGGGCGCGTGGTCCGGGGATGTGGCAGCGTTCAAAGGGGTGCCGTTTGCCGTGCCGCCGGTGGGAGCGCTGCGGTGGAAGCCGCCGGTTCCGCGCCCGGCGGGATCGGGCGCGCGGCAGGCCACCCAATTCGGGGCTTCCTGCATGCAGACCGATCGATTGGGGGTCTGGAGCAAGGGGATCGCGGCGGTGTTCGGAACTGCCGACAAGATCTTCGATGAGCCGCTCAATCCGAGCGAGGATTGCCTGTATCTCAACGTCTGGACCCAGGCGCCGGGGTCGGGCGCCAAGCCCGTCATGGTCTGGATCCACGGCGGATCCAACCTCAACGGCAGCGGCTCCTCGAATTGGTACGACGGCGCGGCCCTGGCCCGCCGAGGCGTGGTGGTCGTGTCGGTCAACTACCGTTTGGGTGTGTTCGGGTTCTTGGCCCACCCCGCGCTGGCGGCGGAGTCGCCAGAGGGTTCGGCCGGCAACTACGGGCTGATGGATCAACTCGAGGCGCTCCGGTGGGTCAAACGGAATATCCGCTCGTTCGGGGGCGATCCGTCACGGGTCACGGTGTTCGGCGAATCGGCCGGCTCGATCGACATCATGCATTTGATGGCGTCCCCCCAGGCGAAGGGCCTGTTCCACCGGGCCATTGCCCAAAGCGGGGCACCGATGGCGCCGATGCTCGACTTGAAGACGAGCGGCGGTTTCGGAGTGGCGCTCGCCAAACTGGTCGGGGCCGACACGGCGGCGGATCCGCTGGCCGCCCTCCGGGCCAAACCGGCGGCCGATCTCCTGGCCGCCCAGGATCGGATGTTTGCCGGTGGCATGTTGGTGGGTCCGAACGTCGACGGATCGGTGTTGCCCGACATGACCGTCCGGATCTTCGAGCGAGGCGAGCAACTCAAGGTGCCGCTCCTGGCCGGCACCAACGCGCTCGAGATGACGACGCTCCGGATCTACTTGCCCCGGTTTGAGCGTACCGCGGAGGGCTATCGCAAATGGGTGACCCAGGCGGCGGGTGCTGGCGCGGCCAAGGTGCTCGATCTGTATCCGGCGTCGACCCCGGCCGAGATTGAAAGCGCGAGCCTCGAACTCTCGACCCACATGCTGTTCACCTGCCCGACGCGGGTTGCGGCCCGGGCGATGACGAAGGCCGGTCAGAAAACCTATCTGTACCAGTTTACCCGCGTGGCTCCCGGCGGGGACAAACTCGGGGCGTTTCATGCGGCCGAGATCAGCTACGTTTTCGGGAATCGGTTGGCGTGGTTCCCGCGCGACCAAACCGACGAGGCTTTAAGCGCGGCGATGGGCGACTATTGGATCCGGTTCGCGACGACCGGCAATCCGAACGGCGGCACCGGCCCGACGTGGCCGGCCCATGGCGGTGGCCGGGAGGAATATCTCGAACTCGGAAACCAGGTCACGCCACGGGCCGACCTGAAGCGGGACGTCTGTGATGCCCTGGAGCCGGCCATGCGGTCGGGGTGGGCAAAGCCGACTTCCTAAGAGGTCCATCTACCGGTCAGTCGGGACGCCGCGAAAAAGTGCGCGGACGTCGATGCGGAGTTCCCGGCCTCCGGGCGATCGCCAAACCAGGTCGGCGTCGTGCGGCGTGTCCTTAGCGGCGCTGGGCCGGGACACGCAAATCTGTTTGGCGTTGATATCGACCAGCCAGACTTCCCGGACCCCCACCTCGAGGTAGGCGTCACGCTTGTACTCCCGATCGTAGATTCGCGACCCAGCTCCCGAGACCTCGATGGCGAGCCATTGCTCCGGCACGTCGTCCCACTTCGTGCCGGTGGGCGGGAGAGTGCCCACCAAGATGTCAGGCTCCATTCGAACGCCGGGTCGAACCTGGACCACCCCCGGCGCGGCCACAAAAATGCCCGGCTCACTCTCGAGACAGGTTCTGAAGAACGCGGCCAGGGAGGTCGCGACAATCTGGTGCCGGAGCCCGGGCGACGGGCTCACGAAGAGGACCCCGTCGAGTAGTTCGTACCGATTGCCGTCGTCGGGGAATTCGTCCAGTTCGTCGACGGTATAGCGACGGAGGGTAATGGGCATGGCCATAATTTGAGGGCTCGGCGTGACAGTTGGCAACTCGGCATCCCCTACCATGCCGACCTGCGAGGCTACGGTCGCAGCTTCCGCCGGAAAAAGTCGACGGTGGCCGCCCCGACGGTCAGAAAATTGGCGTGCCGCATGAAATGATGGGTGTCATCCACGATGACCAGGGTCTCCATCGGCACCCCCTTGGCCTCGAGCCGCCGCACCAAATCGGTACTCTGGCTGAACCGGACGTTCCGGTCGTCGTCGGCGTGGATGATCAGCACCGGCGAGGTCCACGTCTTGACCGACGACACTGGTGACGAGGCCCACGCGACCGCACTGGCCCGGTCGGCGTCCGGCGCTCGCTCGTAGCGGTCGGGGTACAAGAGGTTCCGGGTCCGCTCGATGGTTTGGTCGTGGACGCCGTGAATGTCGACCCCGGCCGCGAAGAGCCGCGAGTCGCGGCCCAAGGCCAGGGCAACCAGATATCCGCCGTAGGAGCCGCCGTAGATCCCGATCCGTTTGGGGTCGACATTAGGCTGCCGCGCCAACCACTCGGCGGCCGCTTTGACGTCGATGTACTCCGACGCCCCAGCTGCCCCGGCCCGGGCGGGCCGATGGAACTCGAAGCCATAGCCGATCCCGAGCCGGTAATTGACCGACAACACGACATAGCCCTGGCTGGCGAGGTACTGATTGGTGGCGTACGCGTTCGAGTAGTAGTCGGAGTAGTGCCAGCCGAGCAGCATTTGGCGGGGTGGGCCGCCATGGACGTAGATGATGGCTGGACGTTTGCCGGTGCCGGTCGTCGGCTCGAACAACTGGTTGTGCACCGTGACGCCGTCCGGACTCTTGAAGACCACCTGCTTTGGGGTCACCAGCCGGCCGGCCGGATACTCAGTGGGAATCCTGTCCTCCGCCAGCAGCCGGCGGGCGCCGCCGCCTAACGGCATCACGGACGCGAGCGGCGGCCGGTCGGTCGTGGCCGAGATGAACGCCAGGGTGCCGTCGCCGGTGACGGCCGGACTCCACTCCAGCCCGGCGCCCGGCGTCATGACTTCCGGCGCCGCTCGGTCGACCGGCACCTTGACCACATGGCGGCGGTCGAGGTCGAGCGGATCGGTTCCGGTGTTGGCGGTGAACACCATCCACCGGCCATCGGGCGACATCTTGATGTGCTCGGCCATGAACCGGCCCGGCGTCAGCAACATGGCGTCGCCGCCGGACTCGGGCATCGAATAGAGATGGGGCCAGCCGTCCTGGTACGAGAGGAACACGATCCGGCCGGCGCCCCAGTGCAGGTTGGTGCCGCCGTCGGTGCCGGGCACCGAACCCCGGAGGGTCTTCGGCGCGCTCCACAACTGGACCGCCACTCCAGTCGCAACATCGGCAGCGTAGATCGACCAGGGTGCGTGGCGCCGGGCCAGCAGGGAATCGACCGCCCCGCCGACGCCAGGAGTCCGGATGAAGGCCACCCGCCGCCCGTCCGGCGACCACCGCGGTGAGCGATCGCGGGTGTAGGACGGCGCCAGCCAGGCAATCGGGGTGTCCGAGCCGCCATAGACGCCGATGAACGAATGGTCACCGCGGTTCGAGACGAAGGCGAGTTTCGACCCATCAGGCGACCACACCGGTGAGTCGTTGTTGCCCCGGGCGTTGAACAGTGGCTTTGCCGCCGCCGATCCGTCGACCGGAACCGAGAAGAGCTGGCCGCCCCGCCCGAACGCCACCACATCACTCCGCGGTGAAATCACCGGTTCATCGCCATCGGCGAGGAGCTTTGGTTCACCGCCGGCAAAGGGAACCGCCCAGATCTGGACCTTCGGCGGTACCGGTGCAAAGGCCGGATTGACCGGGAGGCCGTCGTCCCAGTTGGAGCCGTGGTCGCCACCCCGGACGTAGACCACCCATTGCCCGTTGGCGGACAAGGCAACGCTGGTGAGTTCCTGGCCGTCGTCGTGCTGGTAGTTGGTCAGCCGCCGCGCCGCATACGCCGGCCCCTCGGCCACGGAGATGTTCCGGAGGCCCCGCTCGTTCAGCGCCCAGGCAATCCGTCCGCCGGTGGCGGCGGCCGCCAATTCGTTCGGGAACGGGTACGACCGGATCTGTTCGAGGGTATATCCGGATTGGGCCGCCACCGGGTGGCTGGCCAGCCCGATGAGGGCGACGACGGAAAGGAACGGCCGCATGAGGAACCTCGGAGTTTAGCTGACGCGAACGACCATTTTGCCAAGATTGGTACCGCTGAAGAGGCCCAGGAAGGCCTCCGGCATTTTCTCGAATCCGTCCGCGATGGTCTCGGTCCACTTCATCTTGCCGGCGGTGATCCAGCCGGTCATGTCTTGGATGAAATCGGGTTGCCGTTTGCCATGGTCGCTGACGATGAACCCGCGCACCGTAAGCCGCTTGGTCAGGATGTCGCGGACGTTCCGGATGCCGGGCCCCGCTTCAGTGGCGTTGTACTGCGAGATCAGCCCGCACAGAGCCACCCGGCCGAACGGCTTGGAACAGGCGAGCGCCACTTCGAGGTGCTCGCCGCCGACGTTCTCGAACGTCACGTCAATGCCGTCCGGCGCCGCCGCAAGGACGGCCTTCCGGAGATTCGGCGTGGTCCGGTAGTTGATCGCGACGTCGACCCCGGCATTGGCCTTGAGCCAGGCCCCCTTCTCGTCGGAGCCAACGGAACCGATGACCGTGCAGCCGCGGGCCTTCGCGATCTGGCAGACCACCATCCCGACGGCACCGGCCGCGCCGGAGACCAACACCGTGTCACCGTCCTTGAGTGCCCCGATATCGAGCAACCCGACATAGGCCGTGAGACCGGGCATGCCGAGGGTGCCGAGATAGGCTTGGGGCGGGGCAACCGACACGTCGATCCTGACCAACCCCTTGCCGTCGCTCGCAAAGCCCTCGCGCCAGCCTTCCATGCTCAACACGAAGGTCCCGACTGGAAAATCCGGGTGCGAGGATTCTTCGACCCGGCCGACGGCCCCGCCACCCATCGCGACGTTCAGCTCAAACGGGGGGACGTAGCTCTTGGCATCGGTCATCCGCCCGCGCATGTAGGGATCGACGGACAAGAATTGGTTCTTGACCCGGAGCTGGCCTGGCCCGACCGGAGGGAGCTCCGCGGCAACCAGGGTAAAATCGGCGGCGGTGGGCATGCCGACCGGGCGCTTGTTGAGTTGGAACTCGCGGCTGATGACGGGCATTGGCTGTCTCCTGGTGGATCAGGGGCCTTGGATCGCGGCAATGCGGTCGACGACCGCGGCCGGAACCGGTGCCTTCTGATTAGTCTCGTAGTTGAACGCGACGACGATGCCGGTACCCTCGGCGGCCACGGCGTCATGCCGGGTGCTGACGATCCGAAACTCGGTGGTGAGCCGGTCGGCGCCGACCGCCGAGATCCGGGTACCGACGAGCACGCGATCGGGATAGGTCACAGGAATCCGGTACCGGCAACTCACCGAGTGCACGATCGGACCGACCCCCGGTGCCGCGAGCCCAGGCCGAAACCCGACCGCCTGAAAATAGGCGATCCGGCCGCTCTCGGCGTAGCGAAGGTACACGGTGTTGTTGACGTGCTGATAGGCGTCCATGTCGCCCCACGCGACGTCGATGCCGAGGACGACCGGATATCCGGTCAGGAGCCGATGGGTTGGCGGTTCGGTCATGGCGCCAGGACGATCGGCGCGAGCACGGCAATGACCGTTACCACGACGATGACCGCCACGATGTCGAGCAGGAAGCCGGCCTTGGCCATGTCTCGCACCGCAATTTGGCCCGACCCGAACACGATGGCATTCGGCGGGGTGGCCACCGGCAGCATGAAGCCAGTGGAGGCCGCGAATCCGGCCACCAGCATGAGGACTTGCGGCGGTTGGCCGAGCGAGGTGGCGAGCGCCACGGTAATCGGCATCATCATGGCGGCCACGGCCAGGTTCGAGGCCAGTTCGCTCAGGATCAACACCGTTACCGCCAAGCCGAGATAGATCACGAAGGGCGGGAACCCGGCCAGCCCCGACAACCCGCCGGCCATCCAGGTCGTGAGGCCCTGTTTTTCAATGGCATCGGCGAGGGA
>JANPEL010000245.1:0-3976 GCA_031431925.1 Gemmatimonadota bacterium | reverse complement strand
CGTCGGCCGGTGTGCGGTACCGGCCGGCGCCAAAGTCTTCAACGCGGGCGGGAAGACCATCGTTCCCGGCTTCATCGACGTGCACTCCCACAACTACCGCGAACACCGGGGAATCATTCCGCAGAAGAATTACGAGGGAGCCATCTTCCTGGCCTACGGAATCACGACGACGATGGATCCGTCGATGTGGTCCGAGAACCTCTTCCCCACCGCCGAGATGGTCGATGCCGGGACCATCATCGGGTCGCGGGTGTTCAGCACCGGCGATCCGCTCTATGCCGGCGACGGGTCGCGCCAGGAGGACTTCACCTCGTACGAAGTGGCCGAGGCCGGCATCAAGAAACTGGCGAGCTGGGGCGCGGTGTCGCTCAAGCAATATCTCCAGCCCCGGCGCGAACAGCGGCAGTGGGTCACCGACGTGGCCCGGAAGGTCGGCCTCCAGGTCACGTCGGAGAACGACAACCTCGAGTACACGTTAGGCATGATCATGGACGGGCACACCGGGTTCGAGCACCCGATGAGCTATACCCCACTCTATGGCGACTTCACCACCTTCCTCGGCCGGGCCCAGGCAACCTATTCGCCGACTTTCATGGTGGGCGGCCCGGGTCCGTGGAACGAGGAATATTGGTATCAAGAGTCCGAAGTCTGGAAAGATCAGAAGACCCGCCGGTTCATCCCGTGGATGCAGTTCATTCCGCAGACCCGGGAACGGATGATGCGGCCGGCCACTGACTACAGCTTCCCGTGGATTGCCCAAGGCATGGCCGATATCATCGCGGCCGGCGGCTTCGGCGCCATTGGCGCCCACGGCCAGCACAACGGACTCGCCTCTCACTGGGAAACCTGGATGGCCGCCTCGGCGCTCGGACCGATGGGAGCCTTGGAAGTGGCGAGCCTCCACGGGGCTCGGTTCATCGGCAAGGAACAGGATCTCGGCTCGATCGAAGTCGGTAAGCTGGCCGACTTCATGGTGCTGAACGCCAATCCGCTCGACAACATCCGGAACACCGCCGACATCATGTATGTGGTCAAGGGCGGCGTCGTGTACGATGACGAGACCCTCGACGAGGTCTGGCCCCGGCAGAAATCGTACGGGACCGGGCATTGGCTGATTCCCGATGCCTTGAAACAGGACGACAAGCCGATCCGGCCATGAACCCGACCACGATGCTAGCCGCCGCTGGCCTGGCGCTCGTGCTGTCCGGAAGCGAGGGTCGGGCCCAAGCCAGGCCGGAGATCATTCGGACCGAGCACGGCGTCCCGCATATCTACGCCGCCGATTTCCGGCAGGCCGGCTATGGTCTCGCCTGGGTCGAATTGGAAGACTATGGCGTCCGGGTCGTCAACGCCGTGATCAGCGGCCGGGGCCAAATGGGCGCGGTGTATGGCCCCGACAGCCTCGAACAAGATTTTGCTCGGCAGCCGATTCACTCGCTGGCCAAACGGGTGTGGCCCCAATTGGAGCTTCCCACCCGCCAGATGTACCAGGGGTTTGCGGAGGCCATCAACGACTACGTCACCCAGCACCGCGCCGAGTTTGCCCCCCAGATCGAGCCGGTGTTTCAGGGGTGGGATGTTCTGGCCCGGGAAATCGCCGCGCCCGACATCAACGGAGCCCGGCGGCTGCTCAACCGGAAGACCAACCCGCCCGCCACCCGGAACGACGACGAAGGGTCCAATGCCTGGGCCTTCGCTCCCTCACGCACCACCTCGGGCCGGGCCATCCTGCTCCGGAACCCGCACCTATCCTGGGACGCCGGCTACTACGAAGCCCACCTCGTCATCCCCGGGCAGCTCGACTTCTATGGCGACTTCCGAGTCGGGGGCGCCTTTGCCGTCGTGGGCGGGTTCAACCGCCACTTGGGATGGGCCACCACCAACAACGAGGTCGACCCCGACGAACTCTATGCGCTACCGTTGGCCAAGGGACGGCAGGACCGGATCATCGTCGATGGGCGGCCGGTGCCGCTGACCAAAACGCTGATTCGGGCCGGGGACCAGACCCGGGAGGTCTGGTCTTCGCCGTTCGGGCCGGTCATCGATCGGAAAGACGGGAAGGCCTACATCCTGAAGACCGCGAGCGCGGGCGAGTGGCGGGGCGGCGAGCAGTTTCTCAAGATGATGCGGGCCACCTCGTTGGCCGAATGGCAAACCGCCATGAAGATCCGGGCTCGGACCACCTCGAACCTGACCTACGCCGACCGGGCCGGGAACATCTTCTATGTCTGGAACGGGGCGCTGCCCGCGCTGCCCCACCCGCCCGGGGGCGACTCGCTCATCATCCCGGCCAAAACCCGCCGCGGCATGTTCTCGCGCCTGGTGCCTTGGGATTCGATGCCGATGGTCACCAACCCGGCCACGGGCTACCTCCACAACGAAAATGACTCGCCGCACTTCGCCAATCTCGAAGCACCGCTCGACCCGGCCCGGTTTCCGCCGAACGTTGAGCGGCCGAGTCTCCGGTTGCGAAGCCAGCACGCGCTCGATCTGATTCGTTATCCCGAGGACAAGTTCTCGCTCGAAGACGTGATCCACAGCAAACACAGCTACCGGATGCTGCTGGCCGAGCGGATGCTTCCCGAGTTGCTCCGCGCGGCGGAGTCGGCCGTGCCGGCTCCTCCGGCCAACGCGGTGGCGGTGCTGGCGGCCTGGGATCGGTCGGTGGCGCCGCAGTCGCGCGGGGGCGTCCTGTTCGAGAGCTGGTGGCGCCACTACACCGCCCGAGTCAAGCAGCCGTTTTCCGTGGAGTGGTCGATTACCGAGCCGATCAGCACCCCGCGGGGATTGGCCAATCCGAGTGAGGCGGTGGCCGCGCTCACAGTGGCCGCGGATTCGGTGCTGAAGCGGTATGGCCGGATCGACGTGGCCTGGAGTGAGGCCCATCGCATTCGGCTCGGCGGGCGGGACATTCCGGTCGGTGGGTGCTCGGGCGACCTGGGCTGTTTCCGAGTCCTCTCGTTCCGAGACGAGCCCGACGGGAAACGATCCGCTTCCGGCGGCGACGGTTGGATCTTGGCGGTCGAGTTCGGCGAGGTGCCCCGCGCGTTTTCGGTCCTGGCCTACGGCCAGTCCAATCGGGTCGACTCTCCATTGTATGCTGATCAGGCCGAGCGGTTTGCGCTCGGTGACTTGAAACCGGTAGCGTTTACCCGCGCCGACGTGGAACGAACTGCCGTGAAGCGCTACCGCGCAGGAGAAACCAAATGACCTACCATCGTCGCGATTTCGTCGCTTCCTTGGCCGCCGTTCCGTTCGGTGTACTCAAGTGGCAACAGCCGGCCACGATTCTCGTCAACGGCAACATCGTCACCATGGACCCGGCGCGGCCGCGAGCCACGGCGCTCGCGATTTGGGGTGACCGGATCCTGGCGGTGGGCAGCAACGAGGAGATCCGGCGGCTGGCGGGGCCGCTCACCAAACGGATCGACCTCGCCCGGAAGACCGTGGTGCCGGGGTTTATCGACGCCCATTCTCACCCGGCGGACTCGGGTCTCCAACATTTGGTCCGGATTGACTGCGACTTGCGTTCGATTGCCGCGATCCAAGCCGCAGTCCGGGAACGTGCCGCCAAAACTCCGGCTGGCGACTGGGTCCTCGGTTTCAAGTACGACGACACCAAGACCGTCGAAGGCCGCCCGTTGTCGCGCGCGGATCTCGATCTGGCCGCACCCAATCATCCGGTGTTCATCCAGCATCGTGGCGGCCACACGGCCTACTGCAACTCGATCGCCTTCGACCGAGCCGGCGTCACCGCCGGAACCCAGGACCCCCCCGGTGGCAGGATCGATCGGGACCCGGCCGGCGGACCAAGCGGGCGGTTGGCGGAAACCGCGGTCGATCTGGTTAGCCGGATCGTGCCGGTCAAGGAGACCCCGGCCGACCGGCACGAGGGCGTCAAGATCATCTCCAAGATGCTGGCCCGGGCCGGGATTACCTCGGTCCACGACGCCAGCGCCTCGGTCGCCGATTGGCG
>JANPEL010000244.1:0-8628 GCA_031431925.1 Gemmatimonadota bacterium | reverse complement strand
GCCGGACCTGGCGTCCGATGACCGGTGATCTTCCCAAAGGCACCTTGGTCTGGAGCATCCAGCAAGATCATGTCAAGCCCGACCTGTTGTTTGCCGGCACTGAATCCGGGATCTACTTCACCATCAACCGGGGCGCCAATTGGATCAAGCTGAGCGGCGGGGTCCCGACGATTTCATTCCGCGATCTCAAGATTCACCGCCGCGATAACGATCTGGTCGGCGCGACCTTCGGACGCGGCTTCTACATTCTCGATGACTACGCCCCGCTCCGCGAGTTCGGCCCCGCCGCGTTCGCCGCCGAGGCTCGGCTCTTTTCGGTGCGGGATGCGTGGTGGTTTGTGCCGTCCCAGCTGGGCCAGGCGGCGGGCCGGCCGGAGGCCGGGAGCGACGACTACACGGCGGCCAATCCACCGATGGGGGCGATCCTCACCTACTACCTCCGCGAGGCACTGACGACGGCCCGGGAACGCCGGGAGGCCGCCGAGCGAACCCTTCGGGACGGGGCCAAAGACACGCCGTTCCCGGGGTTTGACCAGCTCCGCGCCGAAGCGGCCGAAACCGGGCCGCGGGTTCTGATTCGGATTGCCGATGCCGCCGGCCGCCCGGTCCGGTGGATCGTCGGGTCCGGGGCGGCCGGCCTCCATCGGGTCAATTGGGATCTCCGAGGTCCGGCGCCCGATCCGGTCGATTTCAGTCAGCCCGGATTCCGGGCGCCGTGGGAGTCGTCGCCGCAGGGCCCGTTGGCGGCGCCCGGCCGGTACACGGCGGAATTGATGATCGTCTCGGCGGCCGGTGCCCGCCGAATCGGGGAACCGCAAGGCTTCGAGGTCAAGCCGGTGCCTAACGCGCTTCCCGGCACCGACTATGTCGCGGTCGCGGCGTTTCAGCACCAGACCGGCGAACTGATGCGGAAACTGAACGGGGCTGGTGCGGAGATCGACCGGGCCCGGGAACGGCTCCGCTATATGCGGGCCGCTTTGGTGGAGGCCCCCCGGGCCGATCCCGGTCTCTCGGCCCGGATGGATTCGGTGTCTCGGACCCTCTCGGCACTGAGCCTCCGGCTTCGGGGCGATCCGATCCGGCGGCGGCTCGACGAGTCGGCGGTCCCGTCGATTCAAGATCGCGTCGGCGAGGTCATCGGCGGGCATTGGGAGACCCGACAAACCCCGACGGCCACCCAGCGCCTGGAGATCGAGGTGGCCACGGCCGAGTTTGGGGTGGTGGCGCGCGCGTTGGCGGAGGTGGTCGAGGGGGATTTGGTGAAGATTGAAGCCGCGCTCGAAGCGGCGGGCGCTCCGGGGACTCCGGGGAGGCGGGTTCCGGTTCCCTGATGGGGTCGGGTTCGCCCTAATCCTGGTAGGAGAACATCAGCGCGTGGAACCGCCACCCCTCGCGCTGATGGATTGCCAGCAGCACCAGCCGGCCTCGGCTCGACTCGTCCTTCTGCCAGAAGACGAAGTCCGCCCAGACACTCGCCATCCGGCCTCGTCGCTCGATCCGGACGTTCTCGAGCCGCTCGCCCATTTTCTGGGTGGTGGCAAAACTGCGTTCCTGCGACCCGTAGAATTGATCCAGCCCCCGAACCGAGACCGCCCCCGCGGCGGTAGTCGATGCCACCGAGAACGTGGGGAGGAACAAGGTGCGCCACTGCGGCAGCGTTTCCTTGGTGTAGAGATCGATATAGTCACTCACCAGCCGGTTGAGAGTCCGGTCGAGTTCCTCCGCCGACTGGCCCCGGGCCGGCGGAGCGATTGAACCCACGAGGCCAAGAACCAAGATGAAGGTTTTCATGCCCGGAACCTATCGCGGCCACCCCACCCGTCGGTAGGATAGGGTGCGGGCTCACTTCTCGAGGATCCTTCCGATGCGGGTTGTGCTGGTGGCCGGGTTCGTGTGGTCGATGGCCCCTGGGACATTGGTGGCGGCCGAGCGCCAGGACCGGCCGGTCGTCGTCGAGAAGAACCTCGAGGCCCGGATGCGTGACGGCGTGGTCCTCCGAGCGGATCTCTACCGGCCCGCCACCGCCGGCCGGTTTCCGGCCTTGCTGCAGCGAACGCCCTACTCGAAGAACCCGGGCCCCGGCGATGACCGGTTCCGCCGGTTAGCGGCGCGGGGATTCGTGGTGGCGGTGCAGGATACCCGGGGCCGCTATATGTCTGATGGCGAGGCCCGCCCGCACGATGAGGGCACCGACGGCTACGACACGGTGGAATGGCTGGCCGGCTTGCCGTGGGTCGATGGCCAGGTCGGGATGTTCGGCGGGAGCTACAGCGCCACGACCCAACTGCTCGCGGCGCCGCTCCGCCCGCCGCATCTGGTGGCATTGTTTCCCTCCGCGTCCTACGCCAGCCGGTACGACATGGTGTTCCAGGGCGGCGCGTTCTATCTCGCGGACGGTCTGTCCTGGAATCTCGGCCAGGCCATGGATGTCCGCCGCCGGGTTCTCCAACCGACCGCTGACCGGGACGGCGAAATCGGGTTGTCGCCGGCCGACCGCGAGCTCCTCCGAACCCGCTGGCTCTCGAACCTCCCGCTCGCGGCCATGGACGCACTCGACCTCAAACGATACATGCCGGGCTATTTCGAGATGCTGGCGCACCCGTCCTACGATGACTATTGGGCCCGGTTCGACGTGGCGGCGCGCCACTCACGGTTCGAGGTGCCGGCCTACCACCTGACCGGGTGGTACGACGCGCTGCTCAACGGCACCCTCCGGAACTTCTCGGGCCTTCGGTCGGGGGCCGGGACCGACCGGGCCCGGAAAAACCAGCGGTTGATTGTCGGCCCGTGGACCCACGCCAGGCCTAACGTCGGTTCGACGACGATCGGGACGGTCAGCTACGGGGCCGACGCCGGCCTCGACTCGTTCGAGTTGATGGTTGGGTGGTTCGATCATTGGATGCGGGCGGGTAACCAGTCGGACTATCCGGGTGCACCGGTCCGGATCTTCGTGATGGGTGAGAACCGGTGGCGCGACGAATCGGAGTGGCCGCTCTCTCGGGCCCGGGCGACCGACTATTTCCTCGGCGATGCCCGCAGTCTGAGCCGGGAGGCCCCTCGTGCTGCCACAGCACCCGATACCTACGACTACGATCCGGCGAATCCGGTTCCCACCGGGGCAACCGGCGCCTACTCCCGGGCGCCGACCGATCAACGGGCCATCGAGTCGCGACCGGACGTCCTCGTCTACTCCACCGAACCGTTGGCTACCGCGGTGGAGGTGACCGGGCCGGTCAGGCTGACACTTTGGATTTCGTCGTCGGCCAAGGATACGGATTTCACCGGCCGCCTGGTGGACGTCCATCCTGATGGAACCGCCCGGGCGCTGACCGACGGAATTCTCCGGGCCCGCTACCGGTCAGGCAAGACCACTCCCGCGCCGCTCGAACCCGGCAAACCCTACGAGTTGACCATCGACCTCGGCGCCACCAGCAACCTGTTCTTGCCGGGCCACCGGATCCGGCTCGAGGTCTCCAGCAGCAACTTTCCCCGCTACGATCGGAATCCCAACACCGGCGCGCCGTTCGGCCAGTCGGCCGAGTTGGTGGTGGCGCGGCAGACGATCTGGCATGACCGGAGCCGGCCATCGCGGCTCTCACTCCCGGTGGTGCCCCGATGACCCCTTGAGTCTTCGGTCGTCCCTTGGCGGAGACGGGCGATTGGCAATAGCTTAGCCCCCACATGCCAACGGCCAGCCCCCCCGCTCTAGTGAGGGTCCGTGCCCCCAGTCCGATTGGGCTGGGGGTTACCGGCCATGCCTTTCTCGGCGATCCCGAGTTGGTCGAGGCTGGGATTGAGCTGGCCTTGACCCGTGTCATCCGCTCGTTCGGCCCCGGTCCCCTCACAGTCTATTCGGCCCTCGCCGAGGGAGCCGATCGAATGGTGGCCCGCCGGGCGCTGGCCTATCCCGATGCCAAATTGATTGCTGTTCTCCCGCTTCCGGTCGACGAGTATCGAAAGGACTTTGGCTCGGAGGCCTCCAGGGAGGAGTTCGAGGAGCTTCTTGCCCGGTGCGCCGAGCCCCCGATCGTGGTGGGGAAGTCGCGACCCGAAGGCTACGTGTCCGCCGGCCAGCGCATCGTCGAACTCTCAACCGTCATGATCGCGGTGTGGGATGGGCAGCTCGGCGGGAGGCCGGGTGGAACCGGCTCGGTGGTCCGCGCTGCCAGAGCCAAGGGGCGCCCGGTCGTTCAGGTCCACGCCAAGAACCTCCGGCCCGGCTCAGGGGTCGCCATCGCGGCTCCCGCTGGGACCGTCTCGGACCCGGAGACCGTCCTGAAGCCGGCCGTCATCGAAACCCTACCCTACGTGATCCGGGTTGGGATTGGGGGTGAGCCGCGGGGGGCCGACGTCGAGGCGGTAGCAAAGAAACTGGCCGAGCAGCTACCGGCCATCGTCGCAGACCTGTTCGACGAATCCTCGCGACCCCTGGTCAAGGACGCCACCGAGACGGAGATTCAGTTTGTCACCATCGGCATGACCGAGGGCTCCTCCGGCGACTCATGGGCCCACGCGATCAGCGAGCACCTCGGTCCGAGCCGCTCCGACCGCCGGGCCTCCGTGGATATCGTGAACGCGAGCGACATTGTCCTTCTGGTGGGTGACGTATCCGACGGCGCTCGAGGTCGGCTGGAGGCGCTCGCGATTCGCCGGAAGCGACCCGTTGTTGTGGTCGATCCACTGGGGGAGACAGTCGAGGTCACCAGCCGTGGAAGCGGTCTGAACGCGAGGCCAATTGAACGCCTGGATCGGTTCAACCGACGTATTCGGGCCAAAGCCGCGCTGCCGCCACCAGGCGGCAGCAAACTCGTCCAAGACTTCTCCGCGGCGGCGGACGACGGCGTCAACCCGGTGGCGCGTACTGTCGTTCGAGAGCGAATTCTCGGCTACTATGGATTGGCCGACGGCCTCGCCCTCCAGTATCAGCGTGCGTATCAGAGGGCCGGGCTCTTGGTGTGGACGATGTTCCCGCTGGTGCTCGCCGCCGTCGCGATCGGGATCCTGGAGCCGACGTTCGCGGTGGCTGCCCACTTGGTCGAGATCGGGCTGATCGGGGGGATCGTTCTAGTGGTGTCGCTGGCCGACAAGAGCCGGAGTCTCGAACAATGGGTCGAGGCCCGTTACCTGGCGGAGCGGCTCCGATCGACGGCCTTTCTTACCATGCTTGGAATGCGACCCGCTGAGGTACAGTTGCCGCCATTTCTCGGACAGGAACTGCGATCCGGCTGGCCGATGCTCGCGCTCGGTGCCATTCTCGACCAAGTTCCAGGGGTGTCGGCTCCCAGGGGCGTTGGGCTCGAGCGGGTTGCGGAGTTCGTGAGGCAGCATTGGATTGCTGAACAGTACAACCATCACGACCAAGGGCGCCTGAAAAAGGCCCGGAAGAGCCGGAGGCTCGAGCGAATCGGTTGGTGGGCTATGACGGCGGCATTGGCCATCGCGCTGTTCCATCTCTCCTTCGGTTCCGACCACGGAGAAGCCCGAACTCCCACCGAGACCTTACTAGGGTTTGGGGCGATCGTCCTTCCAGCGATCGGCGTCGCGGTCGGTGGTTTTCGAAACCACCGAGAGTATTCGCGGCTCGCCAAGCGGAGTGAGAACCTGGCGATTTCGCTTCACGATCTGGAGGAGAGGCTCAAGGAGACAAACGACTTGTCGGAGATCATGGCGGTCGTGGGCGAGATGGAGGCCATCACCAGATCCGAGGTACAGGACTGGCTGATGCTGATGCACCTCGCGGTTGTGCACCCTCCGGGTTGAATCGATCCCATGCGAGCAGTCCTCATCAGCCAATCAACAGCCAACGGTGGCGAGACCCGACTCGAACTCGGCCCCGACCTGGGGGCGGAGTTGGTTGGGCTTCGCGACCGATACCACCAAGCGGTCGTCATGATGGCTGATTCGGATCTGGGGTTGCTGGATGGTTCCAGCGACCTAATCAGCGGACGGCGGGAGAAGCATCCCAAGCGGTCGTTGACGTCCGTCGTCGGAAGACTCGGTGGCGTGGTCTTGGTGACCGGCGGCTACTCCGATTCACACCAACTGGCCCGAAGCGCCCGCGACTATCTGGCGAAGATCCCGGCGGCGGGAGACCGTCTGATTCTCGTTTGCGCCGCCGCTCACCTCTTCGACGAAATGTGGCAGCGGGCTTCCTTGCCGGTTGCCAGTTCCACTGCGGCTTTCCCGCGGACCTCAACGGGATCCCTTCAGCCGGAGTTGTACTCACTGCTTCCAGAGTTGCCGGTTCCGGAAAAAGTAAACCGACGCTACATCGGCTTGTCTCCGGATGCGCAGGTCGTCCGCCAGTTAATTGTCAGGGCGGCCCCCCGGCCCGATTCGGTGCTGGTCTTGGGTGACACCGGTACCGGCAAGGACGTGGTGGCTCGGTTGATTCACGAAGAATCCATGCGTCCCGGGCGGTTTGAGGTGGTCAACTGCGGCGCCATTCCTAAGGAGTTATTCGAGGCGGAGTTGTTCGGATTCGAGAAAGGCGCCCATTCGACCGCTACCTTCGCCAAGCAGGGACTTTGGCGGCTGGCCCACCTCGGGACCCTGTTCCTGGACGAAGTCGGCGATCTTCCCCTCGACCATCAAGTGAAGGTGTTGCGGGCGTTGGAGGATGGGATGATTCGTCCGGTGGGCGGGGTCGACGCGGTTCGTGTGGATGTCCGAATCGTCGCGGCCACCAACCGGGCGCTCGGGTCGATGGTCCAGGCGGGGGCCTTCCGGGCCGATCTGTTCCACCGGCTGAGGGCGTTCATGATCCGGACGCCTTCGTTGCGCGACCATCCGGAGGACCTCGCCCTCTTCATCGACCATTTCTGGCGCAAGGTTGCGCCCGGGGCCGAACCGCTTCCCGCAGATGCAGTTGCGGTCCTTGCCGCATACCGATGGCCCGGGAACGCCCGGGAGCTCAAGATGGTCCTGTCGACCCTCAACACGCTGTTTACCGGGCTGAGGCTGTCCGCCCGCCACGTCCGGGCCGTGTTCCAGTTCGAAGGCCAACTGGACTTGGAGGCGCCCACTCCGGGGTCCGACCTCAGGAGCCATCCGGCTGAATGCCTCCGCCATCTTCGCAGGGCGGACGAGGTTCTCCGGGCTGCCCAGATCCCCCTTCGGGAGGTCCTGAAGGGGCGGTCGCGGGTTCCGGAGACTTTCGCCGCGATTGCGAACGAGATCGAGACCCTGGTCCAAGAGTTGGAGCTGCTTTGTCGCAAGCCGTCATTGTTCGCGCTGACATCAACTTACGAAAAAGTCCGGGTGGTCAAACGAAACCTCCGGACGTTCGCCGAACTACTCCGTCGTGATCCCGAAGCCGCCTTAGCGGATTGGAAACGCGGCCTGGAACCTGATTTCGAGGCTGCTTTTGCGGCGGTGGTTGCCGCCATCGATGACCTTCTCAAGCGGTATTTGAACTAGAGAGGCCGGTGGACTTCGGGTTGAATTGATTGAGTTGCTCGTTGAGTTGAGAAACTGCCAGCCACCGATTGTTTCCTGCCAGAATTTCAGTCTTGCGCCCGCCGAGCATTCCTTTGAGCTTGGGGAAACGATTGATCAATCGTCACGTGTCGACATAGCGCTGGAAGGAACATCCCGATGAACGTGCGGATGATTCGGTTTACCGTGGGGAAGCGGGGAAGCGAGGTGGTGCGCGAACTCGTCGACCCGGCTCGGCTCCAGCCGATGGCTCTGCGAAATGGCGGGTCTCCCGCAGTATTTCTAGTCTCCATGTCCGTCGTCGATTCGCTGATGGCGCAGGCCGGCTTGGTCGATCGATTCGTGAAGGCCAAGGAAGTCGAACTCGCCCGATATCTGCTGCGCGTCACGGGCACCCCGCTCATCCGGGCCACCTATGCGTCTCCTGGCAAATTAGCCCACAGTCTCTGGTCCTTTCTCGACGGCGCGGTGAAGGCCGGGGAAAGCAAGGACTATTACGTCGCGGTGCCTCCGGAGTTATTCGAGCCACAGTGGCGGGTCGCGCCGGGCGAGGCCGCGGCTCCGGCCGCTCCTCCCTCGTCGTCGCCGGCTTGGCCACCTTCAGGGAAAGCCGCTGCCAAGCCGTTTGATCCAGCCCCTGGCTTCCTCCCGCCGCCGGAGTTTGGCGGAACGTCGCCCGGCGCGAGCGGGGTTCGCCGAGCGATCGCCGAACACGCCAAGAAATTGGGCCCGGTCCTGATCAGCGGCCGGCCGGGATCGGGGCGGACCTTGGTTGCCGAGTTGCTCCACCGGTCGGGTCCGCCGACCGACCGCCCGTTCCTGCAGTGCCGATGCCGCGGCGTCCCCCCTGGAGACCAGAGACGGCAGTTGTTCGGCGTTCCCCGAGGGAACGTGGTGGTGCCGGGAGCCCTCCAGTTGGCGAACAGCGGAACGTTGGTGATCCAGGACTTCGAGTGGTTACCGATCGAGCTTCAGGCCCAACTCGTTGGGGCGTGTCTCGGCAAGCAAGCCACCCTCGATGTTCGGTTGGTGTTCATCTCGTCCTTGCGTCTTACCGAACTCGTTTCCCGGAGCCGAGTTGACCCTGATCTCGCCGCGGCGCTGGCTCCGGCTGAAATCCGGATCCCGTCACTCTCCGAGCGGCCCGAGGACACCCCGGTCATTGCCGCCCTCATGTGGCGGCGGATCACC
>JANPEL010000243.1:0-15925 GCA_031431925.1 Gemmatimonadota bacterium | reverse complement strand
ATCGTCAAGAAACCCCACTGGGAACATCTGGCCCGGCCGCCGTGGGTGCGGCGCGGCGATTTCCTCCCGGTCGCGTTCTACGAACTCAAATTCGTGGCCGAAGCCGAATTCGACCATTGGTCCACGACCGAGTGGCCGAGTCCGCGGAAGCAGCGGGAGTGGCGGAACTTCGAGTCGATCCGGAACGGCACCGCCGACCAGGACCGGTTCCGACGGCTCGGCCCGACGTTTCTCGACGACCAGTGCCGATGAACGACCGGCTGGCCGGAATCAACCGGGCCGTACGGACCGCCGGGGGCTGGATTCGGAGCGCGAAGCGCTCGCTCGGATATTATCGCCTCCGCGCCCGCCTTCATCGGCCGGCTTTCCGCCGGGCCCTTCGAAGCGCCGACACCTTCTTGGTGGGCCACCCCAAATCGGGCAACACGTGGGTTGCGTATATGATCGCGGCGATGCGACAGCCGGCCGGCGCCGACGTCACGCTCGCGAACGTGGGCCGCTATGTCCCTTTCGTGCATGGCCACGACCACCGGATTGCCCGGTACGATCACTTGGCCGACCCGCGGGTGTTCCGAAACGAATACCCTCGCTATCGGGATCTGTACCCGCGAATGATCTACCTGATTCGCGATCCTCGGTCCGTGATGCCATCGCTCTGGCACATGTACCGGACCATGTCAGGCGACGAACGCTTGCCGATCGAGAAGTTCATCGATCAGTATCTCGCGGCGAACGGGATCTTCCGGTATTGGAACAGCGACCTGGTTCGGTGGGATCGGCAAGTCGGTGCCGCGATTGCGGCGGCCCCGACCGATCCACGAATCCTCCTCTGCCGGTATGAGGACTTTATCGCCGACCGGCGGGGCAGCCTCGAGCGGGTCGTCCGGTTTCTCGGCGTTGTCCCGGAAAAGGGGGCGCTCGACCGGGCCGTCGAACTCGGCGAATTCACCGCCATGCGCCGCCTCGAAAGCCGGCACGGGGCTGAGGCGTACCGGGGGCGGGCCGGCGGCCGGGGGGACTTCGTTCGGAAGGGCCAGCCGGACGGTTGGGCTACCGAATTGACGCCGTCGCTCGTGGCCCGGCTCGAGGCCACCATGGGGTCGGTGATGGACCTGGCCGGGTATCCCCGAACGTGATTGGATCCGGACGGCCGTCCCTGCTGGCGGTCACGGGGGTCGCACCGTGGCCGATGCGGGGCGGTTTTTCTCTGCGAGCGGCCCACCTCCTTCGTGAGCTCGCGTCCGAGTGGAGCATTACGCTGGTGGGCCCGCCGACCGAGTGGCCCGGGGGCGGTGACGGGTTGCCGGCCGGCCTCACACTTCTCCCCGCTCACCTAACGTCCCGTTGGGAGCCGGTTCCCCGAGGAGGCCTCAATGTGACCCGGCTCCGGGAGGCCGTGGCTCAGGCGGTGGCCCAGAACCGGCCGGATGTGGCCCTGCTGTGGCCGGGCACGGAGTTTCTCGCCTTCGGCCGCCAAGATTTCCCTCCGGCAGTGGCCGACCGGGTGGATTGCGCCACGGTCGAGCGGATTCGGGGGATCCGATGGCGACCCGGAGCACTGATTCGCGTGGCAACGGCGGCCTACTACGAGCGGCGATTGGTCCGGAGGCTGGCGGCAACGGTAGCGGCCGGCGAGGAGGACGCCGCCGGTCTGAGCCGACTCAGTGGCCGGCCATCAACGATCGTGGTGATTCCCAATGGCGTTGAAGCCCAGGCCGCTCCCCGATTTGACCGTGAATCCCCGCGGCCCACCGTGACATTCACCGGAACCCTCGACTACCCCCCCAACGTCGATGCCATCCGATACTTCGCCGAGGCCATTTGGCCATCGATCCTGCACGCCGTGCCGGACGCCCGCCTCCAGGTGGCGGGGCGAAACCCGAGTCGGAAGGTGCTTCAGTTGGCTGACGTTCGGGGTATCGAAATTCTCCCCAACGTTCCAGACATGGCCGCCGTCATTCAGGCCAGCTGGGTGATCGTGGCCCCGATGCGGCTGGGGGTCGGCATCAAGAACAAGGTTCTGGAGGCCTGGGCGGCCGGCCGGCCCGTCGTCCAAACCCCGCGAGCCACCAATGGATTGCGGCTGAATGAGGCGACGGCGGCCCTGGTGGCCGGCGCTCCGGACGCCTTTGCGCGCCTGGTGACCGAGCTGCTCGGCGATCGGGAGCGGCGGCACCGCGCGGGCCGGGACGGACTCGATCTGGTGCGGACCCGGCACAGTTGGCCCGCGGCCGCCCAGGCGTTGTCGCGGGTCCTCCAATCGGCGATCGAGACGACGCGCGGTTCCGCCTAGCGCGAGGATCGGCGGGTCGCTCGTCTCGGCGGCCACCCGAGAATCGACCATCCCCGACCGGCCACCGCGATCTCCCGGCGGACCCTGTTCAAGGTCTGGAAGATCCGGCATTGATCGTCAACGCACACCGCCGGATGCAGATCGCGGTAGGTGTGTTTCCAGCACACCTGGTCCGAGCCGGGCCAACCCTCCAGCCCATGTCCCCATTTTCGGGCGGATTCAAAGGCCCGGAGGAGACCGAGCCTGGTGCCGACGAAGAGTCCCGAGTTGAGATATCGAAACGGGGCGCCGGCCACGCGGCGTTCGAACGATCTGATCTCGGTGAGCTTCGCCGGCCAGCAATTCTTCTCGGCGTTGAAGATGACCTCGGCCCCCCGGCGTTGAAGCTCCGCGATGGCGAGACCCGGATCGCCGACGAGCAGAGCGTCGGACGAATCAGCCCCGAGCACGTACTCGGATCGGGTCTGCTCGAGAAAGTCGAGCGTCAGGTCCAGTTTCAATCGGTTGGTCCAGGTGGCGCCGATGCCGTTGCCGAGGACGGTATAAGAGATACCGACATGGTCCAGCGAGCGTTCGAACCAACCGAGGGTATGGCCGCGCACGCCGAGGGTTGGGTTGACCGCTCCGGAGTTCCAGGTCAAGATCGCGAGAGACTCGGGTCGTTGGATCGTTAGGCGGTTGCCGAAGACACGGTCTTTGACCGTCTCCCACCACGGGCTTTCTTCGAGCCTGCCGGGAGCGTGCACGGCGATCGGACGGGTACCGTAGAGGCGGTTCTCCACCATCGGCGCCTGGACGCCGGACCGCCCCGGCACCTACTCGAGATCCGAGGTCGCCGACACCCGGGGCAAGGGCTCGGCGGCGGTCGGCCTTGATTGCGGCCCGGCCCGGCCGGCCTCGATCCGACCAAGGCCACTCCAGACAGCGGGATCGTCATCGAACTCAGGAAGGACCGGCAACCGACCCCGCTCGGCGCCGACCCGCCAACTCCACAGCAAAGACCATTTGAGGTACGACTGATACGATTGAATCAGGCAGAACACCAAGCCCCGGGTTCCGTCGAGCACCCCCAGCTGGAGAAGGTAGGTCCGCAGAAACCGGAACCCGGGCCGGATCAGGACCTCCGCGGGTCCCGCCCGTCGGCCGTCGCGCCAACCTTGTGCGGCGCCCCAGAAGCCGTATTGGTTGATCCTCTTGACGTAGGTATGAAAGCACTGGACCATGTGATGGTGGATCGGATTGCGGAGCATCGGAGCCCCGCCGATGGTCACGATCCCGGCATGAACGCGCATCCGACTGTAGAATCCGGAGCCCCGCCGAACCAAGCGGACCGCTCGGTCATTCTGCCAACCGGAGAACCGGAGCCGTCGGTCGAGAAAGAAGGTGGTCCGGGGAATCGTAAACGCGGCAGCGGCGGGGCCAGCGGTGAGCAATTGCTCGATTTCCACGCGCAGGGCCTCACTGCAACGCTCATCGGCGTCGAGAACGAGGAACCAGTCGGTCCGGACCAGATTGATGGCCCAGTTCCGTTGAGCGCCGTCACCGTAGTATTCGTGCTGATAGAACCGGACCTTGGGGTTCCGCTGGGCGATTTCGGGGGTACAATCCGTGGAGTACGAATCGACGACGATCAGTTCGTCACACCAGGCAAGGCTGGCGAGGCAGGCCTCGATATTCGCGGCTTCGTTATAGCAGGCGACGATGCCGGTGATGGTCGGTCCACTTGAAGCACTTTGCATGTGGATTCACCGGCTTTGGTGAGCAAGGGTGATGACAATGGTACGGTGGAACCGGAATTCGCACCAGAGGCCCGCCCATGACTCCCGGCGCTAAACCGTTGGACCGGACAGCTCCGTGGCCGATCCCCCACCGGTTGGTACTGGGTGACCGCGACACCGGCCGAGCGCGGGCCGAGTATTGGCTCTATCGCGGGGCCGCCGCCATTGCCTCCCGGCTTCCGCGGTTGGTCAGGGACGCGGTGGCGATGGGCTTGGCCCACGGACTCCGGAGGTTCGAACACCGGCATACCGATGCCGGCCGAAGGTTCATTGCCCAGGGAATGGCACACCTCGGTGCGGCAAATCAGGATGCCTTGGTACTCGCGGCATGGCGCCACTTGATCGAGGTGGCCTTCGACGACGCGGCGTTCAACCGGCGGGTGCTCGGCCCCGCCATCCACCGACATTTCGAAACCACGATCTCCCCTGAGGTGATCCGGGTCCTCGACAGCAAGCGCGGCGGGTTCTTCGTGGTACCCCATGTCGGGATGTGGGAGGCGATGCCGGCGCTCGGGGCAGCCCTCGGCTTTCAGCCAGCCTACGTCGTATCCAATCCGCCGCGCAACCGGCCCCTGTCCGCGTACGCTCAACTGGTTCGCGAAGCCAGGGGGTACCGTCTGATCCCGCGGCGGGGGGCGGTCCAGGATATTCCCAGCATCATCCGAGCGGGAGGATGGGTCGGACTGATGCTCGACCAGCGGGTTCGAAACCGGAAACGGGCGGTGGTCGCGCCCTTCTTCGGGCGGCCGGCCCTCTGCGAGCGGAGCATCCCGATCTTGATCCGCCGCCTCTCGTGTCCGGTGGTGTTCGGCGCCTGTTATCGAACCGACCGCCCGTTCTTCTACCGGGCGATCATTGACCGGGTCCTCGAACCCGAGGCGTTCGCGGCCGGCGACGACGTTGCCGTGACGACGGTGGTCAACCGGGAAATCGAACGCCTGATTCGGCTCGCGCCCGACCAGTATCTTTGGCTTCACGACCGTTTTCTCGGCGCTCCCGAGGTATCTCCAGAGGATCCAGGACGCCCATGACGACCGGAGCCCTGGGGTGGCGTTTCGAATCCGCGCGCCGATGGTTGCCGGCCGGTTTGATTGCACTCGGCATCGCCCTCAGGCTGATCGTCTGGTTTGGCAATCGGTCGCTCTGGATCGACGAGGCCACGGTGGCCATCGGCAACCTCTGGAAACCGTTTACCGCAACCTGGGGCGCCCATGACTTCGGGCAGATCTCCCCGTTCGGTTGGCTCTCGATGGTGCGCCTCGCCACCGAGTTTTTCGGTCCGAGCGAACCGGCCCTGAGGCTCCCGACCCTGCTGCTCGCCATCGGGTACCTGCCGGCCCTGTGGCTGCTCGTCCGCCATCTCGCGGGTGAACGCGCGGGACTGCTGGCGCTCGCCTTCACCGCCGTATCGCCGGCGCTGGTGAGGTATGCGGTCGAACTCAAGCCCTACGGCGCGGAACCATTGATCACCGTCGCCGTGATCGCAACATTCGTCCACCTCGCGCGTCGTCCCTTGCTCTCGGTTCCCGCGGCGCTGGGATTCGGCCTGCTGGTCGGGCTCGGATGTTGGGTCTCCTCCGCTGCGATCATTGTCGTCGCCGGCGGGCTTCCAAGCGTGGTGCTGGCCCGCACCCGGCGCGGCGGGTTCTCACCGGATTTCTGGCGGCGGGTTCTCCTGGCCGCCGTCATCGGCGCGGTGTTCTCGATCGGCTACGTTGGCCACCTTCGTCTCGAGCCCTGGCTCCAGTCGTATGTTACGGCGTTCTGGGAGCGGGGCTTTCTCGATCCTGGTGGCCCAGAGTTCGCCCGGCGGATTTGGGGTGCGGCAATCGACTTGGTCGCCCCGACGTTTTTTGGTCGAGGCGGCGATCTCATTCCGGCATTACTGCTCGTGGCAATCGGATTCGGCGCCCGGCAAGTGATCCGGACCATGGATGGCTCCACCACCGCGATGCTGATCGGGCCGGTCCTCGTGTTGTTTGGTCTTGCGGTGGTCCGGATTTTTCCGATCGGTGCCCGGCTCGGGCTGTTCCTGGCCCCGATTCTCACCCTGTTCCTCGCCACGGGACTGGCCCACTGGTTCGATGCGGCCCGGCGGCGACGGTTCCCGGCCCTGGTGATCTCGACCCTGCTCCTGATCCCGGCCGGCGCAACCTATCGCATCGTCGTCGACCCAGTTGGGACCCAGGGCCACGCCCGGGTCGTGCTGGAGGAGATGGAGCGCCAGCGCCGGCCGGACGATCTCGTCTACGTGTTCGCGCGGGCAGCGCCCGAGTGGCTCTTCTATACCACGGACTGGCAGAAGCCCGATCGCCGCCGGATCGCATTGGTAGAGTCCGAGTATCGGTATCCTAACGGGCGAACTTCGCCGAGCGGACTTCCTCGGGGTCACGCACCCGAGGCCATTGGCGACGACCTCCGCTACGCCTACCGGGGCGCCACCGAAGTGTACGGCCAGTACTCGGGCTACATCTGGCGAACCGGCTATCTGGAACACCGGTCAGTGGATCCCGGGTGGGCGGAGGCCGAGCGGGACCGAATCGTCCGCGGGCACCCGGCATGCGCCTGGCTGGTCGGCCTGCACGCCGCGAAGGTCGAGCGGGTCGCGCTCCAAGCCGCGCTGGACGCGGGCGGCTACCGGGACTGGTTGGAACTCGTCGCCGGCGGCTCGATCGTGGCACGGACCTGTCGGGATCGACCCTAGCCACGGAAGGCCTCGCGGTCGATTGGCCGGAGAGGAAGCAACGCCGTGGGCGTTCGGACTAGATTCTCAACCATGATTGGGAGGGCGACATGAAACGAGCAGCGCTACTCGGGATCCTCGCAGGCCTGCTTGGGTGTGGGGGCCAGCCGCCACGGGTTCTGCTGTTCAGTCACACCGCCGCATTCCGGCATCAGTCGATTCCGGCGGCCCAGGCGGCCATCGTGGCCCTCGGCCGGGACCGGGGTTTCCGGGTCGACACCACGGAAGACGTTCGGTACCTCACCGAAGATTCGCTCCGCCAATACGCCGCCGTCATCTTCCTCAGTACCACCGGCGAGCTGCTCGAACGACCGGCCCAGGTCGACCTCCAGCGGTTCATTCAGGCGGGCGGTGGGTTCGTCGGGATCCACGCCGCGGCCGATGCGGAGTACGATTGGCGGTGGTACGGCCGGTTGGTGGGCGGATACTTCGACGGTCATCCGGCAATCCAGCCGGCCAAGTTGGTGGTGACCGACCGCGGCCATCGGATGACTCGCCACCTTCCCGCGATCTGGGAGCGGACCGACGAGTGGTACAACTTCAAACGCCTGGCGCCTGATCTCGACATTCTGCTCTCGATCGACGAAACCAGCTACCAGGGCGGCACCAACGGCGCCCGTCACCCGATGACCTGGATGCACACCTTCGATGGCGGCCGGGCCTGGTACACGGCGCTCGGCCACACCGACGAGTCATATGCCGATCCCCACTTTCTGACCTTGCTGGCCAACGGAATCCTCTGGGCGGCACAAGGCCCGGCCCTCGACTATCGCAAGGCCACGGCGGTCCGGGTGCCCGCTGATCCGGGGCTCGTCAAGACGGTGCTCACCCAGGGCCAGTTCACCGAGCCGACCGAGATGGCGGTCCTGCCTAACGGTGACGTGGTGGTGGTCGAGCGGCGCGGCCGAGTCCTCCGATACCGGGCCGCGGACCGAACGCTTGCGGTGATGGGACAACTGCCGGTCTACTGGCAATCCGGGGTCAAAGGCATCAACGCCGAGGAAGGGCTGCTTGGGGCGACGGCAGATCCTGGATTTGCGGAGAACCGGCACCTCTATCTGTTCTATAGCCCGGTGGGCCCCTCGGTGAACCGAGTGTCCCGATTCACGCTGACCGACGACTCCCTCGCGCTCGGCTCCGAGAAAGTGGTGCTCGAGTTCTTTTCAGAGCGGAAGATCTGCTGTCACACCGGCGGGTCGATGGCGTTCGGTCCGGATAGCAATCTCTACTTGTCGACCGGTGACAACTCGACCCCGTTCGACGTGCCGGGGAGGCGGATCGCCAACCACGGCTTCGCGCCGATCGACAACCGGCCCGGACTCAACCAGTACGACGCCCGGCGGTCGTCGGCCAACAGCAACGATCTCCGTGGCAAGGTGGTTCGGATTCGCGTCCAACCGGACGGTTCCTATACGATTCCCGAGGGGAATCTCTTCCCACCGGGAACCCCGAAGACCCGGCCCGAGATCTTTGCGATGGGTACCCGGAACGCCTACCGGTTGTCGGTCGATTCGAAGTCCGGCTTCGTCTACTGGGGCGATGTCGGCCCGGACGCGGAGTTCGACAGCCCCGCGACCCGCGGGCCACGCGGGTACGACGAAATCAACCAGGCTCGGACGGCGGGGTTCTTCGGGTGGCCGTTGTTCGTCGGCGAGAACTACCCCTATCGCCAATACGACTACACGACCGGCACCACCGGACCGTTGTTCGATCCCGCCCGCCCGGTCAACGAGTCGAGGGCCAACTCGGGCCTTCGGGAGCTCCCGAGGGCTGAACCGGCATTTATTTGGTATCCCTACCCGGCGTCGCCCGATTTTCCGGCGACCGGTACCGGCGGCCGGTCCGCGATGGCGGGACCGGTGTTTCGGGCGGAGCGTTATCCCGGGGGCGGCGCGTTGCCCGGGTACTACGACGGCAAGCTGCTGATCTACGACTGGATTCGAAACTGGATGAAAGTGGTGACGCTGACCGCCGGCGGCGACTACGAGGCAATGGAGCCATTCCTGCCCGGGGTGAAGTTCGCGGCGCCGATCGATGTCGAGCTCGGGCCGGATGGAAGCCTGTACGTTCTGGAGTATGGCATCGGCTGGTTCAAGCAGAATTCGGACGCTGGGCTCTCCCGGATCGCCGCAGTGGCCCGCTAGAATCCCGCCACCTTCCACGCCCCGTTGACCCGTTCGAGAGTCACGAACCAGGAATTGGCCTTGGTTTCGAAGGTGACCACGCCGCGGTTCTCGTGAATCTGCACGCTCTTGATCCTGGCCTGGAGGTCGGCAGGCTCGGCGGGCAGGTCAGCGAGCATCATGGTCTTCATATCCTGGTATTCCGGCGTGGGTCGGTCGGCTTCCTGCCGGATCCGGGTCGCTTGCTCAGCGGTCGTCAGTTGTCCCAACATGTTCTGGTCCGCCCGACGAAGGGCGGCCAGGAAGTCGATCGCGAGTTTAGCCTCCGGACTGCTTTGGGCGGCTTCGCTCGTCAGGGATACGTCGCCGCCCTTGAGGATGAGACCCGCGATGGCATCTCGCTTGACAAACGCCACGGCGGCAACGGCCAATACCACCGCGGCGAGGACGAGCAGCATGGAACTCCGTTTCTTGGGCGTATTCATTGGCGACGGTCCTTTTGAGTCGAAGGATCCATTAATGCCGGTGGAGCCGTCCGGCTGACCCGGCCTGAAGAGTCGTTGGAGTGGTGCAGGCGGTCAACTGAGTGGGTGCGGCGGGATCTCGCTGCCAATCGGGCGCGAACTCAACCCGAACTCAACGACTTCACCCAATTGTCCCTGGCTGAGACGGTTTCTTTTGGGTGGCACGGTGCTGGCGGACATCCAACTCCAAGTCGTTGAGTCTGCCATTTCTGCCATACCATCCCGGCCGAGGTCCGTCGTCCCGTGCCCCCTGTTCGATTGGACCCTTGCCGGGTCACCGCGATCTACCGCGCTTCCTGGTCAACTCGGCCGGCCCCCTCGCGGCCGGCTGCCCTCGCGAACGCCATCCTCGCCGAGGCCCGCCGGAGTCTGACCCACCTGAGCGCCAGCAACGGGCCCGAGATCTTTTTGGCCAACGGGAGTCGGTTGTCAGTCGATGACGTCGGCCTGCTCCGGGTCGAGACGCCGGAATGTCGCGACCCCTCGTTGGCGGTGCTGTACGTCCGAGCCGGGGAGCGAACCCTGCTGGAGCTAGCGGCCCGAATCAGTCTCGGGGCGATCGGGGCCATTGCGATCGAGCGGGTCGCCGGCGGATGTTACGAGTCGTTCTTTCTCCCCGAGGCCACCGCCGACTGGGCCGGTCGGCTGCTGCCCTTCATCGTCTCGCGGATCGTCTATTCCGGCACTGGCGGCTTCGATCCGACCACCGCGAGCCTTCGGTTCGTTCTATCACCCGAGCCCTATCGGTCAGAGGCCAACCCGGCTCGGCTGCTCACGGCCGACCGGGTCTCCCGGCTTCGCCTCAAGCCGCTGACCCTGCCGGGCCGGTGGTTTCACATCCGGTCCGGCGACCACGGCCCCTCCGACTCGGCGGCGATCCTCGCGATCGGGGCCACGATGCTGGTCGCCCACCTTGTCGCTCGGACGGCCGCCTCGCCGGCCCCATGGGGTCTGGGCCAGCCGCTCCGGGCTTGGAGAGCGTTCGCCGAGGATTCGGGGCTTCGCACCAAGGCTCGGCTCACCGATGGCCGCTCCTTGACGGCGATTGAGATGCAGCGACACTATCGGGAGTTGATCGAACAGCGGATCGACGAGTTCCCCGCGTGGGCTGGCGGCCACTGCGAACTCTGGCGCACCACGTTGGATCGGCTCGAAGCCCGGCAGCGGGTCGATTGGATCGAATGGCAGGTGAGGCTCCGGCGGTTGGAGCGGCGCATCCTGGCGGAGCCCAATTGGCAGGCACTGGCGGAGTGGAACGATCGGTGGGAGGGTGTTCTCGGCACTCGGCACTCGGCACTCGGCGCTCGGCTGGGTGGGGAGGGTTCCGGCTCCGAAGTGGATGGGGAGGAGGCGCTTGATCGGGCGGTCGCGGCGTGGGCTTCGGCGCAGGGGGCCAAGGGCGACGGGGCCCTCGAGTATCACCGGCTTGGGCGGTCGCTCCGGGCGTTGGACGCGGCCGCGAATCGGGCCGATTCGGCGGGGGGAGCCGGTACCGGGAGGGTCTTCAACGACGCGCAGATCGACAACGCGCGGGTGAGCGCCCCTTCCGACACTCGGGCGGCGGTCCGGGGGAAGTGGGTCCGGCGACTGGGCGCGACCGATCAGCGGGCCCGGTTTCGGTGCGATTGGGATGGGGTGTGGGACTTGGTGGCGGGGACGTCGATCGACCTTACCGATCCGGGAACGGTGGCGGCCGAGTGGCGGCCAAGGGGGGCTCCGACTGGGCAGCGGGATTTGTTTTCGGGGTTCATCGAGTGGTTTGAGCGGGATTTCTAACGCGGGGGACGCATACGATGAAGCCTCCTTCTCCGGCACCCTCTTTCGAGGCGTGGCGTTGCCGGAATTAGGATGGACAGCTTGCCTACGGTTCCGTATGTTGGGCGAGGGAGTCAGTCCACCCAGGCCGACTGCGATAGATGAGGGCCGTGATGCACAACATCTTCATCTCGTACCGCCGTGACGACAATCAGGATGCCACCGGCCGAATATATGACCGGCTTCGGGCCCACCTTAAAGGCTGCCAGGTCTTCAAGGATGTCGACTCCATACCATTCGGCGTCGATTTCAGGAAGCACCTCAGTCATGAGGTGGGCCAATGTGACGTCCTTCTCGCCGTAGTCGGACAACGATGGGTCGACGCGCAGGACGACGCCGGCAACCGCCGCCTGGATGCCCCCAGCGATTTCGTGCGGATCGAGATTGAAGCCGCAATGGCTCGCGGGATACCCGTCATTCCGGTACTCGTCGGAAACGCGTCGATGCCGTTGGAAGCGGCCCTTCCGCCGAGCCTGTCCGCATTCGCGTTCTTAAACGCTGCCCCGATACGACCTGACCCGGATTTCCACCGGGACATGGACCGGCTTATCGACGGGCTTCGCAACTGGCTGGAGGACCGCAGCACGGCGAGCGGATTGATGACCCTGACGGGCAAGCCTGTAGTTGGGCCGCCCGGTTCGCCCGCTCCGGTGCCAAAGGAGCCTTTGGAGGAGCCACAGCTCGTGGCCGCGGAGGATTCCGATCGGGACATACCGGAGGCCGAAGTGGCTAACCTGCACCGGTATCTGGACGGGCTATCGGTAGGCCAAGCCGGCCTTCCGATCGCCAACGTCATGGCAACTACGCAAGAAATTCATCGCGACACGGGAAGCCGTGCAGTACCCGTCCTCTGCCACATCATTAGGGCCTCAAGCACCTCCGACTTGGATCGGTACAAGGCAATTAGCGTTCTCAACCTAGCTTTACGCCTACCCGGTCCGAAGCCGCCCGCCAAGTATGTACTTGAGACATTATTGAACTACGGGGCGCTCACCTCCGCCTCCAGGAACGCCGCTCTCGAGGCGGTCGCGAAGGCCCAGTTTTCTCCGGACGAGAAATGGGCAGCTCTGCTCGGCGTGATCCCATTCGTCGACGATCGGGTTCTGGGCGACATCGTGTCGTTGTTGCTTACCGTTACGCCGCCACCGGAGCGCCATCGCACTGGTGCGATTCTACTGGACCTGCTTGCCACGGCCCAATCGTGGCCAAGCGCGACGAGACTGTGCCAGGCCCTTAAAGCCTTCAACTACCGTACCGGGATCCCACGACTAATAGGCCTGCTCCAGGTGGCGACGCCCGCAATCGCAAACTGCATCGCCGATGTTCTCGTCGGGTGGCGAGTCATCGAATCCGGGCCAGCCATTCAAGCCGCAATCGAAAATGCCCGTTATGGAACGGATAGCGTGGGCCTCCTTCTCAAACTGTTTTATGCTCTTGAAGGTCCTGCTGCAGCTCCTTATGTGACGATGGTGTTAGGCGACGCACTTCCCGCCGTTCAGGCGGACATTCTCAGGAATCTGGTCGGCGTGACCGACAGCATGATCGGCGATACGGTGACCGAGCTCGCCCGCAATTCACTCGACGTCGAGGTGCGCAACGCGGCGGACAGGTTTCTCGCCGCGGGGAAGACGGCGTGAACTCCAAGCAACCCCCGATGCCTACGCGGCTATTCAACCAGGCACCACGACGAGGCCCGCTTTCTTGAGCAACGCGGGAATCTGCCGGACGATCCTCCGATCCTTCACCTTCTCTCGCTCCGGTAGTTCGGTCCGCCCCATGGCCTCGTAGCCACCCGGACCGTACCGCTCCGACCACTCCTGGCGGGTCCGGGGCTTGGGCCATGGCAACAGCGCCTGGTGGATTCGCCTCGGCTTGTCGGTCCTGGCTCCATGACGCCACCCCTGCTCGATCTTCATTCGGACCCATCGCTCGTGCTCGAGCCGAGCCAGCCGGTCGATCACTGTCTTGGAGAGCCGGGCCCCCCTCCCCAATGAATCGGGGACGACGGTGAATCCGGCCTCGGCAAGCTTGGCTGGAATCGACCGAGCCGAATCCCGGTTCTGTTCCTGCTCGCTCGCCGGGAGCTTTTCGAAGGCTACCAACGAACTGTGGGTCTTCCGGCGGTCGTTGGTGACCGTGCCATAGCGGTACCCTTTCGCCCTCATGTCGGCCACGAAGGCCCGATGAATCACCGGGGCGAGCTCGTCCACCTGGTCCTCGCTGAGTTGGGGTTCCTGCATCAGCCGGACGAACTCCCGGGCGTCGAGGTGAAGGGCGAGCTGACCGGCGGAGGGAACGCTCGATCGGGTGAACCGGGTCTTGCCGGCCAGTTGACTCATGGCGATGATCGCCTCGACCGAGCGGGCACCGTGCGCGTAGGCCGGAATCCGGAGAAGGGCTCGGAGAACCCCTCGATCGATTTCCAGCACGTCGCTCTTGCCCGGCCGTTTGAGCTTCGGGACCAGTCTCTCCAGCAACGAACGGAGCAGAAGAGCCCGGCGGATCGGGTAGAACGAGTCGACCACGCCGGGCGTCGGATTGGGGCCGAGGACGGTGAGGTGGCCTTTCAGCCGGCTGACGAAGTCGGGCAGTTTCGCCTCGGTGCGGCGGGCCTCATTCTCGAGCAGGCCCGAGAATTCGTCGACGCTGGATGCTCGACCCCCGGCGAAGACGAAGATCGCCCGGCCGATCGGATGGGTGACCTGTCCGTCCTGGAAGGTGCCGTCCTGCATCGGGGCCAGGAAGTACCGGAGCCAGCCAAGCTCGCGGCCCGGGAGGCTGGTGTCGAACTCGTCCCAGAACACCAATGGGACTCGGACACCGAGGGCGAGATCGCGAACCTGGTGGAGGGCGCTCACCAAGGCATCAGGGCCAGCCAACTGCGAGAGGTTGAAAGTGAGTGTCGTCACCTTGTCACGCCCGAAGATGGCCGCGGCGAGCTGCTTGACGGCGAAGGACTTGCCCGACCCCGGCGCGCCGAACACGGCGACCGAAAGCGGCTCAGGCCGGGCTTGATCCCAATACTCCCTGATGACGGTGCTGAGACTCCTCAGGGCCACGATTTCCTGCCGATCGACAGTGATCAGCGCGCCGAACCGGGCCAGCGGGACCTTGGCCAGCACTGCCTTCGGGCCGTTCAGTACTATCTCCTCCGCCACGGCGCTCACGCGGCCACCGATCCGATCCCGCAAGATCGACCACGAAGCCGCCCGACCGAGTCGTTGCTCGCCCCAGTTGGGCACCGACGTTCGTCCAAGGGCCGGCGCCGGGTTGGCCAGGGTCTCGACCACGGCCGCCATCGGAAACCGAAGGTTGGCTTCGCCAGGCGTGGCGTCGGCCCCGGCGGGCCCATAGCCGTGGGTGTGCGCGGCACGCATCGCGGCGACGCCCGATTCGACCGCCCCGTCGAGCCAGTCAGCCCGGGCGGGATCGACTCGGTCGATCACGGCTCCTGCCATGCAGGTGGTATAGCCCACCATCCCGCCCGGCAGGGCTCGGGCCCACTCGCCTTCGATGTGGCTGGGATCGAAGATCAACTGGTAGCTGGGCTCCCCGCCCCGGTTTGAGCGGCGGATCAGAGCGCCGTCTGGTCCGAACGACACGATCAGATTGGCGGCGGCGGCAAGACCGGAGATCGCGGGATTGGTTGCCAGTTCTCGAACCAGGTCGGTGGCGGTGACCTCCCAGGAAAGGCCCTGCGAGATCGTCACCGCCTCTTGCCGGAGGTCGCTGATCGGAACGATCACGGTGAGTCGGGCGGCGAATCGTCCGATCAGTCGATCCCAGAGGGGGCCCTGGGCGGTGGGGCCGGCCATCTTGAGTACGATGTGCCCGGGCCTGCCACCCTTGCCGAGCGCCGCGGGCCATAGTGCGTCGGTATCCCGGAAGCCGAGGTTGGCGTCGTCGAGGACCAGGATATCGGGCCGAGGTTCGTCGGCCTTGACCCGCTTCCAGGCGGGTGGCGCACCGTCGGCAGCGCTCAGGCGATCGAGCCCCAGAAAGTCCCGGACCCGCCAGCGGGGTTCTTTGTCGGCTTCAGTGACTGCACCGACTTTGGTGAAGACACCCCAGGTCGCGAACGAGTGGGTCAGGCCGGGGGTTCGGGGGGTAAGGCCGTCGGTCTCGAAGGGCGGGCTGGCCACCCTCCAGCGCTTGCCGCCCCGGGGGCCACGCCGGGCGACGAGCGCGCGAACCAGATCTGCCAGCAGCGCTGCGCCACCCGGGCACCCGTACACGCTGACGGCATCTTCGGCGGTCCAGGCCGAGGTTCCCCGGCCATCGCCTCGGCGGGCGAGGGCAATGTGCCAGTCGGCGGTGAGGTCGCCGGTGACGATGATGGTCGATGGGCGGGGCGCGGCGGGCATTGGGGCTCCCAGGAGGGAGGACGGGGGCGGACTGCGTCCACAAGACTCCGCCCGAAAGCGCCGTTGGTCAAGCCCGCACTTGGCACCGAGGCGCACCCTGGTGCCCGATTACACGGCCGCCGGGGGATCCCCAGGCCCTAACCCCCGCGCCGCCCGGATGCTGGACGCCCCGCTAACCATACCGTTTGTTAGCGGGGCGACTACTGCAAACATCGGGGGTGATTGCGTATTAGCGGGTCGAGTCACGATTTCGAGGTCGGGAAACTGAACGGTCGGCAGATGACC
>JANPEL010000242.1:0-5336 GCA_031431925.1 Gemmatimonadota bacterium | reverse complement strand
TGCCGCGTCGAACCCGCGGAGGGTCTGTTACAGTTACCGATCGGTGGCCGGGTGCCCGCTTCGTGCATCTGTCCCCGAGAACAGGAAGGGTGTTGTTGCAGATGGGTTGATGCTCCGGTCCTGAATGCCGAGTTCGAGGCCCCGATTGTCCTGAAACCCGAGCACCGGGAGGGTGAAATCCAGTCCGACCTGCTGGTAGCTCGTATTCAGGCCGTTGGTGACTTGGCGGAACGCTTCCCGGTTGAGCGCATCTTTGCAGTAGAGGCGAAAGTAGAGGTTGGGCGAGGCGGTCTCTGAACCGATATCGCCGCCCTTGGTGATCGGATTGGTCAGGAAGTTCGAGGTATTGATTCCGTACCGGAAGGAACAGTCGACTCCACCCACACCCTCGTCGGTCACCGTCGGGGCCGAGCCGGTCCAGGTCACGCCGAGCCCCCTGACTCGATCCGCCAGCAACTGATTCTGGTTGAGCCAGGCCGTGGACGACCCGGTCTCGAAGGTCACCTGGGGTATCAGGGGAGGAAGCAGGTCGAGATCCCAATACGCCCGGGGCAGGTTGAGGCCGGCCAGTGGATCGTTGTTGAGGATGTCGACGAGGAAGGTGCCTTCCGAGGTTGTCGCGCTTGCTTTGGTGAGGCCAAACCGGCCTTCGCCGATCCGGAACAAGCCGCCGGCGCTCGGCGCGGTGTTCTCATTGAGGATGATGTTGACGACGCCGGCGATCGCGTCGGCCCCGAAGATCGTGGTACCGGCCTGGCCGTTCAGTACCTCGATCCGGCTGATTTCCGCACTGGAGATTCGGGTGATATCCCCCCGGCCGTAGTTGGCGCTGCCGAGCCGGAGGTCGAGCGAGGAGCCGTAGGTTCGGATGCCGCGGACCCCGGTCGGGCCGACGTAGGATCCGTTGATGAGGACCAATTGGGTCTGGTTGTTGAGTCCGAGCGTCGGCCCGTTCTGGGATGCCACCACCGCCTGCTGGCTGGTGATGACCTGGAGCACGCTCTGGACCGATCCGTTCGGGAACCGCTCGATCAGGTCGCTTCCGACGATCGAGATCGGGGTTGTGGGCACCTGGATCGAGTGCCTTCCGAGGCCGGTTTCCGACCTGCCGGGGGCCAGGCCAATGCCGACCGGCGATCCGTTGACGATGGGGAGCTGGCCGGCGACCTGCCCGCCGAGCAGCACCTGAGCCGCACCATTGAAGCCGGCCGGTACACTCAGATCAATGTCGAATGAGACCGTTTTCTGCACGCTCGTCAGCGTGACGGGGGTGCCATTCTGGGTGACGCCAGCCAATCCGATGGTTACCGGGGGCGCGGTGGCCGTGACGGCTGCGGTTGCCGATACATTGGGTTGGTTCGCGAGGCTCGCGGTAATGGTGGCCGTACCCGGCGTGACGGCGGTGACCAAGCCGGTTTGGTCGACCGTGGCCACCGCGGCGGCGGATGTGGCCCACGATACCGATGCGGTCGAACCAGTGACCGAGGCGGCCAGCTGACCGGTCTGTCCCACGGTGAGATTGAGGGTCGGGGGGGTCACCGCAATGGTCGGCGGCGGCGGGGGTGGCGGCGGCGGGGGCTCCGAAGGTCCCCCACCGCACGACGTCAAACCAACCGTGACTGCGGCCAGCGCCAGTCTCAAGGCAATTCTCATGGAATCCCCGGATGAAGTCGTCGGGGAGAACCTACGCCAAAACGGCCTCGGGGGTTAGATCAGGCGGCCGTGAGCGGCAGGCCGGAAACCGAGTGACGCATTGATCCACCGGACCAAGGGAACCAACGCCTCGAAATCACGGGCCACTTTGCCGACCAGTTTCGGGCTCAGCAAATCCGTGCCGGGCAGGGTGCGGCTGGCGGTAAACGACTGAAACCGGAGCCATGTCGCGGCCGGATGATCGGGGGCATAGCCCCGAGGTACCCGGGTGAGCATGGCCTCCGACTCGAACCGGCCGAACCGGCGCCGAAACGCGGGGGCCTCGACCATCCGGCCGAAGGCCTGCCACTCCTCGGCCAGCCGATCGCGGAGTTTGCCGAGCGATTGGCGGGAGGGCATCCAAATGCCGCCGGCGACGAACGCCGTCTTCCCAGCGATGTGGAAGTAGAAACCCGCTCCGCCATCGTCGGCCTCCTGGCCGACGCCGCGTCCGGCATTTTGGTGGTAGAACCAGCACCCGGCGTTGGTCTTGTAGGGTGACTTGTCTTTAGAAAACCGGATGTCTCGGTTGATTCGGAACAGCGACCGCTTCGGGTCGCCGATGATCTCCGGGGCGATGGTGCCGAACGCCGAGTCGAGTTCCTCGACCAAGGCGCGGAGCGGGTCGCGGACGGCTGTCTCATAGATGGTCCGGTTGGCCTCGAACCAGGGTTTGTTGTTGTTGCGTTCGAGGCTCCGGAAAAACCGTTGGGCTGCTGGGGTAAAGCCGTGGAATTCGGTCATCACCGCCCCGCGTCGTAGAACTTCGCCAGGTCCTTCTTCATCTGGACCAACGCCGGCTGGTGCAAGTAGATCATGTGGCCGGATTCGTAGTAGCCGTAGGAAATGTTCTTCTCCAGCGACGGATCGAGCCCCATGTGCTGCAAGGTGTAGTCGGTCTCGAAGAACGGGGTGGCGAAATCGTAGTATCCACTGGCCGAGAAGACCCGGAGGTGGGGATTCTTGGTCATAACTTCGCGGAGGTCTTCCGACACATCGGCCATGGGGTAGCGCCGGCCACCCACTCGGTGGCGGTCGTCCCAGTCAGCACCGACGAGGGGATAGTTCGATGTCAGGTAGGTCGAGCCGCCGTCGTAGCGGAGCTCCGAGCTGATGTAGCTGTTGAAGGCCGCCGTGAAGGCCGGGCCGATGGCCACATCGGACGCGTCATACTCGGGTGATTCGCCGGCGGCGTCGTGATCGATCCCGACGAAACGGGCGTCGAGCCGGCCGGCGGTCCGCTGGTCGGCCCGGAGCAGCTCTTTTTGGAACCGGTCGGGTGTGACCCGGAGCCGGGCCCGCTTCAGAAAATCCTCCGAAAGCCCGGTATACGCATGCAGTTTGGCGACGACGCTGGTGCGCTCGGCGTCGCTCAGGCGGGAACCCTTTGAGAGCGCTTGCTGATACTCACCGAGGGCAAATTCCTTGACCTGCTCCAGGAACGCCGGGAGGCTGGCCGGCCGCGGCGCCGGGAGTTTGTTGTGGTACCAGGCGCTCGCCGCCATGGTGGGAAGATAGAGTTGGTAAGTGATCTCGAGGCTGTTCGGCGGGCTCCCGAAATCGACGAATGCGTTGAGCCATGAGGACACCAGCACCAATCCGTTCATCGCGACACCGCGGCCTTGGAGCGCATTGGCCAGCCCCGCGGCGCGAGTGGTGCCGTAGGATTCGCCGAGGAGGTACTTCGGCGAGTTCCACCGGTTGTGGAGCGTGATGTAGCGGACGATGAAGTCGCCGAAGGCCTTGATGTCGGGGTCGACGCCGAAGAAATCCTTGGGTTGCCCCTTCCCGACGATCCGGCTGAAGCCGGTCCCCATGGCGTCGATGAAGACGAGGTCGGTCCGGTCGATCAACGAGTGGGGATTGTCGCTGACCGTGTAGGGTGGCGGCGGCGTAAAGGACGGGGCGTTGGTCTCGACCTTCACCGGGGCAAAGGAACCCAAGTGGAGCCAGACCGACGAGGAGCCCGGGCCGCCGTTGAAGACGAAGGTGACGGGCCGCTTCCGGAGGTCGGCGCCGTCCCGGGTGTAGGCCACGTAGAAGAAGCTCCCGATGGCGGCGGCCGAATCGTTCCGGACCAGCAGGGTGCCGGCCCGGGCGGAATACCGGATGACCTGACCATCGATCGTGACCGTATGGGGCGTGACCACCGACGACTCGGCGGGGACCGGCTTCGGCAGCGAGTCGGGGGTAGGGTGGGTCGGCTGTTGGGCGACCACGACCAGGGCAAGCAAATGAAGTGGCATGCGAGAGTATGGGCCTCTGTTTCGACATCCGCAAGCATGGTGCTCCGGGTAGCGATTGGGCCTGGCTGGCGGTAGCTTGCAGCCGTGTTCCAACCTGACCGACTTCGGAGAAACGAACATGCGATTCCAGAGCCTGCTGGTCCTGACGATGGTTGCCGGAGCCCTGCCGGCGGTGGCTCAAGCGCCGATTCCGCCTAAGGAGGAACAGGTGATGGCGGCCGTGCTGCCGCTGCCGGAGAGCTTTCGGGCGAGCGCCCGGGTCATCGGTTACGACGCGGCGGGCAAGTTCGTCGAGCTTCGAGCCGGGAGCGGGATGGTCTGCTTGGCCCAATACCCGAAAGAGAAAGCGTTCCACGTCTCGTGCTACCACGAGTCGATGGAGCCGTTCATGGCTCGGGGGCGGGAACTCAGGGCGGGGGGCACGCCGTCCACTCAAGTGGACACGGTGCGATTCGCCGAGGCCAAGGCGGGAACTCTCAAGCTCCCGAGCGGCCCGGCCGCCCTCTATCAACTCTTCGGTGGGACGCTCGATCCGAAAGCCGGCACCATCACCGGGGCGAACCGGTTGTACGTCGTCTACATCCCCTACGCGACCGGGGCGTCGACCGGGCTGCCGGAAAAACCCAAGGGCAATGACCCGTGGCTGATGTCCCCGGGAACCCCGAAGGCCCACATCATGTTCACGCCGTCGATGTAAGGGCCAATCAGGGAATGGCGCTACCCGCTCGGGGGTAGCGCTGCAGCACCCCCGGCTCCTTCATCAACGGTTCGATGGCCGCCGGGTCGACCGGTACGAACCCGGACAGGTTCTCGATTCCGGTTTCCGTCACCAGAAACATGTCCTCCAGCCGAATGTAGATCTGCTCTTCGGGCACCCGGAGCGCGGGCTCGATGGTGAACACCATCCCGGCCCGGAGCATCCCGCCTGCCGCCGCCGACGCCTGGTACTCGGCCACAAACGCGTCGGCGCTCCGCCGGTTTTCCGGCTTCGAAAATCGCCAGCCCGGCCGGTTGGCCGGGAGGTTTCTTTTTTGGGAGGTCAGTAGTTGTAAGGGGCCGCTGCGCCCGCCCACCATAAGAAGCCGAAAATCTGCTGCGAGGTACCCACGCCGCCGACGGCGAGCGGCTCATAGCTGGCGGTAATGACGAGCGGGAAGCAAGCGAATTCGTCTGCACCCACGGAGCAACTGTTGAACAGGTTGGTTGGGGCGTCGTATTGGGCCAGGTCGAAGGTGATCGTACCCACCCGGGTGTTGGTGCCGTTGAGGGTCGAAGCATCAATCGCATAGGCCACCACAGTACCGGAGCCCTTCGTGTACGGGGCCAATGGCTTCACGGTTTCCCCGGCCACGACGCTGAGCGGCAGGCCTTCGAGATGGCTGAAGTTCAGATAGTGAC